>CAYOER010000006.1:0-39595 GCA_964403205.1 uncultured Candidatus Saccharibacteria bacterium | reverse complement strand
ACCTTTCCAAGGTGGCGCACTAGACCACTATGCGAACCCTCCGTTTGTTATAGAGAACATAGTATAATATAACCATGAGAAACGCCACTCTTCTCTTTTTAATAAAAAGATCAAAAGGAAAGATAACCGATATATGTCTAGCCATGAAAAAGAAAGGTTTCGGTGCAGGAAGATACAATGGCGCAGGAGGAAAAGTTGAAAATAATGAGACAATAAAAAAAGCTAGCATAAGAGAAACTGAGGAGGAAATAGGTGTGGAAGTTAAACAGATTGAAAAAGTTGCGAAATTAAGTTTTACATTTCCTCATAATCCATCATGGAGTCAGATAGTACATGTCTATTTGGGAGAAAAATGGGAGGGAAATATTAAAGAAAGTGAAGAAATGAATCCTAAATGGTTTAAGATAAAAGATATACCTTATAAAGAAATGTGGCCAGATGATATATTCTGGCTACCAAAAGTTATTTCTGGAGAAAAAGTCATTGCAAGTTTTACTTTTGGAGAAAAAGATTTAATTCTTGAAAAAGAAGTAAATACAGTAAACTCTTTGAACTAGAAAGAAAATACACTTTTACCACCCCCCACTACTACCACCACCACCAGAACCACCACCACCGAATCCGCCGAAGCCACCTCCGCCACCGAGACTTCCTCCACCTACCCACCATGGTGGTTTCGTACCACTACTAATACTAGAAGAAAATACTCTAGAAACTACAAAGTCAAAGAATAGTCCGATTATAATCATAATAATAGTAAATAGAATATCTATAATTAATGTAAAATAAATAAAACTAACAATTATACCGAATATTCCACCCATAACTCCGCCTAACCACCAAGACCTAGAACGACCTAGTATACTAGTTAGCCACATAAAGAAAAATAATGCCCAGAATGCAGGTAACATATACTGATCAGAATTAGAATCAAAACTTGATGATGAATCTTCACCATAACCATATTCAGTACCACTTATTATATTTCCAGTAGAATCTATATCCCCATTTAGAATCTTTATTATAGTAGTTACTGCTTCTTTTATACCTTTAGAATATTGACCACTCTGAAATGCCGGAGTTAGAATCTTTATTCTAATATTAGAAGATATTGCGTCTGTAATATATGGCTCTAGTCCATAACCAACTTCTATTCGCATCTTTCTTTCATCCATAGCAAAGATCATGAGCAAGCCATTGTCTTTATCTGCTTTCCCTATTCCCCAATCTTCAAAAAGTTTTACCGCATAACCATCTATATCTTCATCACCTAATGACTGTACAGTAACCACCGCTATTTCAACACTATTTTGCTTTTCGAAATTAGAAAGTATATTCTCCATTTCTACCTGTTCACTATCAGAAACAATATTTGCAAAATCATTTACAAATCCAGATGGTTTACCTGGACTCACATAGGCAGAAACGAGAAAAGGTATAAATAAAGCAAAAATTATAAATGCTGTACTTATACCTTTTCTATTCATATTTATTTATTCGAAGTCTACCTTTGGAGCTTTTTCTGCACCAGCTTCTGAATTGAAATATTCTTTTTCATCAAAACCGAATATTAGAGCTATTATAGAACTAGGAACTCTCATTACTTTTAGATTATAATTCCTAACATATTCATTGTAACGAGTACGTTCTACACTGACACGATTCTCTGCACCTTCTAGCTGTGACATGAGGGTCTGGAATGAATCAGAGGATTTCAAAGTTGGATAATTTTCTGCTATTACTAGGAGTCTTCCTATAGCACCTTCTACCTGGCTTGCGGCCTTGGCTCTATCATCTGCTGTAGTAGCACCAGAATATCTAGTTCTAGCTTCTGCTATATCTCCGAATACTGTCTGTTCTTGTTTTGCAACACCCTTTACAGTCTCTACTAGATTAGGAATAAGGTCGAAACGTCTCTGATATTGAGTTTCTACTTGTTTCCATTGTGTATCAGCAGTAACACCGAGAGTAATGAGAGTATTGTATGTAGAGAAAGCATATATTGCTATCAAGACTACAACTATTATTATTGCTATAACTACTTTCTTCATATATTTTAATTATTATTTATATCATTATTTTTTTGTAGGGACAACATCTACTTCGTCTTTACCTTGTGCACCTATAACATAAGCAAATGATTTTACCATTTCTGTGAAAGCTTTATCTGCTTCATCTATTACTGCCTTGCTATTGTTAAGCATCTGAGTGGCTTCAGAACCCTTGAATCCTTTATTAGCTGGATTTATATATATTGATGAGAAACTGAATATATAACATATATTTGCATCTTTTTGATGAGAGTACATTCTGTCAAAATAGTTTATACCTTGTACAGTGTTTGACATTGATATCATATTGAATGATAGATCTCCGCTCTTCATAGTACTACGATCCTTTATTGTAGTAACTGCTGGAAATGCACATTTACCAGAAGCAAAAGAGACTTTTGCCTCCAATCTTTTTACTGTATTTGTATCTGCCTTTCCATAAGGAATTGCAAAAGATATACCATAATTAGAAGTTCCAGCTTCCCAAGTAGTAGGATACTTTACAGAGAAACCTAATTCCTCATTCTTATATTCAGAAAGCTTACTAGATACCTTGGTAGTCTCTGTGGCTGGAGCTGATACTGTCTCTCCTGTCTCTACATTTGCAGGTATTTCTGGAGTACCGCCTTTACCTAGACCCCAGACTAGAAGTCCTAGAACTATTAAAACTATTAGAATTGTTAATGATTTTTTCATATTTTTATTAATTATTTAATTAATCTATTTCTTAATATATCAACACTTAGAAACACATTCTACCACTATAATTATAAAGTAGCAAATATTTCATCCTCCATTTTTCTAGCTATATTATTCCAATCATATTTCTCTTTTGCTGTTTCTCTAGCAGATTTTATAATACTTGAGCGTAATCCTTCATTATGGAGTAGTCTCTCTACTCTTTGGGCAATACTTTTCGGATCATTAACCTTACAGAATAGACCAGTCTTTTCATTTTCCAAGAAATCTACAATACCACCGACAGGTGTAGCAATAACAGGTATACCAGAAGCAAAAGCTTCTATAAAAGAAATACCGAATCCTTCTGATATTGATGGTCTTATAAAGATATTTGAAATATGAAGATATAGAGGTATTTCTTTATTTGGGACAAAACCAACAAAATTTATTCTGTTTTCCAATTTCAAGACTTTCGTCTTCTCCTTTAGAAGTTTCTCTTGGGGACCAGTACCTATAATCAATAATTTCACATCCTCTGGTAGATATGAAAGGGAATCTATTATGTCTCCTATTGCATTTTTATTTACTAGACGAGATGTAGTGATGAGTATGGTATCAAATGGACTAAATCCTAATTCATGAATAAGTGCTTTCGTATGTCCTGGTATAGGTTTCTCTGCAAAGAAATCATAATTCACGCCATTTGGTATGACTTTTATATTGCATTTTGCATTCATATCTTTTGCATAATTAGAAAGAAAATGTGATATAGCCTGTATAATATCTGCTCTTTTGAATATTTGTAAATATAATGGATACATTATCCCTAGGGCTTTCTTTATATGTTCTAGAGAATCACCTTCTTGTAATGTAAGAACAAATGGTACTTTCTTATGAATCATTTTGAAAAATAAAGCAGAAAATCCATTGAAGCTAGCCATAATAGACCAGATAAAATCATATTTTCTTCTATGATGTAGAATCAGAGCTTTGAAAAATGCAAAAACAATATATTGGAATTTTATAAAATATGAAATATTGGGTATTGAATTACCAATAATATTTATATGTGGACCGACTCTATATACATTTATATTACCTATAGTTTCAAATCTAGATGATCCAGCGTATAGCGTTATCATATCAAATTCAATATCATCTTTTGATATTCTATCTGTTATCTCTTTTACTGCTATTTCTGCCCCACCTACTAGATGTGGTAGATATGCAAGTGAAAATATTAAAGACTTTTTTGCCATAGTATTAATCTACTTTTAGCACATTTTTCAATATTTCGCTAGACACTTCTTTTATACTATTATCTTTATCTTCTATTCTTTGCATATTTTGTCTATTATGAGTGTTTTGTATATTTTCCTTTTTTTGTATATCTATATTTGGTTTTTCTATTTCTTCCCTCTTTTCAGACTTTTTCCCTAGAACAGAGGCAAGTGCATTTCTGAGCTCATTTACCTTCTCTGGAGTTGCATCTTTTAGATTATTATTTACATGAGTTATATGAGGATGAGAATGACTATTATGACTCAGATTGACAAGTGGTATTGGTTTTATATGTTCAACTTTATTATTTTCCATTTTCGGCTCTATCTTTGTTTCTACTTTATTTTCTGGTTTATGTTCTAGTCTATGTTCTGGTTTACTTTCTATTTTATTTTCATTTTTATGCTCAGTTCTATGCTCTATTTTATGATCATTTCTAATAGGTGCTTTATGCATAGAGATTATAGGTGCATGCCATTCTGCTATATTTTTCTCCACTGTTGCGCGATCATGAGCAAATTGTTGTCTAGATACTTCTATAACTTTATTTGCATTAGTATGTTCAAGTTGAGCAATAGGTGGAAGAGTAGTAGCAGAGAAAGGATGAGAACTGATACCGTCTATCATAAGTTTCAGATATATCTGAGCGAAACCAAGATTCACAATATCTTCTGCTGTAAATTCTGGTGCGAATTCTTTCTCTAGAACTTCTGCATCATAGGCACCGACACGGAATACTATCATAGTACCGACGTTGCCGAATACTGCAGCCCTGACTTCTTCTTCCATCTGTTCTATATACTGATGCGCCATAGTCAAATTCAATTTATATTTCCTAGCTTCTGACAGAATATCAGCAAAGCTTTCATTGGCAAAGGATTGGAATTCATCTACAAAAAGATAGAAATTAGGAAGGCCTTTTAATACTCTATCTGGAACATCAGCACGGGAAAGAGCAGCTAGATAGACCTTTGTTATGAGCATTCCACCGAGAAGATTAGCATTTGTCTCTCCTATTCTACCCTTGGATAAGTTAATAATCATTATCTTCCTCTCATCCATAAGCTTTCTAATATCAAAAGAAGATTTCGGCTGACCAATCATATTTCTTATGAGAGCATTGGCGGTGAATTGACCTATTTTATTCTGTATTGCAGGCACTGCCTCCGCTGCCATTCTCTCTGTATAGTTTGCAAATTCATCTACCCAGAAAGTCTTCACAGATGGATCAGTAACATGAGATATTACTTTCTTTCTAAACTCTTTATCAGATAACATTCTGTTTACGCCGAGTAGCGTAGCTTCTGGATATTCTAATAGGGCGAGTAATGTATTTGTCAGAATATATTCCATTCTTGCTGACCATGCATCTTGCCAGATTTTCTTGAATGTACTCATGAGTCCAGAAACGACTAGGTGTCTCTTATCTGGATCTACACTTTCAAGTACATTGAAACTGATTGGATATTCCATATCAAAGGGCGCGAAATATACAACATCTTTTATACGCTCCTCTGGTATATATTCTAGTAGAAGATCTGCGGTCTTACCATGTGGATCTATGAATGCCATTCCTTCTCCATTCTTTATATCCTGAACAGCCATATTCTCTAATAGGGTGCTTTTACCCATACCAGTCTTTCCTATTACATAGACATGTCTAGTCCTATCCTTGGCCTTTATTCCAAAAGCTATTTTCTTATTCCTAGCATCAGTTTCTGCAAAGTATGTTATTTTATTTTCATCCATAAAATATATAGAAATCTATTACTTATATTTTACCATAGTTATTGTGAAGTGCTATATATAAAAAAAGAATCCCTCGGCACGAAACGCTGTGCGCGAGGGAAACGAGAAGAGGAATCTTACCTGCTAGAAAGTGCAGTGTGCAAGTCCCCCCGACCGAAAGCGACAAGACCGTGGCCGTAAGTACGAGGAGTATCAGATGATTCCTGTACATCTTCATCTTGAATCCTGGGTTTAGGTTCAGGTCCCAATGAAAGAACCTGCTCTTTACTCACAGGACCAACGGTACGTTCGTTAATCTGTTTTGCCATAACCACAAATGTGCAGACTGACATTTTCTCAACAGCCAATAGCATATATTGTTCTCCTACCCCGAGGAGTATATCTATTACCCCTAACTGTTGAATCTGGTAAAAATACTACGCCTATATTAGAGAAGAGTCAATAGCTGTGGAAAACTATAATTCTGTAGATGTAGATGTTGTAGAAGCTAGATCTAGAGCGGAAGCAGTATAATTATTGGAAGCATTCCACATCATCCAGCTATTGAGCCCGACATCATATACAGCTTGCTTCTGTACTCTGACCATATCACTAGTATATCGAGTACCACCAATACTGAAATCCTGTAACCAAGGTCGTAGCTTCATAGGAGTAGTGCTGGCTAGTATGGCTCTATCTGAAGCCCTACTCATAGAGTATTGTATTATTTCATATGGTTTACTTGCTGGATTCTTCCAACCATTGAAGTTTGGTGGATAATGCGATGGATAAACCATAGGAGATACATAGTCGAAATGTTCTAGAGTATCTTCTAGAACCTGACCTATACCTAGATCATCTGTATTGGAAGTAGTCATACCAAATAGATCTGCAGATATGGGGATGTTCTTCGGCCGATAGGTAGAATCAATATGAGCAAAAAATTCTTTTAATGCTTTAGACTTTATTTTACCCTCGCTATATGGATAGACTATATCCTTCATATTCCCGTCTGAAGGAAAACGAATATAATCAAAATTCAATTCATCAAATCCCATTTTATAACTTTCATTACCTATTTCTACTACATAGTCCCAGACTGGCTTCGCACTCACATCTAGCCAGCTTACACCTTTATAATCTTTCCATACTAGACCACCTTTTGTCTTTACAGCATACTGTGGTAATTTCTTTACTAAATATGAATCTTGAAAAACAGATATACGTCCTATTATATATATGCCTTTATCATGGAGTGATTGTAGGAAATCTTTTATATCAGGAATTCTATTTTCTGATGAACCTATTTCTATCAATTTAGGATTATCAGTAGTGAAGCCAATACGCCCAGTATAATCTTTTATATCTATAACAATAGAATTCAATTCTGTATCATCTATAAGTTTTATTAGTTCTGCTCTTTTGGTTTTATTACCAGCAACCCAATTCGTCATATAGAGTGCTTTGACTTCATTTGGGGTCTTTATATGCAGTATTTTAGGCTTCTCTATAGGCATGGTCGATACTATAGTACTTGCAATGAAATTCTCTTCAGAACTATAGACAGCAGAATTTACAGGTATTTTGTATATCAAGAAAGTAAATAGTGAAATAGAAACTATTATAAATAGTGACCAAGATACAGTATTTATAATTTTCTTATTTTTCATTTATCTTCTATATCTGATTTATTATTCTGTTTTATTATTTTCAGTGAAAGAATCTGCAGTATTTCTATTTTCTTTTGGAGGAATATTATATGCAATTGCGATTATGACTATACCAGTAACAATAGCAATGATCTTATGCCATGAAGAAGGAATACCTAGAAAAATAAAAACCATCACCCATACACCTATAATACTCAATGCTTGTCTCTTTGACATATTCGTATATTATTTTAAAGAATTAATAAAGCTATTATACACTATAAACATACATCGTAACTATAATAGAGAAACAATAACTACAAATTCCCCTCTTTGCTTTTCTTTATTATTATGTAATATTTCTAGGACTTCTTCTGGAGAACCTTGTATTACTTCTTCATATATCTTTGTAATCTCACGGACAATGGTGACTTTCTTCTTTATATTCTTCAATGATTCTAGAGTTTTCATAATACGATGTGTACTCTCATAAAATACTATAGTTCTTTCTGAATTTTCTATTTCTTTAAATATTGTCTCTCTTCCCTTTTTATTTGGCATAAAACCGAGAAAGATAAATTCGTTTATCGGTACACCAGCAATAGAAAGAGCAGAAGTCAGAGCTGAAGGACCGGGAATAGAGAGTATCTGTAAAGTCGGATACATAGCACGAACTCTAGAAACGAGCATAGCACCGGGATCAGATATTCCAGGCGTACCTGCATCTGTGATTAGGGCAATATTCTTACCCTCTTTAATTTTCTCTAATACAATTTCTGTTTTCAATTCTCCACTCTGAGCATGATAAGAGAGCATGGGAGTATGTATATCGTATTTTGTGAAAAGTCTCTTGCTCATACGTGTATCTTCACATAGCACAATATCTACCTCTTTTAGAATACGAATAGCCCTGAGGCTCATATCCTCAAGATTCCCTATGGGTGTAGCAATGATATAAAAAGTGGACATAAGGTTATAATATACTACACTATCTATATGGCAAGTGTTGTATACATAACAAGAGATATTGAAAGAGCTTTGGGTATGGAGCCTAGAGGTGATTATTATATTATTACGAATACCACACCTTATTCTAAAGAGATAAAAAAAAGGTATAGAGATAATGTATATCTTATAGAAAGTAGAGAAATATTAGATACATACGATATTATGATTCTACCCGAAGTAGAAGATATTATTGTTAAACATAAAGCAAAGATAATGGTATTCAAAAATACTTTACATATAGAGGAACTATGTAGGGAGAGAGGTTGGGAAATATTGAATCCAAATGCGAAACTTTCTGATCTAATAGAAAATAAAATAACTCAAATATCATGGCTTGGTGAACTATCCCTATTCCTACCACCATATTCTATTTCTATAATAAAAGATATTAATTGGAATAATAAACCATTTATACTGCAATGGTCTCATGGACATACAGGAGAAGGTACTATACTTATTCAAAATGAAAATGATTTAGAAAATATAAAGTCAAAATTCCTCCAAAGAGAGGCAAAGATTACAGATTTTATAAAAGGTCCAGTCTTTACTATAAATATTATTATTTCTGATAAAGAAATTTTATTTGGTAATATTAGCTATCAGATAACAGGTATGATGCCTTTTACAGAGAATCCTTTTAGCACTATTGGTAATGATTGGAGTGTACCAAAAACTATTCTAAGTCAAGAACAAATAGAGAGATTCCATACTATGAGCAAACTCATAGCAGATAAGATGAGGGGTGGCGGATGGTTCGGCCTATTTGGCATAGATATCATACATGATGAAGAAAGAGATAATTTCCATATTCTAGAAATAAACGCTAGACAGACAGCATCTGTAACCTATGAATCAGAATTGCAGAATAAAATCCGTAATAATAGAGCTTACGGAATAACAGTATTCGAAGCACACTATAAGGCTCTGATGCATGAAGAAATAGATAAGACTGTCATAGAAATAAATGATGGTGCACAGATACTGCAAAGATATAAGAAAAATATAAATAGAATAAATATTGAAAAAATTATAAATAGTGGATATAAAGTGATAGAGTATGCAAATATAAAATCAAATTCAGACTATCTCAGGATTCAAAGCGAAAAAGGTATAATGGAGACTCATAATAAATTCAATAAACGTGGTAAGGAAATATTAGATATAATATCTGAAAAATATGAATGAAAAAACACTTTCTAAAGAAGCATTAGAAATAATAGATTCCTATCTGAATTTCAAAATAGATGAAATGTCTTGTGGAATACCCTATTATAATAACAAGAAAACTGGCTCTAGAATAAGTACCAGAGTTCAAAAAGGCAAAGGTAGTCCAGAGGAAATAAAGCAAGAAGTAAGAGAATTATTAATAAAAGAAGGAATAAAAAATATTAAATTTGATTTAAAAAAGTTTCTAGTCGAGAGAAATATAGGGATAGATTGTTCTGGATTAGCCTATTATATTCTGGATGCAGAATGCCAGAGTCTCGGAAAAGGAAAATTGAAAGATAATATTTCCTTCCCATTCTGTAAAGGTATCTTTAGAAAAATTAAATGCAAATTAAGACCAGAAGAAAATATCGATGTAGCAACATTGGCTCATAATACTAACAGTCATATTGTCCCTATAGAGAAAATAGAACCAGGAGATATGGTCACTATATTAAGAGAAAATAAAGAAAGAAATCATATCCTTATTATTCATAAAGTAGGGTATATAAATAATATTCCAAATATAATATATTATACACATTCTATTTCTTTACCCGAAGATGGATTGTACGGACATGGGATAAGACAGGAGAAAATAGAGCTTGGTAAACAGGAGTGGAATAAAAATTATATTATTAGGAGATTACACTGCTTCTCTTGAAAGAGTGCGGATTTCATGTTAGATTAAAAGAATGATAAGCATACTGGAAGGTACCGCTGATCTCGGCTATATTTTGGGCTTTTCTATATTTGCCTGTATATTTGCCTTTCTATGGTCTCCGATACTAATAAAAGCTCTGCGATATTTTCATATTGTAAAATCTCCGAAAATAGAGCTGGCTAGTATAGAATCTAGAAAAGGTAAAGAAAATACTCCTATTATGGGAGGGCTTCTAGTTATTGTCACTGTAGCAATTATCACTATAGTATTTAATTGGTCAAGAAGCTTCACATGGGTACCTATAGGAGTTATGCTACTCTCTGCTCTACTCGGTGGAATAGATGATCTTATGAATATTTTCGGTACTGAGAGACGCTCTAGGAAACTAGCACATATTCTAAAGTTGATAAAAATCCATAAAGATATCAAAATGCGAATCTGGTATACTATCACCCTACCATGGACAATATTCAAGAGAACTTCTGTCTGGATAGGATCGAGACCAGGGAAAGGTATACATGTTCATGAGAAATTATTATTGCAGTTTGTAGCAGGCACGATAACAGCGTGGTGGGTATATAGCAAGCTAGGACCTGCATGGCATTATATTTATCTTCCTTTCGGATATGATATATATGCTGGGTGGTTTATCATCCCTATTATAATTTTCATAGTGATGTTCACTGCAAATGCAGTAAATATTGCAGATGGTATGGATGGACTCTCTGGAGGAATGCTCATATCTACATTTTCTGCCCTCACTCTTCTGAGCTGGATAAATGGTTTCGGAGAAATAGCTGTACTAAATGCAACAGTTATAGGAGCTCTGGTAGCATATACATATTTCAATATAAAACCAGCAAGATTTATGATGGGAGATATAGGATCTCTCGGACTCGGTGCGCTCTTTGCAGTCAATACCCTAGCAATAGGTGAGATCGGTGCAATATTTTTCCTTGGTTTCCTATTCTATATTGAAGCCATAACAGTAGTAATACAGATACTAGGTAAATATATTTTAGGTCGTAGAATATTCCGCATGGCCCCATTACATCATCATTTCGAACTTCTAGGTTGGAGTGAGGAAAAGACCATAATGCGATTTTGGATTATCCATTTTATTTTTGTAATATTTGGAGTATGGCTAGCTCTGCAATAAAGTATCTCAAATGGAAAGAGGAGAAAATAAAAGATAATTCTCCAGAAAATATATCATCAATGTATGATAATGGTTTTGTCTTTACTCGTATTGATAAAGATATGATGCATCAGACTAGGAGTATTCGTATTGATCTTGATAGATTCGAATTATCTAGTGAGAATAGACGCATCTTGAGAAAAGGCGAAAGTATATCTATAATAGAAAATATAATCCCTTATTCTTCATATAGCTGGGAGATAGGTAAAATTGGAAAAGATTTCTATGAAAGTCGTAAAGCGGATTTTAGTGCGAATAAAATAAAAGAATTGATTATTGATAATAAAAGTAATTTTAATTTATTTTTTAATTTCTCTGATATAGGTTATGCAATATGTTATATAAATAATAAAATACTTCATTATTCTTATCCTTTCTATAATTTAAAAAATTCGTCAAAAGATATGGGAATGATAATGATGTTGAAGACAATACTTCTAGCAAAAGAAAAAAAGTTAAAGTATATTTATCTAGGTTCCCTACAGAGATCAAATGATGTGTATAAATTACAATTTTCTGGAATAGAGTGGTTCGATGGGAAAATGTGGCAGAGTGATATAGAGGGAGCGAAGGAAGTATTGAGTACTAAATAGTCAATAAAACTTTTTCAAGATTCTTAATTCTTGGCTCATGATCAGACTTTAGCTTTTCATCAATATTTTGTGTTCTAACTTCATATCTACCTATATGAAACAGAATATCTTCAACTTCTTCTTTTGTTGCCATAGTATTCTTAATATCTGATATTTCATAATCTACCATTTCAAACCTGCTATTCATTTCCATTTTAAATTCATTGAGCTGATTTGCCGTAGAAATAGCGAGATCATCAATCTTTTCATCTGATTCATTAAATCTTTTTTCTATATATTGTCTAAATTCTGTAAAATATTTTGGTTCGGTTTCATTCATATGTTTTGTATAGATTAGCTGATAATGTTTGGTATGAGTATTATAGAATTAATTGTTTTATATATGCAATAGCAAAAATAACGAAAACTTTATCAAAATTTTATCTTTTGTGGATAACTTTTATTTCTATATATGAAAATCCCCCTGACCTGACAAAATAAATCGACAGAGTCAAGGGGGATTGAAAAGCAAACGACTAAAGTTCCAGAAGAACCGAGATCCTAAGTTTTACGAACAGGCTTGCGGAAGGCAAACCAAGCGAGCGAGGAGTTGAAGTTCCTGATCCAATTCAAGTTCACTTCACGCTCCAGGTCATCCCACCAGACACAGCACGCATAGCGGATGCCCCCAAAGACACATTCTTTTGTTGCGACGACATACATCGGATTTTGTTCGAATCTTTTGTGAAGTCTAGGATACTGCCCACCAACGGCGAACACTTCACGAGGGTCAGTGTCCTCCAATTGCTTGGATTGCGCCCAGGCACGTGCCTTGTCGAAGCCGTCACTATTCGGAAAGTTTAGAAGAATGAGGTCTTCCTCGATTTCTCCCGTTCCCACTGGTGGATACTGATAACCAACATTCCGAACATTGTAATTGCCTGGGGTGTTGGGACCAGCAGCATTTACTGCTTCCTGCCATTCACGGTCCGGTTTGAAGCGAATGTGAACGGTGTGGAGAAGAGCACAGGGAGGTGGAGTGAGCGTCGCAAAGCCAACGTTATTCACATCAACCTTGAGGTTATCCAGGAATCGGGCAATCCTACCATCATCCTGTGCCATCTGAAACTGAACACGGGTTACGCCCTTGGCATTTGCCATATCACGGACTGCATCTGTCTGATTTGAAGTAACAAGCATTTTTTTGCTCATAACTTTCCTCTTTCTTGTTATAGTCCGCCTAAAGCTCCACCACGAGGTGGCACCAGAAGCAGACTGGTTATTCAATGAACTAACATAATATATACTACACTCGACCATATTTGTCAATAGCACCATATCCCCCATTTTCCTTTATAATAAACCCATGCAAAGTAAAAACCAAAATAAAAACACAGAGAAAAACATAGAAAAGAAACATATACATATTGTGGGAATATGTGGCGTGGCTACTAGCGCTATAGCAATAGCCTTCAAGGATAAGGGTTGGAAGGTTACAGGCTCTGATAAGGGCTTCTTCCCTCCTGTTTCTACAGAATTAGAAAAAAATAAAATAGAATTCTATCCTGGTTGGCATCCGGAGAAAGTGGGTAAGCCAGATATCATAATGACTGGTGGTGTAGGCACAAGCCCCAATAATCCAGAAGTTGTACATGCAAAGGAAAATACTATTCCAATTTACTCCTATGCTGAAATATTAGAAAAATATTTTATTAAAGATAAATCAATAGTCATCACTGGTACATGGGGCAAGACAACAATATCATCTATGATTTCCTTCATTATGATTGAAGCAGGACTCCATCCAAGTTATTTCACTGGAGGTATATCTCTATCTCATAAAACTGGAGAGATGAGTGATTCCAAATGGAGTGTTGTGGAAGGAGATGAATATCAAGTATCAATATCTGATAAAAGACCAAAATTCATATATTATAATCCGACTCATCTATTACTGACCTCTGTATCATGGGATCATGCAGATCTATATCCGACAGAAAAAAGCTATTTCAAAGTCTTTGAAGATTTAGTAGAGAAAGTAAAGATAATAGTGGCGTGTAATGATAATAAGGGTGTCAAAGATATATTGAAAAATAAAAAGTATATAAAATATGGAATGACAGATGAATCTGATTATTTCTATACAGATATCATTCATTCAAGAAATGGATTAGATTTCGTAATTAAAAATAAAGATAATGTATGGAAAATCCATTCTCCTATGCTTGGAAAATATAATGTGGAAAATATCACTGGAGCATTTGCAATGACTCATACAATAGGTATAAAACCTGAAATTATAATAAAAGCTATAAATAATTTTATTGGAATAAAACGTAGATTGGAGAGAAGATATGTAGGTAATATAGATATTCTAGATTGTCATGCTCCGACTGGTGAGAAAGCATCTTATGTATTGGAGAGTTTACGTGAAGTTTACAGTGGAAAAATCATTGCCATATTTGAGCCGAATATAGGTGGCCGTCAGAGAGAATCTATAGAAAAATATGATAATGCTTTTGAGAATGCTGATATAGTGATAATTCCAAAATTAACAAAATTGAAAATCGCTGAGAATGAAGAGAACAGACCAATGGAGGGAGATGAATTAGCAAAAGTGATTTCTATGACTCATAATAATGTGAAATACATAGATGATGATACGAAATTAGTAGAAACAGTGAAAAACCAGTCAGAAACAGGTGATATTATAGTATTTCTAGGCTCACATGGATTCCGTGGAATGATAGAAGAGACGATAGAGAAAATATCTTCTTAATTATTTCCCTTCATCTACAATCATAGTTTCTATATTCTCATCTTTCATATTCTTTATAAGAAGAGTCATACCACAATGATTGCATTCTATTATCATACCCTCCTTCAGTGAAGAATAACTGGAAATATCTATATTGTTTTTACATTCAGGACAAATTGATTTCATATACTTCTAATATTACCTAAAAAAAGGTAGTATATCAATATGATAACACCATATGAGAAATATGATGCATTAGCTAGAGCAATAGGTCTTCCGAATGATCTGTATCTTAAACGTGAAGATCTACACCCTCTTGGATCACATAAGGGGCGTTCTCTGCCATACATGATAGACAGATATCTAGAACAAGGCTTCAGACATTTTGCAATATCTTCTTCTGGGAATGCAGCACTGGCATCAGGTCTATATATAAAAGAATTAAATAAAAAAAGAGATGATAATAATAAAATTATATTAGAAATATTATTAGGAAAAAATATATCAAAAGATAAATTAGAGAAAATAGAGAAAATAAAAGATCAGAATATATTAATATCTATTCAGGATAGACCATTACAAGCTTTATTTACAAAAACAGAAGATAAGGAGATAAAAGGCCTTAGGCAGTCTACGGATGACAATGCTCTTATGGGATATAGTTCACTAGCAGAGGAAATATTGGAAATCCCAAATATAAAGACAGTCTTTATTGGTACTTCATCTGGTACTACAGCACAGGCTCTAGCAGAATATTTTATAAAAAGTAATAAGGATATAAAGATAAATATAGTACAGACTAGCTCATGTCACCCTATTGCAGATGCATTTGGAATTGATAGTATAGAAAAAGAAATATCTCTAGCAGGTGCAATAGTAGATCAAATAGCAAAAAGAAAAGATAATCTAGTAAAACTAATAAGTAGAGTTGATGGTAAGGGATATGTAGCTAGAAATGATACTATAAAATTAGCAGAGAAGATGTTAGAAGATAATGCAGGAATCATCACTACTGCAAATGGAGCATTATCTCTAGCAGGACTTATAGAATCTATATATACAGGAAATACTTATGATGGTTCAGTAGTATGTATAGTAGGTGGATTATAGAGCCCTCACGGCTCTAACAAAATCTTCCCCACGATCCTTCTTCGAGGAATAGACACCAAATGCTTCACATCCAGGGCTGAATACAACTCTATCCCCCCTCTTACCTAGTTCTAACGCTTTCATCACTGCATCATCTAGATTATAAGCTTGGGCAAAAGAAATATTTTCTATTGCTTTTATATCTTCACGCAATCCCAATGTACCACTACCAGGAAGAAGTACTATACCTTTTATATATTGAGGTAAAGTATTTATAAGCACTCTATAATCATATCTAGTATATGCTCCACCAAAAATTAAAATTAGATTCCTTTCGAGTGAAAGAGTCATTATGGCATTGAGAGTGGCAGACGGACTAGAGGAATATGCATCATTGTAGAATTCAATATTTTTCACTTTCTTTACCAATTCCAATCTACCTTTCAGACCAGAGAAATTCTGTAATATATTTTCACCTATCTCTCTAGTGACTTTGAAGAGCTCACCAGTCTGTATAGCCAGTGCATAATTCGAAGAATTAGTGCGTAGCATCTTGGCTTTAGGGGTAAAGTTGCTTATATTCCTTATAGAATCTATAACATCATCTGGAGCAACGATGAAATTATTATAAGTCTGATACTCTAATATAGAAAAAGCATTTTTTGACTTTCTTTCTGCAAGTGATATGAGAGATGTGATAACAGCTACATGAGGACTTATACGATAACTATAATAATCTTCCATCAATTCTTCTTTTATCCTAGACAGTACTACATCACCTGGTTTTATCTTTTTCAAATGTGCAATAGAACCATTTGGTAGATCTGTATCAATAAAAAATAATCCTTGATTTTCATATTCAAGAAATGATTTCTTCAATATCATATAAATCATATTTGATACTGTACTCTTGCCACATGAACCGAGAACTGCAATAAATGTAATCGGTGGTACAAGCTTGAAAAAGAGTATACTAGGATATTCTATTGTTATACCCTTTGCACGAGCTTCATTTAGAAAAGAAGATTTCTTGGAAATATCATTGTGAATAAGGATAATATCATAATTGATCAGACTAGAATCTGGTATCTTGCCGAAATGATAATCTTTGAGTCCTGATTCCTCTAATACAGATAGGAATCCTCTGACTCTGTCTTTACTACGTAGATCAAATACAGATACAGATGTATCCATGCGAAGGAGGAACTTTATATCTGCTATCATCTCTCCATGCGGACCGAGACCTATTATAGCTATTCTTTTATTCCGAAAATATTCTTTATAGTTCACTCTCCTATTATATCCTCCTTATGAGCATTTTCAATAAGATTCTTTACTTTTATCATTTCTTGTAAGAGTGCTTGGAGTTTCAGATTGTATTCGTCATTAGATATTTCACTATAGAATATTTCTAGTTTCTTCAGAAAAAGGCTATGAATATCATTGAAATAGCTTTGTAATATCTCTATACTACCCTTTGGTATAGATCCACCATCTCTAATGATGAAAAATTCTTCTGGTTTATTGATGCCCTCGAAATACATACTATCGTATGTTAATAATCCTTCTATTCTCGGTGAGACTATAGTGTATGTATTCATATTAATAATTAGCTTTTATACTCATAAATGAGTCTTTTGTAATAATAACGTGATCCAATACATTTATACCTATAATCTTCCCAGCTTTTATTATCTGCTCGGTAATCTCTATATCTTCATTACTTGGTAGGATATTACCAGAGGGATGATTGTGAGCTAGTACTATAGCTACTGAGCTATACTCTATAGCAGGGCGGAAAACTTCTCTAGGATGCACTATATTTGTATTTATTGTACCGATAGAGATTATTTCATCGTGTATTATGCGATTATGACTATTGAGGTATAGACCTCGTAGATGTTCCTTCGGAAGATTGTGCATATCTTTCAGATACTCATAAACATCTTTTGCATTTCTTATAATATAGAAACCCATCGGGTTCTTCTCATAGAATCTCCTGCCTATTTCTCCACATGCTATTATCTGACAAGCTTTGATTATAGAAATATTCATATTAGAAGAAAGTTTCTTAGCATCCTTTTCTGCAATTATTATCTTCTCTCCGTATTCTTTTATTATTCTATTTGATATTGCGAGTACATCTTCATTCCTACTACCAGTATTTAGAATAACAGCTAGTAGTTCCTGTATAGAGAGTACTCCTGGACCATGCTTTATCAGTTTCTGTCTGGGCTTTTCTTCAATAGGTAAATCCCTAATCTTCAGAATATAATCCCTAATAGAATAATCTAAAAATAGACTTGTATCTTTTATAATATAACTATTTGTTTTTGATATTGTTGTTTGCATATAGGAATTATATGCAATAGGAAAATCCAATTCAATAGCAAAAACAACGAAAATTTTATCAAAATTTTATCTTTTGTGGATAACTCAGCTATTTTATGAGAATTTCTGTTTTATTTATAGGATATTTATTGATATCAATATCTCTCTGGAAACAAACTTTACCTGATTCATGTATCCATGAGTCTTGATTACCATAATATGGTGGATATATATCTCTAGTAGAATATCCAATTGATCCTAAATCTGATGCACCTTTGCCTTTATTGTCTTCTGATTTCAAAGCAAAGTCGGCACATAATTCGAAGGAATTCGTAGACTTTGTATTATAGATATATTCTGTTTTATCCACAGGATCAACAGGAATAGTGTAACCAGATATAGAATCCTTCAAATCATTTAATTTCTCTGGTAATTTACCCTTCATCTGCCAATGATTGACTATTTGCCATTGAATATTGCTAAGATCATTTACTCTTTGATTATCTAGACGTAGAGATCTTTGTTTGAATGGTGAACCAACAATAATAAATCCTCCTATAATACTTATCAATGTGAATATTATTCCTAAATATTTCAATACTCTTTTAGTTTTATTTAATTTACTTTTATCTTGTAATATTTCTATAAAATAATAAGAGAATACTATTGCAGAAATAATAAGTATCGCTAAGAATTTATAAACAAACCTTTCTCCAATCTCGCCGTTTATATATGTATTTATAAGAGCAATAATATCACCGATTATAGTGGCACCAGTTAAGAAAAGTGTGAGATATATTCTCCATCTTCGTATCCATAGATTTTCTTTTTCAATATTAACCCTTATATCTCTTTTTATAAGCCATTCCATAATATACAGAGCTGGTACAAGTACTATAAGCATGGATATTGGCCAAGCGATAGAATTATTGTAGAAATATGATGCCAGAACATCTGGAAATGCATAATTTATAATACTAAAAAATAGATTAGTAATAGAAACGATCGATGTATAGAGTACTATAGTTGCTCCGAGATGAAGAAAGAAATCTTTTGGTGTTGTTTTTGTTGGATTCATATTTTATTTTTTATTTTATTTTTAATACTTAAATTATACGACTTTATATGTGCGCGCGCTTGGGATCGAACCAAGGACCTTTCGAGTATCAGTCGAATGCTCTACCAGCTGAGCTACACGCGCATTTTCACTTTATTTCAATTAGATAATTACTCTATTATCTTCTTTACCGCTATGAATTCCCCTTCCCTATCAGGGGATTCTTCCAAGATAGCTTGTCTATCTTCTCTTGCAATTATAGTAGAAACATCATCACGTAGAATATTGTGAACTGATCCAGGGACTGGAGTATAGTCCATATCTACAGTTGCCTTCTTTATCTGATCTACATATTTTAGAATAGAATCTATTTCCTTTGTCAATTCTTTCTTTTCACTATCCTCTATCTTTATACGGGCTAGAAGGGCTAGTTTCTCAATATCTTTTATCTCTACCATGAGAAGAGTCTATCATAAAAGTCTTTTTATTTCATCATCTCTAAGAATTGACTTTCATCTATCACCCTTACACCTAGTTCTAGAGCTTTATCTAGCTTCGAACCTGCATTCTCACCTGCTATGACAAAAGTAGTATTTGTAGATACCGAGCTAGATACCTCACCACCCCTTTCCCTAACCATATTCTGTGCTTTTACCCTATCCATCTCTATAGTTCCAGTGAAAACAAAAATCTTATCTTTTAAAGGTAAATTCTTATCTAATATAGGATTATTTATAGAAATATATTTCAATAAATTATTCACTAATTTAATATTTTCTTTATTTCTAAACCATGAATACACTGATTGTGCTACTATAGGACCTATTCCATATATTCTCTCTATATCTTCATACTTTGCTTCTTTTATTTTATCTATTGATTTGAAATATTCTGCAATATCATAGGCTGTCTCTTCACCGATCTCTGGTATAGATAGAGAAGTGATAAATCTTGCTAGACTTATTTCTCTAGACTTCTCAATGGATTGGAAAATATTATCTACGGACTTTTCTCCGAATCTAGGTAAGGATAATAGATCACCTTTTTTCAAGGTGAAAATATCATCAAAAGTAGAGATAAGATTATTATCTATTAATACATCTACTATCTTTGGACCTAGACCATCCATATTGAAACATTTTTTAGAAACAAAATAATGAAACTTTCTTTTATTCTGTTCAAAAGAATCTTTTTCACTTTTTTCATTTGGGAAAATCACAGGTTTAGAATCCTTTGGTCTCAATTCTTTTATTACTGATACAATATCAGGTATTATATCTCCTGCTTTCTTTAGAATTACAGTATCACCGATACGCACATCTAGACGTTTGATCTCATCTTCATTATGTAGAGTAGCACGAGATACGGTAGAACCAGCAATACTCACAGGCCGTAGATGCGCTACGGGGGTCATAGCGCCCGTTCTACCTATCTGGAATACAATATCTAGTATTATAGTAGTGACTTGCTCTGCAGGGAATTTGAAGGCTATACCCCATCTCGGAGCTTTACCAGTATATCCTAGTATATCCTGATACTCTCTTTCATCCACCTTCACCACTACACCATCAGCTAGATAATCTTCTTTTGGCATTTTCTTTTGCCATTCTTTCCAATATCCTATTACTTCATCTATATTCTTACAAAATTTATAATGATTATTGACTTTGAAACCAAGATCTTTCAATAATTCCAATTCTTTCTCTTGGGTTTTCGGTATATCTTTATTATCATTTCCATACCTAGCTATATCATAAATAAAAGTTGATAATCCTCTTTTAGCGACAATTCTCGGATCCAGCTGACGTATAGTACCCGCTGCTAGATTCCTAGGATTGGCATATGGTTCTTCTCCATTTGCTTTTCTTTCTTTATTTATTATTTCCAATCTACTCTTCGGAAGCCATATTTCACCTTCTACTATAATATCTACAGGTAAAGAAAGTTTCAGAGGTATTGATTCTATGGTTTTTATATTTTCTGTTACATCTTCACCTATTTCCCCATCACCTCGAGTCCCACCAGTTATTAATATTCCCTTTTTATACTCCAATACAACCTTCAATCCATCTATTTTATGTTCACATATATATGTAGGAGATAAATCTCTATTAGTAAATTGCTTTAAGAATTTCTTTACTCTTTTATCAAATTCCTCCATTTCTTCTCTAGAAAATGCATCATTGAATGACCATTGAACAATCTTATGTTTTATTTTTTTGAATTCTTCTAATGGTTTACCCGCTACTCTCTGTGATGGAGAATCAGGAGTAATAAGCTCAGGATATCTGCTTTCTATCTCTACCAATTCATGTTTCAGAGAATCAAGAGCCGAAGGAGATATACTACTCTTGTCTAGTACATGATATTCATAGCGATATTTCTCTATCGCCTGTTTTAATTTATTTAATCGATCTATTATACCCTTTGATATAGCCATATGATAAGGATATCATATTAACTATATAATTCCACGCTTTATTAAAATTTAAATACTATAGCTCTTTCTACTCTTTTTGCACTGGTTAGACTACAAGTCTCATTATTAACATCCCAACCTGTATTATATCCTCTAGAATCAATAGTAGTAACTACAAATCCATCGGCATCATAATCTCTCTTAATAGTAATTCTAGCACATGATGTTCCTGGGCTCCCTAATCTTCTTTGTATAAATATTTCTGGATCTCCAGGATCAGGGTAATTCTCTGGATAAAATCCTAGATCAATTTGGTATAACATATATTCTAATCCTCCATCCGCAGCATAGAATGCCGCTGCAGAATCACGAGCAGATGTAGCGAGTAGGAATTCTTTCTTACTAATATTGAGTATAGATATACCTATTGCAAGTACGAGTGATGATACAAGAACAGAAAAAAGTAGTGTATACCCTCTATTATTTTTAATATTTTTTAAAGAAAATTTAATCATTTTATTATTTTACAATATCAAATATTCTGCTTTCATATACAATCATATTATCTATACCTGTAGTCCATTTGACAACTACTGTTAATGTTGCTTCTTTATCTACAGTTTTAGTTATATAAAAATACCTTATATATTTTGTCGGAGTTGTCCCACTAGGTGAATGTGTATATCCATTATCTCCTATGAAGAGACGACATGCATCTGCACCACCACCTGAATTACAAGAAGATACATAATTTGATGATAATCCACTCGGGTCACCAAATAGTGTATCAACAATACACGTATTCGATGATGCGTTACACAATCCAGTATTGGTAAGTCCATATAACCAATCACGCGGTGGTGAAGCTAATTTATTATTATCTCTAATATTTTTTATAAATTCCACAGCATCTTGGGCAAGATATGATGCAGTAACCTGATCTCTAGCATATATTCCAGCATTGTATGCCTTCTGAGAGATAGTAAGTGGTCCTACAATAGAGACCATAAGTATAGCTATAGCGACCAATGTCTCTACCATAGTGAATCCTCTATTATTTTTTAATGATATTTTATTCATATAATTAATCAGATATTCTCTGTGAAGCACTGAATTGGAAATCAAAATAACTTTTTGTCTTCTCTTTTACCCCTACAGATCCAGCAAAATGGAATTGAACAAAAGGCACAGCAAAAGGATTCGTAGCATTTCTTATAACTTCCATAGTTGCTTTACTAAATACTATATTATCTGTAGAAACTATTGGAACAAAATCTGGAGGATTCACAACATCATATATAATTTCATCTTCACATGCTTTCTGTTCTGCTTTTTCTATAAAACCATTAGTATAACGATAGGCATGTACAAGTCTGCATTTAGTACCATCAGATTCTCTAATTGCAGTATCTGGAGAATAGAAATATATAGACCATGTATCCCTTTGTCCATCAGGACATTCTGAAGGTGGTAGGACTGTATTAAAATATAAATAAAATGGACTGGTAGGACAATAATAATTTGACCCTACTCTGAGTTCACGAGTCATAACATCCATTACATAATTTAGATTATTTATAGAATCCTTCAGAGTATGACTTTTATTATTGAGATCTATAATTTTCAAGAATGCACCTACTGCTATGAGTGCCACAACAGTAAATATTGCTATAGAAACTATCATCTCAATTAGAGTGAAGGCAGAATTTGAATTATTTTTTAATTTTAAATTTTTTATAAAAATCATTATTTTAAATTATTTAATAACTGATATTTGACCTAGATCAGTTATCTTTATTTTCTTGCTTGCTGTACTATCTGTGGATGATTTTATAGTTATATCTGCATATTTATAAAGTGTAGCAACAACATTATCTTTAATAATAGCATTTGGATTAGGACGTTTAAAAGTAATATCGATTTTTACTATACCAGAGTATTGACAAAAGTATTGAGGATGCCCAATACATATATTGGATATATAGAATCCTCTCTTGAGATTATATATTGGAAGTATTTCCTCACCACTATCATAAAGTGTATCATTATCTATATCTGCAAAAAATATCATTTTTTTATTTTCTGTTGAAGAACTATCAAAATGCACACCATAAGCATAATTGAAAGATTCTGAATAATTTTCAGTACTTGTAGGTTTACTTTTTACATTTAATCCATATGATTGAGCATTACGTAATGTAAGCGCTATATCATATGCAAGATTCGTAAGTAGAACACTTTGATTGAAACTTCCATATTTTGCAATTAGAAAAGCAGTCATAAAGGCAAATATCGCTATGGATATTACCATTTCAATTATAGTAAAACCTTTACTTTTGCCTTTGCCTTTACTATATAACATGTATATTGAAGAATAATACTATATATAATCCTAGTATAAGATACGGACCAAAAGGTATTTCATATCTGGTCTTGAATTTCCTATATACTATAAACATCCATATTAGACTTATGATCGCACCTATCCAGAAAGCGAGTATGACAGCAGACAAAGCAGAATACAGGCCGAGTAGCCATCCGATACCTAGTACAAGCTTTGCATCTCCTAGACCCATCCAATTACCCTTCGAAACTAACCATAATAAGAAAAATGGTAAAGCAATAATAGGTCCAGAGAGAATACTCATGATATTTGGCATTATGAAGGATAGATCAGCAGAAATAAATAATTTTACAAGTGCAATAGCAGAGAAAGTATAGACTAGTGGATCTGGTATTATCTTATGTCTTATATCATATACTGTTATAACTAGAAGAAGAGATGTTACGAGTAGATAGAAAAATGTCATAAAGCTTGCCTGTAATGATAATGGTGGGAAAAAATAGAAAATAAGAATAAATAATATTCCAGAGACTATCTCTACGAGTGGATATTGCCAAGAGATCTTACTCATACACTTTCTACATTTACCATTCTGAATAGCAAAACTGATTATAGGTATAAGCTCCAGCCAGGAAAGAGTTCTATTGCAAGAAAAACATTTTGATCTTCCTCTTATAGTAAGTCCTGTATTGTATCTGAATATAATAACATTGAGAAAGCTTCCTATTATTGTTCCGAGTATGAAAGAAAAAATTAAGAAAAGACTATTCATTTTATTTATCTAGGTTGAACACAATAATCCAGAAAGGCCTGACAATCAATAGGATCGGGAAGAAGAGCAGTATAATCACCATGTATAGAATCAGTGAGTACTGAATTATTATTTTCTAAAACAGCTTTTAAAACATAATCTGTGGGGGTAGTAGCATTATTTACACCATAACTATATGTACTTCCAGGACTAGGAGATGTCGGAATACTAGATATAAAATCAGAAAATTCCACACCACTCGGACAAGTTCCACCGGAATCAGTCAATAATGGCATACTGGTTAAAGTATTAACTACTGGATATCTATTACATCTATCAAAGAAAAGTTCCATAGCAAGCTGAAGTTGTGCAATATCTGATACTCTCTTTGCATCCCTAGACTTGGACTTCGCAGTGGCAAAGTTTGTCATAACAATAGCGGTGAGTATTCCTATAATAGCGATAACGACTAAAAGTTCTATTAATGTGAATGCTTTATTATTAGTTTTTGACATGTATATATTATAGCATAAAGGTAAATAGTAGTTATAAACAAAACTACTACTCTCTCTCCAAGGTCACAATCTGTGACCTTAATATGCATTATAGAAATAATAGTCACCTCATCTATACCAATAAAATAGCTTCAGCCCACTCTAGTTTCCTAGAATGGGCCAGTAACTCCTTTTCGAACTTATACTAGATTACTCTGAAGCAAGAACGTACTTATACTATATATCAAAACTTAAACTAAAACAATCCTCCCACAAACAAAACCACCCGCTGTGAGGCGGGTGGAGTTGAGAGATTAACCTAATCTAACACTATATATTAATCAACACAGAGACCATTATTAAGTTCACCATCAACATCTGTCTGAACACCTGTGCCGCCAATTGCAACCTCTTTTGATTTACCTGAACTATCAACACACCAACCTTTTAATAAAGCACTCTTATATTGCACTACTACAGCCCATGCCGTACGACCAGCATTTGTTTGACATGAAGAAAATCCTCCCTGAGCATCAGCTACAGATATGGCATTTCTAATTGTTGGATCTTCATTAAACATTGTACTACCCGCTGCAGGACATGTTGCTGCTGTTGCCATCGCTGTAGTACCATAAAGACCAGTATCGCCATAAACTAACTCTGCTTGAGATCTAATCCCAGCTAGATTTCCTTTTATTACTGCATCACTTCCCTTTCCTCTAGCTGTATTTAGACTTGCTAATACCACAGATGATAGAATGCCTATGATTGCAATAACAACTAGAAGCTCAATCAATGTAAAACCTCTTTGTAAATATGTTTTTTTCATACTAAATATAAACTTAATTATTAAACTATTAAATTAACCTTTTAATTACTACTTTTATAAGGGTAATTATAGCAGATATTCAATAAAAAGTTATCAACATAAATATATAATAAAAATATAGAGAAAACCGTTCACCATATTCTGGTTGAACGGTTCAATCATATTAACTAGATAGAATAATTATTCAACACAAGCACCAGAAGCAATTTCCGCATCAACATTGGCCTGAGCAGTACCAGTTGTTATTGTAACCTCTTTTGATTTACCTGTACTATCTACACACCATCCCTTCAAAATATCACTCTTATACTGTACTACTACAGCCCATGCTGTACGTCCAGAATTTGTCATACATGAAGCAAATCCACCCTGTGTATCTGCTATTGTTATAGCACTATTTACTGTAGCGTTTTCCTTGAATGCAGTAGTAGCACCAGCACCCGAACATGCAGCTGCTGTAGTAACATCAGCAGCACCATAAACACCAGTATCACCATACAATAATTCCATTTGAGATCTAATTCCAGCTAGGTTTTCCTTGATTACTGCATCACTTCCCTTTCCTCTAGCTGTATTTAGACTTGCTAATACCACAGATGATAGAATGCCTATGATTGCAATAACAACTAGAAGCTCAATCAATGTAAAACCTCTTTGTAAATATGTTTTTTTCATACTAAATATAAACTTAATTATTAAACTATTAAATTAACCTTTTAATTACTACTTTTATAAGGGTAATTATAACAGTTCCCCTTATAAATACCACAAACTATAATGTGGATAACTATATTATATCACTTGCAATTATTAATACTATTGCGAAGAAGCCACATTGTATATAGGAATGAGCACAGAAGCTAGAAGAATAGCCACACCAGCACCGAGAGAGACGATCATAAGTGGTTCTATGAGATCCACAAGTGCATCCACTGCAGTTCTGACCTCTCTAGCATAGAAATTTGCTAGGGTTTTCAATATATTTCCGAGTTCTCCTGTTTCCTCTCCCACCTTCATCATCTGTATCATAATCCCAGGGATTTCTGTATTACCAGCCAATGCTTCGGACATTGGTTTTCCTGCCTTCACATCTTCTAGGGCTTTTGAAATAATCTTTTTATAAATACTATTATTTATAACAGAAGAAGTGAGTTCTAGAGCTCTAACCATAGGAATACCGGATACTAGCATTGTATTCATATTATCAGATAGACGGCTTAAATATAATTTCCTAAAGAGAGTACTAATATAGGGAATACTTAGCTTTACTCTATCAAAAACATAACTTCCAGTAGGAGTTCTAATATATCTAACAAGGAAGAATCCACCAACCATCACTAGACCAAGAAGGATGAATCCATAATCTACAAAGAAATTACTGAGTCCCAGGACAATCCTAGTATAGAATGGCACTTCCTGACCAGATTCTACAAGAATTGCGCTTATCTTCGGAATAACCATAGTGAACATAAGTATCATAACAGTAATGAAGGTAACAATAACAAAGGCAGGATAGATAAGTGCGCCCTTGGCCTTGGACACTAGCTCATATGTTCTATCTAGATAATCAGCAAGATAATTGAATGTTTCGTCCAATTTACCACTTTCTTCACCAGCCTTTACCATATTTACATAAAATTCAGAGAAAACCTTCGGATGTTTCGCTAATGCATTGGAAATAGAGCTTCCGGCTTGTAGATCATCTGCTACTACTGCTAATTTCTTACCTAGAGCTTTATTCGTAGCTTCACCAGAGAGAAGACGGAATATTCTAAGAGCAGAAACCTGAGCTTGGAATAGTGTAGCGAGCTGTCTCGATAGTATAACAATGTCTTTATTGGATACACGATCGAGAAAAGCTAGGTTTTTTGAAAAAATAGAACCACCTGCATCTGATTCATGAATAGAAGTAATAACAAGACCTCTTCTCTGAAGAGATGAAATAGCAATATCGACATTGACAGCATCTATTGCCCCATCTTTCTTTGCACCTGTTTGGTCTACAGCTTCATAGTTAAAAAGCATATATTTTTATATTAATCTCTCTAGAATCTTCGGATTCAATGAATTTGTATAGGCAGTTTCTACTGTTATCTCCCCTGCTCGGACTAGTTCTGCTAGAGATCTATTCATATCTATCATTCCACTATCTAGCCCTGTCTCTATAACAGTATTTATTTCATGTATTCTTCTCTCTCTTATAAGATTTGCTACTGCACTATTGTTCAAGAGTAATTCATAAGCAGGTATGAGACCGCCAGATATTCTAGGTAATAGTCTCTGAGAGAATATGCCAGTGAGACTCCCTGCTAATTGGACTCTAATCTGATCTTGTTGAGAGGGTGGGAATGAATCTATAATACGGTTTATAGTCTGGGCAGCATTGTTCGTATGTAGAGTAGAGAATACGAGATGCCCTGTCTCTGCAGCAGTTACAGCGGTTGATATTGTATTTGTATCTCTCATCTCACCTAATAGACATACATTGATATCTTCACGGAACATAGCAATGAGTGCACTAGTGAAATCTGGAGAATCAAGACCTACTTCTCTCTGATCAATAATAGATTTTTTTGATTCATAGACGTATTCTATTGGGTCTTCTATAGTCAATATATGTTCAGCTCTTGTCTGATTTATAAGTTCTACAAGCGAAGCAAGGGTTGTAGTCTTGCCTTGACCTATTGGACCTACACAGAGGAAGAATCCTTGCTTTTTCCTAGTAAATGTCTCGAGAATTGGTGGTAGATTGAGCTCTGCTATAGTTCTTATGTTTTTAGGTATTAGACGTAATGCAATAGATATGCCATTCTGACGATAATAGGCATTACCACGGAAACGTATCTCCTTTGTACTATAGGAGAAATCAACTTCTCTTTCTTTTTCAAAATCTATTTTATTTTTTTCAGAAAGGAATTCATGCAGGAAACCCTTCATATCATTTTCTGTTATTATGGATTTCTTTACTATCGGTATGAGATTACCTGAAATACGTAAAATGGGATTACGTCCAATAGAAAGGTGTAGATCTGATGCACTTTCATCTATCACTGTACTTACAAGTTCTTCAATTTCTTTTTTATATTCCATAATTATTTTTTATTTGTACTTTTAGAATTCGTATAAATCCTATTAACCTCGGATAACACCTCAGAAGGTATAGTCGTGGCTTTTATTATATATCCATCTACATTTAGCTTCTTAGCACGTGCTATATCATCAGCTAGACCTTGATTCGTAAGCATTATCACTACTGCATCTTTAGCAAGACTATCTTTCCTAACAGTAGTGATGAACTCTACACCATCCATCCCAGGCATAACAACATCTACAAGCAATATATCCGGTTCGAAACCGTTATTGATTATCTTCAATGCATCTTCCCCTCCCTCTGCCGTGCGGACATTGAAACCATTCTTAGTGAACTTCAAAGAATACATATCAAGAAGGAATTTATCATCATCAACAAATAGTATATTCATGATTGTATTATACTAAAGTTTATTAACTTCTTCAAACGGAATTTCTTTTTTGAAAGCTTTTAACAAAGCATCTTCTTTCATTGTGAGCATTCCTTTCTGACGAAGTATCTTACTGACCTCAAGCTCGGTAGGATTCTTCAAAATTATACTTTCTATTTCTTTATCCATTCGGAAAGCTTCGAAAACTGCAGTTCTACCTCTTATACCCTTTGGACATTCTGGAGTTGGGGAGATCTGATATACAGTATCAGAAAATGGTATTTCTTTTTTATATTGAATTGGTAGATCAGCGAATTGCTTATCTATTATCATCTTTATACTACCTTCTATAGGAGTCGGTGTACCTGCTCCAGGACATAGTCGTCCTACTAGTCTCTGTGCAATAGCGAGTATGAGAGTAGGTGCAATAAGATATGGATCTACACCCATATCTATAAGACGTGGTATAACTCCGGCAGCGTTATTGGTATGCAGAGTAGAGAAGACGAGGTGACCTGTAAGAGCTGCCTGCACTGCAAGCTGGGCTGTCTCTTTATCTCTTATCTCACCCACCATTATGATGTCTGGATCTTGACGGAGTGTAGTACGTAGACCAGTAGCAAATGTATAGTTTATTTCTGGATGTACCTGGCTTTGATTGACCCCTTCCATATTGTATTCAATAGGATCTTCTAGAGAGAGTACATTGAAACTCTCTTTATCTACTTCATTCAACATAGAATACAATGTTGTAGACTTTCCAGAACCAGTAGGACCAGTGATGAGTATCAGTCCATAAGGTCTATTGATAGCATCTCTTATCATGGCAAGATTCTTATCTGTCATACCCATTTCGGTTATTTTCTTTACACCCTTTTCCTGATCGAGAATTCTCATCACCACCTTTTCTCCATAATATGTAGGGAAAGTAGATACACGAAAATCAATTTTCCTACCTTCTATACGCGCAGAGAATCTCCCGTCTTGAGGTTTTCTTCTTTCATCGAGTCTCATATTGGAAAGAACCTTGATACGTGCTACTACGGCATTATGAACCTGAGATGGTAAGACAAGACTTGTATTTAGCGTACCATCCACACGGAATCTCACTCTGACTTTATCTACCATATGTTCTATATGCACATCAGATGCATTACCTTCTGTAGCATAACGGACTATAGTTGCTACGATCTTTACCACTGGAGCATCTTCCATTATGAAAGTCTCTTTATTTTCACCAGTTTTCGTTTTTGATTTATCTATTACACTATCTTTATCTACAGAAAGTACGGTTTCTAGTTCAGAAAGCGCCTTTGATACTTCTCCAGAAAGTCCTTTGTATGAATCTATTACTTTATTATAATCATCAAGACTGATAATAAAAACTTTATAAGGGAAATTATTCTTTGAAGAAATAAAGTTTAGAGCATCTCTCGCTTCTAGATTATCTGGATCTACTATACCGACTTCCAATACTCCATCTTTTATAGCTAGAGGTACGAATTTATAATACACAGCAGATTCTTCTGGTATATAATCTAGGGCTTCGAATTGTACTGGATTATCTCCTAGATTTCTAATTGGAATATTTAGAAATTCACTCCTAACAGAGAGTATATCCTCTACCTTTACTCCACGTTCAATAAGAACTTTATCTATAGACTCCCCTTCATCTACTCTTTGACGTATTTCCTTTATATCATCTTTTGATATGAGATTTTTCTTTAGAAGTAAATCTAATATATTCATATTATTTTTTATCTATTTTCTTACCGAATGTTCCTATGAAAGGATTGGGTTTTCCTACATCTTGCTCTCTCACTATGACAGTATGATCAATAAGTGATGTGAATGCATTGCTTTTGAAAAATTGTGCATCAATTTTTATAGAATTTATTTGATTAAGAAGAGCAAGGACATTCAAACCTACATTAACAGATGCTGGATCATCTATTCCCATACCATTTATATCTTGACCTTCTATAGAAGATACAGTGTTTTCTGGAGAACCTTTCATGTATAGATACGCTAATACCGCTACTAGTATTACTATTATGATAATTATTATTGTTTTCTTTGAGGTTTTATTTGGTTGCATATTTTTATTTTAGCCAATAGGTCTTTATCTCTATATTGAAATCATATATACCCTCATCTTCACCAGCAGAAACAGAGAGTTTCGATATATCCATGATTCGGAGATTAGACTCTATTCCTTTTAAGAAATTCAAGAATGTCTGATATGTAGTGCTAACTGAAAAGGATAGAGTAACTTCTCCATATTTCTTAGTATTCTGAACTTGTTCTTCTCTGTTATTGGTATTATCTCTATTATTTACGCTCACATCTTTTTTTGTTGTATCTGGAGAATCTGTCTTTATATCTTTGAGCACTAGACCATGAGCAACAGCGAGATCATCTTTAACATCTATTATGAGTCTTATATTATCTACATTGTCAGGTATGAGCTTATTCAATTTATCATCTATATCTTCTGCTGGTATAGCATTGTATTCTTTCAATACTTTATCTCTTATACTTATGAGATTATCGGCATTATCTAGAGCTTTCTCGTATTGTATATTCACTAGACGAATATCATTGAGAGTATCGAGTCTAGCACGAGTAAAGGTAAAATAAATACCGACTGCGAGTATGATGAGTATTAGAGCTGTTACGTTTTTATTCATATAAAATTAATTTGTTGAGGTAGCTGTTGTCGTAGTAGCAGGGACTGATGGAGGAAGTTCATTATTATTTTCTATAAATCCCTCTTCTTGTAGTATCTCATTTAAAATTTTCTCATAATTAATATCTGATTGGGATATTTCTGCAGAGAAATCAAAACTAACATTACCACCATCATCTACAGCGAGATTAGAAAGTATAGGATTCTTTATAACTTTATTTGTGCCATACTTTTCTGATTTACCGAGAACATCACTCTGGAAAGCTACGCTACTGAAGCTATTTGCTAGACCTTTCATACCTATTTTATATATTCCAGTATTACCACCACCACTGACTCCAGAATCACCTTCTTTAGATATATCTAGACTTTGGAAATATACACCTTCTATAGTGAGTCCAGCTATAATGTCAAAAATCTCCGAAGTAGCGATATGATTGGAAAGTATTTCTTTAGCAATATCTATTTTTGTATTTGCTTTTTTTAATTTTTCTATAAGAGCAGAATCGAATTTCTTCTCTCTATCTTTCAAATCTATTTTCAATTGTTCTTGTGCATTTATCAGATATTTCTCTGCAACAAATGTGAAACCTGCCCCTCCTAGAGAGACAATGAATATAAGCATACCGATAATCATGAATATGCTATTACTTCCATGCATTCTGACACTCTGTTCTGGAACAAGAGGTCTTTTAGGAATAAAAGATGTTTGGAATTTGGTTTCCATTTGAGCTAATTATACAATATAAGCAAGCAAAAAACTAATGAAATATGTGTATAAAGACTAAATATTATAAGAAATTACTAATTTACTTCAGAAAGACGTCGCAATGCTGCACCGATGGCCACTGCAAACTCTGGTCCTGCCCTTTTCAACTGCTCATTCAGGAATGCTGGAGTTTCCAATTTACCAAATGGATCTGCAAATATAATTTCATTTCTGAAACTTACTTTGGCCATATCAGTAAAACCTTTTAGCAATACCCCACCGCCTGTGAGTATTACTTTGGCAATATTTCTTGAATATTTCTTCTGATAATTGAGTAGAACGGTATTTGCTTCATAGAAAATATAATCCAGATTGACAGTTATTATCTCTGTTAATTCTTTATACTCTGGTCCACCAGTGAGTCCATAAACTCTTTTCATATTTTCTGCTTCATTTACACTTATACTCAGTGATTTCGACAATGCTAGGGTTATGTCTTGGGATCCTCTGTTTATAATATGCGAAGAACGGAGTATTCCTCTTTCTACTATATATAATTTCGTCACTCTAGAACCCATATCTATTATCATACTTGCCTGTATACCTTGCTCTATAACAGCACGTATCGAACTGAATATTTCTATTTCATAGAAAGATGGTTTTAGATTTATCTTTGAAGAAATAGCTTGATAATTATTTATATATTCATTATGAATAGCAACGATGAGTACATCCTGACCTCGTTCCTGGGGTAGATTTGTCGCATTTTCATCTGTCGGTGGAAGAGAATCTTCACGAGGTATAGGTGACCAGTCTAACATCACTTCATTTATCGGTACTGGTATATATTTACGAGCTTCTATAGCTACGACTTCTGCCATTTGTCTTTCTTTGATAGGAGGTAGCGTGACGAAAGAGATAAGACTAGATGATAGTGGTAACGCCATACCAGCAGATAATGTTGTTGTCTTTGCCTCTCTCAGAATATCCACTAGAGCCTCTGCTATTTTATCTGGAGTGAGATTGGTAGATCTACCTATCTCTATTCCTGCATATGGCCCTAGAGCCAGTTCTCCATAGGTTTCTAGTACTGCTCTACCCCTTTTTTTCTTTATCTGTACTATCTTTATAGCAGAAGAGCCAATATCAATACCAAGAACGCTTTTGTCCCTTTTAGAAAAGAATGAAAATAGTCCGCCCAAATTCATATAGTTATTATAGCATGCTAGAATAGCAAAATGCGAATATTTATAGGTTTTATAGAGAAAATGGTAAAAAATATAATAGAAAATATAGTAGATTTTGTATTTCCACCAAATAAAGAGGAGTTGAAAATTCGGGAAATTTCCAAGGAATATTTCCTAGATATAGTAAAATCTGCACAAAAATCAGAATTCCCTTTTATCTATCCTCTTTTTGCTTATAGAGATCCTCTAGTTAGAGAGCTTATTTGGCAGATAAAATATAAGAAAAATAAAAAAGCTATAGCAATAGCTGGCTTTGCTCTTTATTCATATCTATACAAACATAATTATAAAGATTGTATTCTTATACCTATACCAATTTCAAAAGAACGTAGAAAAGAAAGGGGTTATAATCAGACTGAATTGATAATAGATGAAATAATAAAATTAGATATAGAAAATAGATTTATCAAAAATTATGAAATTTTAATAAGAGAAAAAAATCTAGATAGACAGACTTTAAAAAATAGAAAAGAGAGATTAGAAGCTCAAGGTATTTTCAGAGCAAATAAAGTAGAGGATCTTCTGAATAAAAAGATGATTATAATAGATGATGTAACTACTACAGGTAATACAGCAAAGGAAGCGAGAGAAGCGATGTTAAAGGTGGGGTTTATGGATGTGCAGGTGGTGACGCTGGGGCATTAGTTACAATCGCGAATAGTTTGACTGGTACCTGGAGTATTATTATTTATACCTTGAGAAGCCTGCTCTATGGCCTTACCACTATAATCTACACAAAAATAATTTCCTGAATTCGGTAATTTTACAGAAACTGCCCATCTTGTAGCATCTGCTACAGCGTTATCATAAGCTCCAATAGCGCCAGCATTTGATATATAAGCACCACCAGTACCTTCACTTTCTAAACACATACTTTCGTTATCTCCTTTATTACTTTTTTCAAAAGCTGATCGAAACATTTTTCCAGAATCAGTACTAGGGTCACAGACAGTATTGAAGTTTCCAGTGGAAGAATATAAAAGCGCTACAGCTGAACGCATACCACTTAATTGTTGTTTTATAGCAGAATCCTTTGCCTTTCCCCTAGCCGTATTTAGACTAGAAAGTACAACAGATGATAGTAGACCGATTATAGAAATAACGACAAGAAGCTCTATTAGAGTAAAGCCCTTATTAACTGGTTTTTCCTCCCTTTTACCATGCCATTTCCCTACTACAAAGTAGAGATAACATAGCTCAAGTATTCCAAATGTATTGACTATGAGTAAAGCTACGAACCAACCCTTTTCATCTCTTTTTGCTGCCATCCAGAGTGAATAACCCTTCAGAGCTATAACAGCAAGCATAAGTGCTAGGAAAAGTATTGAGCCAATGGAGAAAAGTCCCAACATCCATAGTGGACCAATACCTACAGAATGTTCATACCAAATGTTCATCATAATAGTTTAGTTAAAATATAATAGAGTAATTATAACATAAGAAAATATTGTTGGCATTCAGCCGTCTTCACGAATCATTGGCGGGCAGTCGTAGAGGATGTTCGAACCCTGTGGGAGGACAATGATATTGATAAGAGCATACGTGAATTACGTGCTATGTTCAAGCAAGATCATCAATGGTTTGAGGTGCCGAAGCCAAAATCGACAAAGGGTAAGAAGGAGGTGGAGTATTCAATTAACTCTTAGAGTAAAGGGTTAATCTGCTTTATCAATTGTATTCGGTAATGCTCGAAAACCTTGTTGTAAGTTTCTAAATATTCCAACACTTCCGCTTCTGTAATACCATTTTCAAAATCTATATAATCTAAATCACGATAATTTGCTTTGATACGGTACCAAAAGAAAAAATCAGCAATCATTAGCCGTTCTGTTCCAATAAATAACTTTTGATCGTCTTGATGTTTCTTTGTATGAAGATTCCATTTGCGACCTAATTTTGCGTCATGCAATTTATAATCCATCAATTTCTTTGCAACTGAATTTATGCAGTCGGTTTTCTGCCAATAATCTGAGCGCGCATTTTGCCCAACGTTTATGACGGATAGTGCTTGTATTTCTATAAGACCATAAACACGATTTAGCTCCGCGACAGAAAATACTAAAGCCCCTGTGTCTATAAGTGAGTAGATCCTTTTCCTAATTCCAGCATGACCTCCTTTTCCGAATCCTTGCACACTACCGTCTAACAAGTGCGTCAAAACGCTCTCCAGATAATAAAGTGCGTAGTAGCATTTAACTGGAAACCAAGGGGCTGCGATAACTGCAAAAGCCGAATCTTCTCGTGCAAGCTCAATATCTTTCTTTATACTTTTTAGAGTGACTTTATAGAGTTTTTGGAATTTTGTAATTTCTGTATTTCTTTTTGTAAATGTTCCTGTTCGAGATGCAGAAAGCGTACTGCTGGCAAATAGTTTTTCTAAGCACTTGATGTAATTTAAGTGTGTACGAAAAGAAGCTTTTGCAAAATCAAGTGAAGATAGAGATCGAGCGAATATAGCCATCGGATTTCATTTCTAAATCACTATATACTCGCTGAGTATGGCAAGGACTTTATATAATTTTCCATAAACTGCCAATCGGGATTACCATACTTATCTACAGGAAGTTTTATTTTTGTATTTTTTAGCTTTTCACCATTCCATTTTCTACCAAATGAATATTTGAAACGTTCTTTATCAAGTAATGTTATGACGAAAAGAGCATTATATTTATTTAAATGATCATTTCTTCCCATCGATAGAGTAGTTGAACCTATGAAGTCATTTTCTTGATATGTTGAATATCCAACTGATCCTTGTCCGTCTCCGATAAAAACTATGCAATTCCCTTTTGTAGCATAGCTCTCATCTCTCACGACTTTATACATAAAACCATTATTTTCTTTTTTGGCACCCACATATGAAATTTCATCACCCTTTTCCAAAAGCTTTTCTGCGCTACCACATTTCCCCCTTTCAAGAGTAAACATATCCCCAAGCTTGAAAAGCCCAAAATTACCTTCCCTTAAAGATATTTTTTCTTTGGATAACCTCTCTTTAGAAAATTTTTTTGACTCTATTTTTAAAAATCTAGTAGGAATAGTTTCAGGAACTAACAACTTTTTAATAGTTCTATTAGCTTCTCGACCAAATGCGCCATAACGGAATTTATTTGCTTTTATGGCAAAACAGTAAAAAACTTTTTCCACATCACTCATTTCTTTCTTTGGCTTAAGAACCGCAATGTTTTGAGCAGTATAGAATGGAGAAATTTGAATATTTGATTCTAGAATGGCACCTCCCAAATTCACCGTTATGTACCCTGCTGGATATGGTGGTATAGATATCTCATCAACTAATCCAACAACTCCATTATTTTTTGAGATTCTAGAGACAAAAGCAACATTGCGATCAGCTTTCGTTGTCATGTTCTTAAAATCAAGCTTATTGCCATAGGTGACTTCAAACAAATTTTCAAGTGGAATTAAATTCATAGAATTTTTATTCTGACATCACTTTAAACATCCAGTATTTTTTTAGCTCCTCTTCAAAATCTTTTTCAGACAAAGATTCGTAATCAGTTTCAAGATAGGCTTCGGCGCACCACTCATCATCTTTTGTAACCTTTTTCTTCACCGACATTCCAGGTATTTCTTTTTTAGTAGAAAAAGCAGTCAACCATTCTGTTTTAATTTTATTCCAAACCTGCTCATCTTTAGGTATTCTTCCTAAAACTTTATCCTTCACAAAGCCATCATTTTTCCAGTATCCAAACCAGCTTTCGTGATGTATATCAGTATCATGAGGGGTATGAGCTGTAAAAACCATTATGCATGTTACTACCCCTATAGGGTAGAAAAGATCATCAGGCATACTCATAACAGCCTCAAGTCTGTGCTCACTAAGAAGTTTCTCTCTGAGAGGATTTTTATCCATCACTAATGACATTGGTACTATAGCTGCACCAGTAGCATTTTTGCTCAATCCATCCAGCATTCTGATAATAAAATCCCACTCGTGCAGATTATCTCCTTTTTGCGAGTATGGAGGATTCATAAGCCCAGCGTTCGCTTTTCCTTTAATCTTATTAAAAAGAGAATCGTCAAAGCATGAGCCCTGATAAAGATTTGTCTTCCCGTCACCTCGCAAAATCATGTTTGAAACAGCGAGGGCAAACATTTGAGGCTCCTGCTCAATACCAATCAATGAATTTGACAATATTCTTCTTTTTTCTTCAGCAGAGACTTTCTCTGTCATTTTATTCATTGCGGAAATGAGAAATCCTCCTGTTCCAGCACAAATATCAAGAACAACAGAGTTTTTGTCGAGTTTCGCGAGTTCGGCAAATAAATCCGTTATATGTTTTGGTGTAAGAACAATACCAAGACCCTTACCATCACCTCCTGTATATCGGATAAATTCACCATAAAAATTACCTATAATATCAAAATCGTAGTGGTCCTTTGTAAAAGGTTGTACGTGAACATGTAAATCACGGACAATGCGTAAAAGTGGTGATTCGTTTCTTTTTATATCAATTTTTTGTAACTCAGGATGATGCGCGATAAAGCTAAAGGCATTGATAACGGCTTTTTTCTTTGTTTCGTGAGTATCTCCCAGCTCTGTTTTTTCTATAATCTTTTTTATTGAATTAAATGTCTCGTTCGCTAATTCTTCTCCTTCATATTTATTGTATGCAACCTCAAACCCCCTATCCATCAATGCGAGCAAAACACCACTAACGAGGAGGGGCTTTTGAGCTTCGGTGATTTTGGCATAATCACGCATGTAATCGTGGAGATCACGAGAAAATCGCATCAAATCCGAATGCCGAGATTTTGCGAGTATAGGATCAAATTTTGCACGATCAATATACCTATCCCAGTTTAATATTTCTTTAATTTTTTGATTATTCTCATCTAGTAAATCTGTGTACGTAGGAGATTTTTTGGCATATAAAAAAGTGCTGATTTTTGCATCATCTTCATTTTCTCCGCTAATACCAATAGCGATTACATTAAATTCTTTTGATAGATGACTTCCGTACAAGAGTGCACCATCCACAGCAAAGTCTCTATACATATCTCGATTTTTTGATTCGTGATATTTGGTATCTGCTTTACATTCAATAACTATTAAAAAATCATTATCATCCCTTTTGCGAATTATGAATTCTGGCTTTCCAAGCCCAGTGCCTGATTTGCTTGCACTTTTTAGGAGTTTTTGAATTGTAGGATTATCGCTTTTTTGTTCTTCAACAATAAAATCACTGTTATCAAAGATACCAGCCTTAATTAGAAGTCTACGAGATAAATTTTCAGTTTTTTTCTCGTTTTTTGACATACTGAGATTATAGCAATATCTATGTAAACGGGACAGGGAAAACTTCTAAGAACCCTTATTCTACTTCGGTTCAAAGTTGCCAATCTGGCGGAACCGGA
>CAYOER010000005.1:0-42190 GCA_964403205.1 uncultured Candidatus Saccharibacteria bacterium | reverse complement strand
TTGGAGTATTTGATGACTATGTCCGTTCATCATATTTCATATCAACATCCTCTACTGCTTCTACCTTCCCCTACGCCTCCACCACAGCTCTCTCCGCTACCACTATCTGTATCACCACTGACTGTAGAACATCATGGCCATCATCTGTATCTTTCGCTTGGACACCAGCTACTAACTATGGAATAAATACCAACTCTACCACTACAGCACTATGGATACAGAATAATCTATTTGCTTCTTCATCTATATACGCTTCATCTGATATCTGGGCAGGGAATAATGTAACAGCATCATACTTCACAGCTACATCTTCTACAGCATCTACATTCCCATATGCATCTACTACAGCACTTACTGTCTCTAGCTCTGCCTTCTTCCCAGGTAGTGGTATATGGAATGCAGAAGGTAATGTAGGTATCGGCACCACATCCCCATATGCAAAACTATCTGTAGTCGGTCCAGTAGTAGCAGAATACTTCCATGCTACATCTACTACTGCTACGTCTACTCTAGCTGGAGGGCTTGATGTAGGAAATGGGGGACTTGTTTATGACTACTATACTGGTATAACATCTATAACTGGACTTCAGACTGGATCATTAAACTTTGAAACAAATGCTGGAATAGTTTCTTGGACAGATCTGCCACTTGATAGTAATGCTATAGCTGGTACTCCAGAAGCCTACACCGCCAATATCGGCGGTCTCCCAGTATTCACAGTATATGGAGAAGCAGATGGATCAGGTAATGCAAAGAATCTCCGTCTAGGTATCGGTACCACATCCCCATGGGCTACACTATCTGTAGCAGGTACTACTACTAGTGCTACAAGTTATGCATTTGCAGTATCAGATGTAGCTAGTACTACAAGATTTGTAATACAAGATGCAGGGAATGTCGGTATTGGTACAACATCACCATACGCTCTACTCGGAGTAGCGGGTATTGGAGTATTTGATGACTATGTCCGTTCATCATATTTCATATCAACATCCTCTACAGCTTCCACTTTCCCATATGCATCTACTACTGGTATATCGATTTCATCTCTAACTTCTGGTAGAGTACCATTTGCAAGTACAGGTGGCTTCCTCATAGACTCATCTGCATTCACATGGAACAATACTACAGCTAATCTAGCATTCACATATGGTTCAACTACAGCACTCTCTGTCTCCAGTGCTGCCTTCTTCCCAGGTAGTGGTATATGGAATGCAGAAGGTAATGTAGGTATCGGCACCACATCCCCATATGCAAAACTATCTGTAGTCGGTCCAGTAGTAGCAGAATACTTCCATGCTACATCTACTACTGCTACGTCTACATTTGCAGGAGGGCTTGATGTAGGAAATGGGGGACTTGTTTATGATTCATATACAGGTATCACATCTATCGGTTCCGTACAGACTGGAAATCTTAATCTAGATACTGATGCGGGTATAGTTACAGCACTTGATCTACCTATTACAGATACTCCAGATGATGGCACAGTAGAATCATATAGCTTCGATCTTATGGGTAGTACTACACTTACTCTATATGGTCAGACGGATGGTAATGGATATACAAAACCAGGAAGCATAGGAGTAGCTATCGGTACATCGACCCCTTATTCTAAACTCACTGTATGGGGTGAGGGAACTGGTACTGCTAATCTATTAGCTCTTGTCAATAATGCTTCTACTACTGTATTCCAGGTACAGGAAAATGGGAATGTTGGAGTAGGTTCCACCACTCCATGGGCACAGCTAGCTGTATCTGGTGTAGCTGGTTCACCTGCATTTGCTGTAGGTTCATCTACGGGTACACAGTTTATTGTTGATAAGAATGGGAATGTGGGAGTGGGGACAACTAATCCAGGTGCAAAATTTGAGGTTGTAGATAATAATGCTAGCTTCACAATTTCAGGAAGTTCAAATGGTGCATATAATGGAGTTATTATTGAGGCAATTGATCGTGTCGGAACTTCACGTAATGATATAAATTACTATACAAGTGCAGGAAATATAAAATTCTTTACATCTGGAACAGAGCGTTTCCGTATGGCAAATGGTGGTAATTTGGGTGTAGGTTCCACCACTCCATGGGCACAACTTTCAATTAATCCAAATGGTATAACTGGTCCAGCATTTGCAATTGGTTCTTCTACAGCTACAAACTTTATTGTTACGAATGGTGGGAATGTGGGGATAGGGACAGCGGATCCAGCCGTAGCTCTAGATGTTAATGGTTATGTTCGTGTGTCATCCGGTAGTGGTTATCAATTTGGAAATGCAGGATCATCTAGAATATCTGGTTCAGGTTCTGGTGTTAATGAATATATGGCCTTTCAAACTGCTAATGCCACTCGTATTCATATAGATAATATAGGTAATGTAGGTATCGGTACCACATCCCCATATGCAAAGCTATCTGTAGTCGGCCCAGTAGTAGCAGAATACTTCCACGCTACATCTACAACCGCTACTTCTACTTTTGCGGGAGGGTTAAATGTTGGCAATGGCTCATTAGTCTATGACTTCTCAACAGGTATCACTTCTATAGATTCATTAACAACAGGAAATATGGAATTTGATACAGATGCCGGTATGGTCACATGGACAGATCTATTACTTGAAAGTGCTCCTGAAGGAACACCACAAGGTTACACTGCATCACTCAATGGTAGTACAACTATCATGGTCTATGGTCTCTCTGCTGGTAATGGAAATCTTATGAATGATTACCCTAGAATCTCTATCGGTAGTAGTACTCCACCATCATCGAAGCTTACAATATTCGGTAATGGTACTGGTACAGAAGGTACATTCGAAGTAGTCAATAGTGCTTCAAGTACATTATTCAAAATACTAAATAATGGTATATTCACAGCCTCAACTACAGATTCAAATAATGCAACATCTACAATTAATGGTAATCTATATGTAAATGGTACATTTCGCGCTACGAATTCCTATGCTGGTGACTTGATCTTTGCAAACAATTTCACCTTTACTGAGGCTCCGCTCAGTGCAAGCTCTACACAAGGACTATTATTGAGAAATCAAAAAAGTGAGGATGTGATGACTATTGATGAGAAGGGTAATATTTCCCTAGCTGGCGATGTATGTTATCAGGGTAATCAATGTTTCGGTAAAGATATAAATTCGCTTTCTGAATATGTCGATATTCTAGCTTCATCTACAGCAGAATTGCTATTCACATCGAGGAATAGTACAGAAGCATCATTGGGAGAATTGACAGCTTCAATGAAGAATACTAATCTAGCTATAGTAGGACTAAATGATAGAATAAATAATCTTTCTTCAACTACTATTGATCTTATAAATGAGAATACATTGAATCTATTCGCTTCAACAACAATATTGGATTCTATTGCCTCTACTACTGCTGATGCTATCGCTTCATCTACACCTATATTAAGTAAAATATTCAGTTCATTTATGGATTTCCTATCATCTGCTATGACTAGTATAAAGGGAATATTTGTAAAAGAATTGCATATAGAAGAGAAGCTCTGTGTAGATGATGTATGTATAAATAAAGAGCAATTGAAGAGCTTGCTAATAAGTGCTGGTGGAGTCAGTGCATCATCTACTACATCCTCTACATCCACTCCTGCATCAGCTCCTGCCGTAGCACCCGCTATAGTACCTGAGACTGCACAAGTTATAATACCAGTTTCAGATCCTGTAGCTACATCCACTCCAGCTACTCCAGCTACTTCCACTCCTGTATCAGCGCCCGTAGATCCTATTCCAGCACCTGTGGATTCCACTCCAGCTCTAGTAGAACCAGCTCCAGAATCAACACCTGTTGTAGAGCCCGTTGCTGATCCAGTACCGGCACCTGTTATTGAGCCAGTTCCAGTAGAGCCAGTACCAGCTCCTACCCCAGAACCAGCTCCTGCTCCTGCACCTGCACCGGCACCTGAGTCTGCACCGACACCCTAATCATTAATTATTAACCATTAAAAAAGTAATAATAAACACCATGTCAAAAAAGATAAAATTCATAATAATTATAATCATCATCGTAATAGGAATAGCATATTTTATAAATAAAAAAGAAGATGCTTTCCTACCAGCTGAATCCACATTATCTACTATTGCTACAACAACAGAGACATATAGTCATCCAACATTGAATTTCACTTTTGATTATCCTAGTTCATTCTCTGCATCATCATTCACTACAGAAGATGGAATGGAAAATATAGTGGTACAGGAGATAACTACAGGTAAAGGTTTCCAGGTGAGTATCAGCCCTATAGATGAGGACATACCAGCTCTGACAGTAGAGAGGATAAGGAAGGATCTACCTAATCTACTCATAGAATCTCCACAAGATGTTATACTCGGAGATGCAGGTAAAGGTGTAGCTTTTATCAGCAATGATAGTGCCTTTGACGGTAGGAGTAGGGAGGTATGGTTCGTCCTCAATAGGAATCTGTATCAGATCCGTACATATATAAAATATGATGAAGTTCTAAAAGCCGTGCTTTCTAGCTGGAAATTCGATACTAGTGCTGTCAATAGTGCTGTCAGTCAAGAAGAGGTGTTTGATCAGGAAGAGGAGGTGGTAAATGAGGAGGAATAATGGTATAATGCAAATATATAATATGAAAAAACCGATTATAATAGCATTTGGTTCTCAGATTTCTGGTAGGGCAATATCTACTTCAGATTTTGATTTTGGAGTTTTTTCTTATAATCCATTAACCCTTGCTTCACGTACAGATTTATCTCATTTTTTATCAAAAAAGTTTAATATCAATGAAGATAAAATCGATCTTGTTGATCTCTCTACTGCATCGCCAATATTGAAATTTGAAGTTGCAAAGAAAGGTAAATTGATAGAAGGTGATGTATATGATTTTATTAGATTCAAGGTAAGATCCTTTAAGGAATATCAGGATACTGCAAAATTCCGTCGTATGCGTGAGCGTGTAATATTAGAAAATTATGTCGCATGATCTGATACTAAAAAAGCTAGAACAAATGAAGGTATTATTGATTGAATTAAATCAACTTTTAGTATTGCCTTTTTCTGAATTTAAAAAAATATTTACTAATATCCGCTCTGCAGAAAGGAATTTCCAATTGATTGTAGAAATCGCTAGCGATATAAATACTCATATAATTGCGGAGATGGGAGCAGAAACACCTGATACATATAGAGAATCTTTCAAAAGAATGGCATCATTAAAAGTCTTAGAAGAAGACTTATTGCCAAAATTCATAAAAAGTTCTAATCTTAGAAATGTTTTAATACATGAATACGATTTTGATGAAGATAATTTTATTTTTTATAATTCAGCAAAAGAGTTTGTACCATTATATGAAAAGTATGTAGATTGTATCAAAATATATTTGAAATCTAAAAATATTTAATTTTATTAAATGAATAAAAACCTTACTTTAATAATATTTATATTTTTTATTAGCCTTTTCTCCTTTCCCCATACCGCCTCCGCCGGCACGACTATCGGCGTATCACCAAATGTTATGTCTCTTACGAATGGTCTAGTAGGGTATTGGAGTTTCGATGGCAATGATGTAGTAAATGGTGTAATTAGAGATAAAAGTGGTAATGGTAATCATGGTAATGCAATAAATATCGCTTCTTCTACTTTCTATACTCAGGGAAAGCTGGGGCAAGGGGGGAAGTTTGATGGGGGGGATGATGTTGTGAATGTTTCTAACGATCCTTCTTTCAAGCCGACAGGAGCCATGACTATTTCAGTTTGGTTGAAAGGAAAAGGTTCAAGTGCTACGACTGGTAGTTTGGGAACACAAGGGGGGAGTTCCACTAGAGGATATAGTTTTGGAATTAACAATAGTAATGATGTAGCATTCACCATCGCTACTAGCAGTACCGAAACCATTTCTCTTACGGTAAATGATTTACATAATAATGATATTTGGAATCATTATGTAGCAGTTTTTACTCCGTCTGTATCTTTAGAGATTTATAAAAATGGTGTATCTATTGGACAAAATACTACAGGTATTCCATTGGCACAGTATGTAAGTAATGGCAGAGACCTTCATATTGGAGAGCGTGGAAATAATGATACTAGGTTTAATGGTATTATTGACGACGTCCGCATCTACAACCGCGCTCTATCTGCTTCCGAAGTCAAACAACTCTACATGCAAGGTGCAGGTACTAAACTCCAAGAAACTCAAGCATTAAGACCTAATGTCAATTCACTAGACTCAGGCCTAGTCGGCTACTGGACATTCAATAATCAAGATATCCGTAATGGTGTAATACTAGATAAAAGTGGAAATGGTAATCATGGTAATCCAATTGGTATCGCTTCTTCTACTTTCTATACTCAGGGGAAGTTGGGGCAGGCAGGGAGGTTTGATGGAACGAATGATTATGTGAATGCTGGTACACCTAGTAGTCTCAATAATTTGTCAGCTATGTCTATATCAGCATGGGTAAATGCAAAATCATTTGGAGGGACTAGTCTTGGCGGTATAGTAGAAAAATCAACTGGTTTCGATGCGAATGGCTGGGAATTTTATATCCGCTCAACTTTAAGTGGAACAATAGAATTTAATGTGGATTATGATGTGACAAATCTTGTTGTTCGTACTTCTTCTGCTACATTTTCAACTTCTAATTTTAATAAATGGGTTCATTTAGTTGTAACATGGGATGGTAGCACTACTGCAACAAATGTTCATATTTATAAGGATGGTGTAGAACAAACCTACTCTACACAGACAGATGGAGATGCAAGTCGTGTAACTGATGTCGCTAGGAATATGATCATCGGTAATAATGTAGCTGGTGGTTCAAGAGTATTTGACGGTTCTATCGACGACGTCCGCATCTACAACCGCGCCCTGTCTACTTCAGAAATCAAGCAACTATATATGCAAGGCGCAGGTACTAAACTCCAAGAAACTCAAGCATTAAGACCTAATGTCAATTCACTAGACTCAGGCTTAGTCGGCTACTGGACCTTCAATAATCAAGATATTCGTAATGGTGTAATTTTAGATAAAAGTGGAAATGGTAATAATGGAAATTTAATTAACATTTCTACTTCTACTTTCTATACTCAGGGGAAGTTGGGGCAGGGGGGGAGGTTTGATGGAACGAATGATTATGTGAATGCTGGTACACCTAGTAGTCTCAATGATTTGCCTGCTATTACCATAAGTTCTTGGGTATACCCAAAAAGTTCTGGGTCTAATAATACTGGATATATAATGGAGAAAAGTACTGGTTTTGGATTGAATGGTTGGTTTTTATCAATAGATAGCGCTGGTTCCTCTGGAATACTAACCCCATGGTTTTATCGTGATTATGATGGCGCAACTAATCTAAGTAGAGTTGTATCAACTGTGAATGCTATACCTTTAAATAAATGGACTTATTTTACAATGACATGGGATGGTACTGCAGATGCTACAGGAATAAAATTTTATATTAATGGAGTTGAAACAGCATACACAAGTCCAACTGATGGTGTTGGTAACATAGTGTCAGATACTACTTCATCAGCACATATCGGCGCTAATGTAAGTGCCAATTCTCGAAATTTTAACGGCTCCCTCGACGACGTTCGCATCTACAACCGCGCGCTATCGGCAAGTGAAGTGAAGCAGTTATATAATATGGGGAGGTAGGGGAAGTTATAAAGTAAAAAGTTATAAAGTTGAAAGTTATTTTATTATATTTTCATGCTATAATCTAGTTATGAAATCTGTAAAGATTATTTTATTGTCTACTATTTTCTTTTTCACTTTTTTCTTTTCCCCCCACACCGCCTCTGCTTCCAAGATCGGTGTTTCTCCCAATCTTCTTTCTCTCAGTTCTGGCCTAGTCGGTTATTGGACCTTTGACGGGAAAGATATGAACAATGGCGTAGTGCTAGATAAAAGTGGAAATGGTAATCATGGTAATGCAATCAGTATCTCTACTTCTACTTTCTATAAACCTGGGAAAATAGGACAAGGACTAAAATTTGACGGTAGTAATGATTATATCAATGCAGGCACAGGTTCATCACTTGATGATATACAGAGTCAAGGTGGAGGAGGTATGACTGTGGCTTTTTGGATTAGACCAGATACGAATACTATTAATAGCATAATCCAGAAAGGGGCAGCTTCAAATGGTACTGGATATTGGCAAATACAAAAGAATTCTACTACAAATCCAGCACGCTTGCGCTTCGCAAAAGAGGGTGGCACAGACTCCTCTAAAAATTATAATAGTTTATTAGTCAATAATGTTTGGCAACATATAGTCCTTACTTGGGATGGTTCTATGACTTTATCTACTGGTGTTGTGGTCTATAGAAATGGAGTTTTACAGACAAATTTATCTGCTACAGATGGAGCAACAGCAAATTCCGATGAATCCGGTAATTTAATGCTTGGTAGTGCAAATGGAATATCGGATTACCTAGATGCTGGTCTAGATGATGTTCGCATCTATAACCGCATCCTCACTCAATCAGAAATCACCTACCTTTACAATATGGGTGCAGCTACCAAGCAAGCCTCCTCTCCCAAGGTCGGCCCAACCTCCTGCACTTCAGGACTATCTTGTGGCCTAGTCGGTTATTGGACATTCGATGGGAAGGATATGCGTAATGGTGTAGTGCTAGATAAAAGTGGAAATGGGAATAATGGGAACCCTATAAATATCGCTTCTTCTACTTTCTATGCGCCAGGTAAGCTGGGGCAGGCGGTAAATTTTGACGGGGTAAACGATGGTGTGAAATTACCGTCTAGTAGTCCTAAGTTATCACCAGGTACTTCAGATTTTACTATAGCAGGATGGATGTTTTATGATAGAGTAGCATTTGGTTCTGCTCTATATGATGACAAAGTTGCTTCGGGAGATTCTGCGAGTATAATTGTAAGTACACTGAATAGGTTAAGTTTTACTATAACAGACTACGGAATTGCGACAGTAGCAGCTACAACTCCAACGAACACTTTAACGACTGGGAAATGGACGCATGTTATTGCTGTAAGGCAGGGTACAAATGTATTTTTATATATTAATGGTGTTATAAGTTCATCTAATTCTGGTGCTATATCAGATATTGTATTAGATAGTTCATTTTCACCTTGTATAGGTGCTATCAATGGATGTGGTTCTAGTTATCATGATGGTAAAATAGATGATGTACGTTTTTATATGCGTGCCCTCTCCCAAAGTGAAATCACCTACCTTTACAATATGGGTGCAGCAACCAAGCAAGCCTCCTCTCCCAAGGTCGGCCCAACCTCCTGCACCACAGGACTCTCCTGTGGACTAGTCGGTTATTGGACTTTCGATGGGAAAGATATGAACAATGGCGTAGTGCTAGATAAAAGTGGAAATGGTAATCATGGTAATGCAATCAGTATCTCTACTTCTACTTTCTATGTGCCGGGTAAGATCGGTCAGGCGGGGAGGTTTGATGGGGGGGATGACTATGTTCAAACATCATCATCTGTAATTAGTACAACTGATGTGACCATTTCTTCATGGATATATTTAAAATCTTTTGTTTCTATTGGACAGATTTTAACTAATGGGAGTACAATTTTTCGTACTGTCGGTGTTAATAAGCGATTAGAATTTTCTAGTAATAATTTTACTACAACATCTCATTCTGGGACAAATTCATTATTACTTAATACTTGGTATCACGTAACTGTTACAAGAAATAATAGTAATCAAGCTAATTTTTATATAAATGGTATTTTAGTTGGTACAGCCAATCAAAATTCCGGGACTCCTGTCTCTGGTTCATATAATATAAGAATAGGAGCTATTTCTGTAAGCACACAGAATCAAGATGGCACCATCGACGACGTCCGCATCTACAACCGCGCGCTGTCGGCAAGCGAGGTGAAGCAGTTATATAATCAGGGGAGGTAAAAGAGTTATAAAGTTATAAAGTAAAAAGTTATAAAGTAATACAATCTGTGGAAATATTATATAGATATAGATAATGTTTATGCTATAATTATCAATAAATTGAATATAGAGAAATGAAAATAGATAAAAATAATTCATCGAAAGCCTTTACCCTTATAGAATTGCTTGTGGTTATATCTATTATAGGTATGCTATCATCCATTATCCTCGCAACTCTTTCTGGTGTTAGGGAAAAGGGTACTCTAGCTTCTGGGCAGACATTCGATAGACATACATATGGTGCATGGTATGAGGATCTTGTTCTTGCATGGGACTTCGATACCGATAGTGGTACTACGGTGCAAGATCAGACGGGGAATGGGAATAATCTTACACTTACGGATACTACTTCTCTAGTTACTGATAGTAATTATAATCCTTTTAAGAATGGAAAGGTATTAGATATTGTAAATACAAGCAAAACTGCAGTTACCGGTAGTCCAATAAATAGTCCTACTCCCATAGTTAATGATTTTTCTATTTCGCTTTGGATATATCCAAGAGGTGGTGAGTTTGGTAGTGTTGAAATAATTTCCAATTTCTACTCTCCTTTAGCAGCTGGGAAATGGATGATCTCTATACAAGACGGCGGAAAATTATCTTTCTTAGCTAGATCCAATATTAATTCTGGTTTTTCTCCGTCTGTTCCTCAAATATTAATAAAGTCAGGGCAATGGTATCATGCAATGGCAGTATGTAACGGTACAAAAGGTACTTTATATGTGAATGGTAAAGTAGCTACAGATTCCAAATTACTATCTTCTGGTGGTAATTGTAGTTATTTATCCACTGTTCCTATTATAATGAATGCAAGACTTCTTAATGGCAGTGTTTTTCCATATTATGTAGATAATGTTCGTATTTATAATAAAGCATTCACTGTTGCTATGGCAGAAGAATTATATTTAGCAGAAAAAGATAAATTTGATAATCTGGCAATAGGAGATAATGGAAAGATAAATAATAAATAATGATAAAGATATCTTATAAACATTCTCGCGCCTTTACCCTCATAGAATTACTCGTAGTAATTTCTATTATAGGTCTACTCTCTTCTGTTGTTCTAGCTAGTCTATCTGGTACTAGAGAGAGGAGTGGTGTGGCAGCTGGGCAGACATTCGATACTCATACATATTCTGCATGGAATGATGATCTAGTACTTTCTTGGGAATTTGATAGTCATGATGGTTCTAATAATATAATAGATCAAACAGGGAATGGAAACAATCTCTTTTTAGTTAACCCAGGAATTATTACTAATACTACAAACCCATTTAAAATTGGTAAAGTAATATCTGTTTCGGGTGATAGTGGTAAAACTGCTTCATCTCCTTCTCTTATAATTGGAGGGCCAACAAATATTTATTCTGTTTCTTTTTGGATAAATACTACAGGTACAAATAGTATAGAATATCTTTCTAACCTTTTTATAAATACTATTCCTGGACGTTGGAGATTCTATATGGATAGTAGTAGTAATTTAGTATTTACTACTGTATCTTCATCTGGAGTAGTACTTTCACCACCACTTCCAAGTTTTCCTATAAAAATTAATCAATGGTATCATGTTATGGCAGTATGTGATAATAATAAAGTAGCTATGTATATTAATGGTAAACAAGTTACTAATTTTTCTAGTTTCACTGATGGAGTTTGTCATTATAATTCAAATAATTTATATATATTAGGTAGCTCATTAGTCGGAGGTCCTACGAATAGATATTATTTAGATAATATTCGTGTATATAAAAAAGCATTCACAGTATCCCAAGCCAGAGAAATATATCTAGCAGAAAAAGAGGGAATGTATAAAGTGGCGATGATTAAGAAATAAGTGAATATGATATAATTAGGGGATGGGGAATAATTTTATTTTGAAATATTTAATACAATCTAGTATTGTCTTTATAGCAATACTCCTATTACCTTCCATCGCCCTTTCTGCTAGTGGTATAAACTCCTCACTTCCTGGTCCCAATAATCTCAATCAAGGTCTAGTCGGCTGGTGGACATTCGATGGGCCGGATATGATAAGTAATGTAAAAGATAAAAGTGGTAATGGTAATCATGGTTCTATGATTGGTTTCACTTCTACTTCTAGTGCGGTGGTTACGGGTAAGGTCGGGCAGGCACTAAAGTTTGATGGTAGTAATGATTATGTGGATGCGCCTGATTCGAGTGCCCTTGATTCCCTAGAAGGTGCAAGTGGGGCTACCATAGCTTTTTGGGTTAAAAATAATAATAAGACGGGTCACTTTATTTATCGTAACAGTGGAAGCACAGGGAGATTATTCAGTGTATACGGTAGCAGTTTTTTTGATATAGCAACTATTTGGAGATATGGAGGTTCTGGAACTGGGGGTAGTCAGCTAGATATTAATTGTAACTCCGCTACTTGCCCAATACCACTAGGTCAATGGACACATGTAGTTGTTATGTATAACGACCCTGCCTCGTATGTCTATATTAATGGCGTACAGAAAGCTACTACTAATGGGACAGGAGGAGCACTTAATACGAACATCAGTACACCTCTTAAGATTGGGACTAATAATGACGCTTCAGCATTCGCTAATGCAACAATAGACGACATCCGCATCTACAACCGCGCACTAGGTGCCCAAGAAATTGCTCAACTTTATAATGCCACCAAAGGTAGCAAAATAAATACCCCATCAAGTTTTGATAGTATAAATAATAATCTAGTAGCATATTGGACCTTCGATGGGGCAAATCTAACACCGAATGTCAGAGACACCAGTGGTAATGGCAAGCATGGATATTTCCAATATTTCGGAGCGACTTCTACTGTAGTGAGACAAGGTAAGGTAGGTCAGGCACTTACCTTTGACGGTAATGTCACTTCTATCGGTCTAATTTCTAATCCAATAACAACAGTTAGTAATCCAAGTTCATCCTGTGCATGGGCATATAATAAAGATCTGACAGTTTCTCCTGCAGGATGGAATCAGACATTCTTGAATTTCTATATTGATGCTAGTAATGGTATACGTATGGGGAGTATAGTAAATGATGGTAAATTATTTGTCTCTTATCGTTCTGGAGCAACAGCGAAAGGTTCCCAGTCTAGTTCTGCAGTATTTAGCAATAATACATGGGTACATGTTTGCTATGTCTTTGATGGTAATAATGTAGATCTATATAAAGATGGACTTTCTATTGCAACAAGTACCAATACTGACTCTCCCGGTGGAGCTTCTGTACTCGGTGCGCGTGATGATCAAGGTAATGGGAATTGGTATGGATATCTAGATGATATAAGAGTATATAATAGGGCTCTGTCTGCCACTGAAATAAAGAAAGTCTATGATAGTAGTAAATCTGGTAAACAAAATATCTCTTTTCCTGGCCCCAGCAATCTCAATCAAGGTCTTGTCGGCTGGTGGACATTCGATGGGCCGGATATGATACAGAATGTAAAAGATAAAAGTGGTAATGGTAATAATGGTGCTATGATCGGTTTCACTTCTACATCTACAGCGGTGAAGGCAGGGAAGGTCGGGCAGGGGTTGAAGTTTGATGGGAGGGATGATTATATTACTATTTCCAATACATCTTCTATACAAAATATTTGGGATGGTGGTGGTACGATATCATATTGGGTAAATCCGAAATCTGCAGGAGAAGGTGAAGCAGGTTTTTGGATTGGTAAGAATTGGGTTCTCTTTGCTTTTTCTAGTCATTTCGTAGGAGAAACAGGGTTTGAATTTAATGTTACATTTTCGGGTAATACGGGTAAATGGAAATATAACGGCACAACTCCGCCTATTTCATTCAATAAATGGCACCATATTGTTTTGAGTTACAATTCTGATGATACTACCAATGTCCCCTCTCTTTATATTGATGGAATATTTTATCAATTACCAACAGCTATTACGCCTATTGGGACACGTAGTGATGATAGTGCAAGTGCAGCTATTATTGGTGGAAATACTGCTGGAAGTCGTACTTCTAATGGTCTCATGGACGACATCCGCATCTACAACCGCGCGCTATCGGCAACAGAGGTACGGCAGTTATATAATATGGGGAGGTAAAAGAAGTTATAAAGTAAAAAGTTATAAAGTTATTTTATTATATTTTCATGCTATAATTTACCCATGAAATCTGCAAAGATTATTTTATTGTCTATTATTTTCTCTGCTTTTTTTCTGTATCCTGATCATGCCCTGGCTTCTAGTATCGGTGTTCCTAGTAATGCCCTTACTATGAATTCTGGCCTTGTCGGCTGGTGGACATTTGACGGGAAAGATGTGGTGAATGGGGTGATTAGGGATAAGAGTGGTAATGGGAATCATGGTAATGCCATAAATATCGCTACTTCTACTTTTTATGATATTGGTAAGGTAGGGCAAGCGGGGAGGTTTGATGGGGTGGATGACAGAGTTATGATTAATTCTGATATGTTAGGTACTGGTACTCTTTCTGTATCAGCTTGGATAAATCCTAAGAAACAAAGTGGTACTATTACTACTAATACAAGTGGTAATACAACATTTTCAGTTGATTCAACTAGTAATAGATTAATATTCTCCTGTACCTCTAATGTTAGAAGTGCTACTAATTCAATACCTTTAAATAGACAAGTATTTGTCCTTGTTACAAGAGATGGTAGTGGTGTCTCCAATATTTATATAAATGGTGTTTTATCAGGTACTGCCGACCAGAACTGTGGTACACCAGCATCAGGAGCAACTCAAACTTTTATTGGTGCATCAGGTAGTGGTTCAGGACCTTCTTCTGGTATGATCGACGACGTTCGCATCTACAACCGCGCGCTATCGGCAAGTGAGGTATCCCAACTATACAATAGTACCGCCGGTTCCAAGGTCTCTGCCTCCCAACCAGTAAAAAACAGAAACTGTACATCAGGACTATCCTGCGGACTAGTGGGTTACTGGACCTTCGATGGTAAAGATGTAGTAAATGGAGTAATCAGAGATAAAAGTGGAAATGGTAATCATGGTAACCCTATAAATATCGCTACTTCTACTTTCTATACGAAGGGGAAGATCGGGCAGGCTGGGAGGTTTGATGGGGGGGATGACAAAATAAAAACAGGAAGTGATTTAATTGGTGCTACCGCAGGTACATATTCTGCATGGATATATGCAAAAAGTATTGGTCAGGTTGCTGGGCGTATCTTTGATAATAACAAGACAATATTTCGTCTAGGAGCAAATATAATTGTTTTATCTAGTAATGGCGGAACTAATAATGCACAATCAGCAGCCGGTTCGTTACCATATAATCAATGGGTATTTGTGACTGTTACGAGAAATGGTTCTGGGATTGCAAATCTTTATATTAATGGTCAATTAAGTGGCTCTGCTAATCAAAATAGTGGTACACCAGAAGTGGGTACGACGAATATGATAATAGGGAATTCAAATACTACTGATAGAACATTTAATGGCCTTATCGACGACATCCGCATCTACAACCGCGCGCTATCAGCAAGTGAGGTATCTCAACTATACAATAGTACCGCCGGTTCCAAGGTCTCTGCTTCCCAACCAGTAAAGAATACAAACTGTACTTCAGGATTATCTTGCGGTTTAGTAGGATATTGGACCTTCGATGGTAAAGATGTAGTAAATGGAGTAATACGAGACAAAAGTGGTCAGGGTAATCATGGTAATCCCATAAATATCGCTTCTTCTACTTTCTATACGAAGGGAAAAGTGGGGCAGGCGGGGAGGTTTGATGGGGGGGATGATTATTTACGCATTAGTAGTGATATCACTTTTGGTGATAGTGTACCATGGACATTTTCTACTTGGATGAATTGGAATGGTGTAGTTAGTGGAAATAATTCCTTTACCGGGCTAGGAGGAACGTTTAAATATTTAGGTGTGGCAGACTCCGGGTTTAAAAGATTTGTATATAGAGAAGGTGCTCCTAATTATACTGTCAGATCTTTTTCAAATAATTCATCAGTGAGCGTTATAAATAAATGGCAATATATTACCATAATGTCTGATGGTCAAGGCACATTGTCTTTATATAAAGATGGTGTTTATTCTGAACAAATTACAAGTCTATCTACAACGGCTATAATATTTAGATATATTGGCATAGGGTATGGTCCTACCTCTGGTTTATTCGGTGGCTCCCTCGACGACGTTCGCATCTACAACCGCGCGCTATCGGCAAGCGAGGTACAACAGTTATATAATATGGGGAGGTAAAAGAAGTTATAAAGTTGAAAGTAATTTTATTAACTTGATTTTGTATATTCTACTATGCTAATATACAAATATAATGAATAAAATCATAACTTTCCAAATCTCAAAAGGAGAAGATGGTTTCTATATAGCATCAGCAGATGATGTATCTATATACACGCAAGGTAAGTCCTTCGAAGATCTTCTTTCTAATATAAAGGAAGCAGTAGAAGTTAGTCTGGGCGATATTCTAGGAAATAAGGCCGATGGTTTTCCTCCTATAATGATGAATATGGATTTCTCTCGAATAGCTCATGCCTAAACTCCGTAGAATCTCTGGTAAAGAACTTGTAAGAATCCTTCTCTCTGAAGGTTTTTCAGAAATAAGACAGATAGGAAGTCATGTAAGGCTTGTTAAAAAAGTTACTACTACTTCTCATTATATAACTGTTCCATTGCACAGTGAACTAGATAGAGGAACGTTCAAATCAATTATTAGATCTTTAGAGAGATGCTTTGATGAAGAAAAAATAAAGAGACTATTTTACACTCAATAAGTACAACAGTTATATAATATGGGGAGATAGGGAGGCTGTTGATTACTTTTCTTACATACTATGTTAGAATATTGGGTATAAATAATTATTAATAAAATATAATATGAATCTACAAAATCAAAAAACAAAAAGTGTTCTAGGGGTATTGGGGATAATAGAGTTCTTTTATTTGATTGTATCAATAATAATCGTTTTCTCTGGGAAGATACCACAGGATCTATTGCAATTATGGCTACAACAGTGGGTATTCGTATCATATTTTGTACTTCCTATTTTACTTTTCAAGAACATAGTGTTGGCATTGTATAACAATGGTGCTTTGTCAAAGAATCAGAAAGCATGGACATTGGTACGTTGTATTGTGTATTTTGCTTTGAGTTTCTTCGCATATCCACTCATACTAAGTCTCTAATACAAAATAGTATAAAAGTGTGCTAATATATTCCTGCTATGACTCCTACCGTATTCATCATATTTGGTATTACTGGCGACCTTGCAGGTAGGAAACTCCTTCCTTCGCTACTTAATCTATATGTCAATAAACGTCTACCACAGAAATTCTCCATAGTAGGATTTTCTAGGCGATCTTTTACCCGTGAGGAATTCCGACAATACATACGTGATAATATGAAGGTAAAGCCAGGACAGTATCATGAAGAGGATATAAAGCATTTCCTTGATCATATGTACTATGAACAGGGATTTTTTGATTCTCCACCATCTTATGCATCACTATCATTGCGACTCAGTCTCATAGACGATAGTTTCGGCCAATGTTCCAATAAACTTTTTCATCTTGCAGTAGCGCCGCATTTCTATGAGACTATTTTAGAATATTTGGCAAAATCTGGACTGACAACAGCATGTAGCGATGGTCTAGGATGGACACGTGTGCTAGTGGAGAAGCCATTTGGCCATGATATAGATACAGCTAGAGCATTGGATAAGAAACTCGCACAGCTTTTTGATGAGAAGCAGATATTCCGTATAGATCATTACCTTGCAAAGGAAGCATTACAGAATATACTGACATTTCGTTTTGCCAATGCACTTTTCGAACCACTTTGGAATAGAGATCATATATCAGCAATACATATAAAGCTTTTAGAAAAAAATGGAATAGAAGGCCGGGGGAACTTCTATGATGGACTAGGAGCTCTGAAAGATGTAGGACAGAATCATATATTGCAGATGCTCGCACTGATCGCTATGGAACCACCGGAAGAATTTGATGCGGACTCAATACGTAAAGAAAGAGCAAAGATAATAAATCGTCTCAGACCATTTGTTTATAATAAAAAGTCCATGCCAGATATAGTACGTGGTCAATATGAAGGATATGCAAATGAAAAAGGTGTAAATAGGAATAGTCAAACAGAAACATATTTTCGTATAGAAACATATATAGATTCTCCACGATGGAGGGATGTGCCTTTCTATATAGAGAGTGGTAAGGCATTGAAGGAATCAAAAAGTGAAATAGATATATATTTCAAAAATTCAGAAATTAAAAATAAAATAAAAGCCATAGAAACAAAAGGAAGAAATAAAGAAGAAAATATGAAATATGATGCAGATCCTGATGATCAGAATATATTGACTTTCCGAATACAGCCAGATGAGGGAATAAAGGTTAGATTTTTCGTAAAGACACCGGGATTCGACATGGCAGTAGAGCCGAAAACTCTGAAGTTTAAATATGCAGATTCACAATCATTACAGATCCTACCAGATGCATATGAGAGGGTATTATATGATGCTATTGTGGGAGATCAGACACTATTTACCAGTACGGATGAGGTAATATCTGCTTGGAAATTCATCACTTCAATTGTTAATACTTGGGATAAAGTACCATTGACTATATACAGAAAAGGAAATGAAAGTATGTTATGATATTTTGATATGTCACTATCCATCGGTATCGTCGGCCTACCGAATGTAGGGAAATCCACACTTTTCAATGCGCTTACGCGTAAGAGTGTTCTAGTTGCTAATTATCCCTTTGCTACTATAGATCCATCTGTAGGAGTGGTGGCAGTACCAGATGAACGCCTATGGAAACTTTCTGAATTTTCTAAATCAAATAAAACAATACCAGCAGCTATAGAATTCGTAGATATTGCAGGATTGGTAAAGGGTGCTTCGGCTGGAGAAGGACTAGGGAATCAATTCCTCTCTAATATTCGCGAAACAGATGCAATAGCAGAGGTTGTTAGAATATTCGAAGATGATGATATTATCCATGTTGATGGCAAAATAAATCCAATAAAAGATATAGAAGTGATAAATCTAGAACTCATACTTGCAGATCTTCAAACAGTGACGAAGAGACTCTCTAATCTCGGTAGAGAAGTGAAATCAGGAAAGAAAGAAGCAATATTAGAGCATGGTTTATTAGAAAAAATAAAGACAATATTAGAATCAGGAAAATTAGCATCTTCTGTTATTGCAGATGAATTCGAAAAGCCATTTTTGAAATCACTTCATCTACTCACTTCTAAACCTTTTATGTATATTTTGAATAAAAAAGCAGGAGGGAAGAATCTAGATGAAATAAATGATGAGAGATATCAAGCTCTTGTAAAATTTTTCAATGAAAATAATGCAAAATGGGTAATAGTAGATGCGGGGATAGAGCATGAGCTGAAAGATATAGATGAAAAAGATAAGAAAGAACTCCGTGAAGGACTAGGAGCAAAGGATGATGGAATAGATAATCTAATAAAGAAAGGCTATGAACTCCTAGATCTTATTACATATTTTACAACTGGTGAAGATGAGAGTCGTGCATGGACTATAGGTCGTGGTTGGACAGCACCAGAGGCAGGTACTGCTATTCATGGGGATTTCAAAGATAAATTCATACGCGCAGAAGTGATACATTGGGATGAACTGCTAAATGCCGGCTCATATGGTAAAGCTCGTGAACATGGTTTAGTTAGAACTGAAGGGAAGGAATATGTGGTAAAGGATGGGGATGTGGTGGAGTTTAAGATATAAGTTTACTTATATACTCTCATCACTCCTAGGAGTAGAAATAACAGGCTCTGTATTCACTGATGGTACTGGTAATGCAGTATTTTCTACAACACTTACCTTTACTCCTATTGGAGTGACATTACCATCGCTATCTCTTACTGCAAATATTACATTATATATACCAGCTTTATCGAATGCATGAGTCATGGTATTCCCATTACCAAAGTCCTCTACATTTGTACCATATTGGCCATCTCTCCAATATGCCTTATATGTCATGCTATTTCCTTCTTTATCTATAGCATAGACTGTCCATATTCCTTTTTCACCGACTCTTATAGTTCTCTCTGATGGAGTTACTTTCGTTATCATCGGAGCGGAGTTTGGCGTAGTGACGGGTCTTGTAATTGTCGGTCTTGTTATAGTCATAGGTTCAGTCGCAGGGTTAGCAGGTACAGTTATTATAATATTATTGTTTGTATTACTTGGACTAGGTGAAGATGCAATTGCGAGTATCCCACTTGTTACCAATATATTGTTTGAATAGACATGTACAAAATATTTACCAGCACTAAGAGTTTCATTAACTGTTGTTGTCCAACGATTATTATTGATATTTATATCTCCGCTAGCCCAAACCTTTCCACCACTATTACTTATGGAGATACCGAAAGGTTCCGAAACATTATAAGCAGTTCCTGTTATTGTCGGTGTAGAAGAATATGACTTTAGTGAAATAGGATCAATTGTTGCCTGAGTCACCGGCCTACTCTTCTCATCTTTTATCTGAATATTATTCTTACTATTGGTATTACTATTTGTAGTATTTACAGTATCTGCATTATTCATAACCTTAATCAATCTTTCATTCTCTAGTGAAGAAGTTTCTTTGTTTTCTGTGATAGATGTTACAGAATTGTTTGTGGAAGGCATAGTTTCTACTTTCTTCGGAGGAATGGTAACAGTTTTCTTTTTATTACTAAAGAAAGAGCTGAATCTTTCCTGAATAACAGAGAATATACTAGCAGTATTATTATACTGTTTTGATCTATTTATATTGAACAATGATTCTGCATTTGCAAGATTTGGTATTATACTGATGCTTAAAATAAGGATAAAAACAATGATATATTTTTTCATAATTTTTAATTAATTATTATTATATTTACGAGATAAATATTAGCATATTTAGGGGGTATTTACAATTGTAATCCACATAGTAAAATTTTTTGCTTTTATTCCCACATAGTATTATTATGTAAATCACTATGAAGCCTTATAATCATATAAAAATAGAGAAGAAATGGCAGAAGTATTGGGAGTCAAAGAAGCTAAACAGAGTAAAGGAAAATGCGAAAGATGCTAAAGGGAATAAAAAGAAAAAGTTTTATTCACTTATAGAATTCCCATATCCATCTGGTGAGGGACTACATGTCGGACATATTCGTAGTAACACTGCTATGGATATTATTTCTAGAAAACGCAGAATGGAAGGTTATAATGTTTTATATCCTATCGGCTGGGATGCATTCGGGCTTCCTACAGAGAATTACGCTATAAAGACAGGTATACAACCAGCAATAGTTACAAAAAGAAATACAGATACATTCAGAAAGCAATTGAAAGCCCTCGGCTTTTCCTTTGACTGGTCCTGTGAGATAAATACTACAGATCCAAAATATTATAAATGGACACAATGGATTTTCCTACAATTTCTGAAAGAAGGTCTAGCATATAAAAAGAGAATGACTATCAACTGGTGTCCAAAGGATCTTATCGGTCTTGCAAATGAAGAAGTAATAGATGGATGTTGTGAAAGATGTGGTACAAAAGTAGAGAAAAGAGATAAGGAGCAATGGATGCTCGCTATTACAAAGTATGCAGATAGACTAGATAGGGATCTAGATCATACAGAGTTTCTAGAGAAAATAAAGATACAACAGAGGAATTGGATAGGGAAAAGTGAAGGCGCAGAAATCGATTTTCAGATAAAAATAAATAATAAAGATAATAAAAAAATAAATGTTTTCACTACGAGGCCCGATACAATATTCGGAGTTACATATATAGTACTTTCTCCAGAACACTCTCTCGTAAAAGAATTGATGAATTCTATTTCAAATAAAAATGATGTAGAAAAATATATTAAAGATATAAAAAATAAAAGCGATATAGAAAGAACAGATGCGAAATCCGATAAAACAGGAATAGAATTACAAGGTATAAAGGCAATAAATCCTGCCAATAATGAAGAAGTACCAGTATGGATAGCAGACTATGTTCTTGCTGATTATGGTACTGGAGCAGTGATGGCTGTGCCAGCGCATGATGAGCGGGATAGACAATTTGCAGAAAAGTATAATTTACCTATTAGAGAGATAGAACTAGTTGATAAAAAAGAAATAACAGAAAGTGTGGGTGGCAAATGGGTTACGAAATATAAACTTCGTGATTGGATATTCTCTAGACAGAGATATTGGGGAGAGCCGATACCTGTAGTGCATTGTGAGAAATGTGGAATAGTACCAGTACCAGAGAAAGAATTACCGATAAAGTTACCAAAGGTAAAGAATTATAAACCGACAGAGACAGGGGAATCACCACTTGCAAATATAGATAAATGGGTAAATACAAAATGTCCAAAGTGTAGGGCAAAAGGTATTAATAGTAGCGCAAAAAGGGAAACTGATACAATGCCAAATTGGGCTGGCTCAAGCTGGTATTATCTACGTTATACAGATACAAAGAATAAAAAAGCTTTTGCAGATAAAAAGAATCTAGAATACTGGACTCCGGTGGATTGGTATAACGGCGGAATGGAGCATACCACACTCCACTTACTCTATTCTCGTTTTTGGCATAAGTTTCTATATGATAAAGGCCTAGTACCGACAGATGAACCATATAAGAAGCGTACTTCGCATGGACTCATACTCGCAGAAGGTGGAGAGAAAATGTCAAAATCAAAAGGTAATGTAATCAGCCCAGATAATATAATAAAGAATATTGGTGCAGATTCTCTACGTCTATATGAAATGTTTATGGGACCATTTGATCAGGATATATCATGGGATACAAATAATATTGCTGGAGTTAGAAGATTTCTAGAGAAAATATGGCGACTTCAGGATAAGGTCGAAGGAAAAAGTTCTTTTAGAGGCCGAAGCCTGTCTGAGCGGAATCTGTCGGAGACAGATGTAGCGAGTTCTGCAGGCCGATTAAAAGGACTTTTTCCTGAGACCTTGGTCAATCAAACAATAAAAAAAGTAGAAGAAGATATAGAAGCAATGAAATGGAATACTGCTATAAGCTCGCTTATGATACTGGTAAATGAATTTGAAAGACAAGAAAAAATATCAAAAGAAAATTATGAAATAATATTGAAACTTATAAGTCCATTCGCACCACATCTAGGGGAAGAATTGTGGTCTATTTTAGGAAATAAGAAGAGTATTACACTTTCCTCATGGCCAGAATATAATAAAAATAAAATCATAGAAAATGAAATCACTATAGTAGTACAGATAAATGGTAAAGTCAGAGCATCATTTGAAATTGGTATAAATGAAAGTGAAGAAAATATAAGAAATATGGCTCTAAATATGATTGAAATAAAGAAGTGGATAGATAATAAAGAGATAAAAAAGATTATATTTATAAAGGGTAAACTCGTGAATATAGTAGTATGATTTGACTTATTATCAATATAATGATAAAACAAGTATATAAAAAATAGTAAAGAAATCCATCATTTATGGCAATAATCAATTTCAAACCAAAGCAAGTAGTAAAGAAGCTCCTATCTGTATTACCAGAAAGGGGTGCAAAGGTATTGACTAGTCGTTATGGTCTAGGTAAAGACCCAAAGAAAATGACTCTTGATTCTATAGGTAAAAATTATGGGATAACAAGAGAGAGAGTACGTCAGATAGAGAACTATGCTCTAGCTAATATCCGCAAGTCCAATGCCTATAAGAATGAAAAGTCTACTTTTATAGAGATTGAAAATCTAATACACTCTCTAGGTGGTATAGTTGTTGAGGATGATTTCCTAGGACATATTTCAAAAGACAAAAGTCTACAGAATCATATAAACTTTCTTCTTGTACTCGGTGATTCATTCAAGAAAAGAAAAGAAGATGATGATTTCAAACATCGTTGGCATGTAAATGAAGAATTATCAAAGCAAGTAGAGGAATCATTGAAGAAGCTCTATACGAAACTTTCTCTAGATGATCTATTACCAGAATCAGAAATAGTTTCCAAATTCCTAGAACATCTAAAAGATGTTTCAGAGAAATACAAGAATCAAGAAATAATGAAAAGATGGTTATCTCTGTCAAAGAGACTCGGCAAGAATGCAATAGGTGAATGGGGTGTAGCACATTCTCCGAATATTAGAACAAAGGGTATGCGTGACTATGCCTTTCTAGTTATACGTAAACATGGTTCACCAATACATTTCAAAGAAGTGGCAAAGCAGATCAGCATAGTCTTCAATAAAAAAGCTCATGTAGCTACAACTCATAATGAACTAATAAAAGATCCAAGATTCGTCCTAGTAGGACGTGGTCTATATGCTCTAGCGGAATGGGGATATATGTCTGGTGTTGTAAAGGATGTTATAAAGAAAATATTGGATAAGAACGGCCCAATGACTAAAGACGAAATAATAGATAAAGTCCTAAAGGAGAGATATGTAAAAGATAATACTATTATTGTTAATCTACAAAATCAAAGATTTTTCAAGAAAGATAAAGAGGATAAATATCATATTGTATAAATAAAATCAGTGCTATAATATAAGCAATGATGCGCTTTGGAGATTATTTTCCATATCTATTTACAGAGTTCAATAACACTCTTTTCCCTATAGCTTGGGGCTTTATAACTCTATTATCTATTCCGACACTTACAATAATGCTCGGTATTATATTCTGGCCATTATGGCTTGCCTATATTCGTGCTAAGAATTTTTTCAAAATGAAATATGTGGTAGTAGAGGTAAAGCTACCAAAGGAAATAGCAAAATCCCCAAAAGCCATGGAACTTTTCTTACATTCTATACACAATACCTCTGATGGAGAATGGCCTGCAGTATATCTAAAAGGTGAGACTAGACCATGGTATTCTCTGGAGCTTATCTCTGTAGAAGGTAGAGTGAAGTTCATGATATGGACTGAAGATCAGAGGAAGATCGGTCTCATGTCTGCTCTCTATGCACAGTTTCCTGGAATAGAAATAAATGAAGTTGAGGATTATACAAAAGGCATTCAATATGATCCGAAAACTATGAAAATGTGGATAGGTGAATTCAAATTTACCAAAGACGATCCATATCCTATAAAAACATATATTGATTATGGATTAGATAAAGATCCAAAGGAAGAGTTCAAGGTAGATCCTCTAATACCAGTATTAGAATTCCTCGGTAGTGTAGGACCCAATCAGCAAGTATGGATGCAATTTATCGTGAGAGCTCATAAAGCAGAGCAGAAGAAACTCGGTACACTCTTTGGTAAGACAGATAGCTGGAAAGATAAAGCTGAAGAATTGAAAAATAAAATAATGATGCGAGATACAAAAACTAAGATTGCAGGTAAATTGGATAAAGTATCTGGTAGAACTACTCCACCGACACTATCAGAAGGGGAAAAAGATATAGTGGTAGCACTCGATAGAAGTATTACGAAATTACCTTTCGACGTTGGTATTCGTACGGTATATTTTGGCAAAAGAGAGTCATACAATACTCCATTTGGTATGGGTGGACTCATAAGTAGTATGAAGCAATTCAATACTGAACATCTCAATGGTTTTCGACCAAATGGTGATATGTGGACAGGACCGCTAAAGTTCCCTTGGCAAGATTTCAAAGATATTAGGAAGACCAGAGCTCTCAAAGGCGGACTTCTAGCATACAAGATGCGATCCTTCTTCTATCCGCCATTTGATGGTGGTAAACAGTTAATATTGAATACTGAGGAACTCGCTACTATATATCATTTCCCAGGTGCAGCTGCTCTTACCCCTACTCTAGATAGACTACCTTCGAAGAAATCCGGTGCTCCAGCAAATCTCCCTATATGATATCTTTCGAATTATTAAACAGTAAAAAATTCTTATTACTCAGAATATTTATATTTATAATTTTATCTATAGTATTAATTATAATAATTTTATCTTTACCTCCAAAGGATTTTCCCAAGGGCATAGAGATTAATATTCCAAAGAATACAGGTCTATCTGGAATCGCAAAAATTTTGGATGAAAAAGGTATTATAAAGTCACCCCTACTTTTCATTGTAGAAACTGTACTTATGGGTGGACAGGATAAAATATTGGCAGGGGATTATATATTCAAAAATAAGCAGAGCTCAATAACTATTGCATATAGAATGATAAAGGGTGAGCATGGATTATCGAAAGTAAAGATTACAATTCCTGAAGGTATAACTGTTTATAGTATTGCCAATATAATATCAAAAAGAATAAAAAGCTTTGATAAAAAAGCTTTTATGAATATCGCTAGTACATCAGAAGGTTATCTTTTTCCTGATACATATTTCTTCTATACAAATGTGAATGCTTTAACAGTATTTGATACTCTGAGAGATGCATTTGATTCCAAGATTACCTCTATAATGCCAAATATTATTCTTTCTGGTAGGAAGAAAGAGGATATAATAATTATGGCATCTATAATAGAAAAAGAGGCAAGTGATAAAGAAGATCGTCGTATGATATCTGGTATTCTATGGAAACGTTTAGATGAGAATATACCATTACAAGTAGATGTTTCTATTATTTATATTACTTCGAGAATATCTGTATCTATCGCAGATACGAAAATAGATTCACCATATAATACTTATAAATATAAAGGTTTGCCAAAAGGTCCGATATCTAATCCGAGTACGGATGCAATACTATCAGCTATAAATCCGAAATCTAGTAAATATTATTATTATTTATCTGATAAGGAAGGGGAGACGCATTATGCTGTTGACTATAAAGGGCATTTAGAAAATAAGAGGAAGTATTTGAAATAAGTTTATATAGAAATAATAAATAAAATAAAAAAGAACCCGAAGCGGATAGGACGCTAGGGGTTCTAAAAATGGGAGTGAGAGTTAGTTACATTTTCGTGACTATGATCCCTAACTCTTTGAATACATCCATGAAATCAAATTTCTTAAAGACTCTTTCTGCTCCAAGCTGTTTTCCACGGACAACTCTTTCCTCATGGAGGAGTCCAGTCATAATGAGTCTTCGTGCTTTGTGACCAAGTTTGGTCATCTCTTCCATAAGACCAAACCCGTCAAGTCTGGGCATGTCGATATCACTAACGACCAGGTCGATGTCTGCATTTTGTCTGAGGGTTTCCATGGCTTCATACCCATCTTTAGCACACATCACTTCGTGGCCTCCAAATCTTTTGATGATACCGGAACAGATTTCTCTATTGCATTCTTCGTCGTCTACTACTAAGATTTTCATTTTTAGCTTTCCTCGCTTTTCTGCGGTACTAGGGGTTTGTTGTTGTCTTAATCTGTTAAATATGATATCATATATATATGAAAAGTCAAGTAGGAAAAAAGGTAGAGAATAAGTCAAAGAAAGTTTTTGTCGGCATGTCTGGCGGAGTAGATAGCTCTGTATCTGCGGCATTGCTACAGGAAGCTGGTTATAATGTCACAGGGGTCTTCATAAAGGTCTGGCAACCAGACTGGCTACCCTGTACTGCTAGAGAAGATAGGATAGATGCAATGCGTGTAGCGCTTGATCTCAATATACCTTTTATCACTCTTGATCTAGAGAAAGAATATAAGAAAGAAGTTGTGGACTATATGATAGAAGAATATAAGGCAGGAAGAACACCTAATCCTGATATTATGTGTAATTCTCATGTGAAGTTCGGTGCTTTTTATAATTGGGCTATGGAGAATGGAGCAGACTATGTCGCTACTGGGCACTATGCACAGATAGATAATGGTAATCTCAAAATGGGAAATGATAAGAATAAAGATCAAAGTTATTTCCTATGGACATTGAAGAAGGATCAGATGAATCATATTCTCTTCCCAGTTGGAAATCTAGAGAAACCAGAAGTTAGGAAAATAGCAAAAAGATTGAAACTCTATACTGCAGAGAAAAAGGATAGTCAGGGAATATGCTTTATCGGTAAAATAGATATAAAGGATTTTCTTTCTCATTATATTATTCCCAAGAAAGGTAATGTATTGGATATAAATGGAAATATTATAGGTTATCATAGTGGATCTTTTCTTTATACTATAGGGGAAAGACATGGGTTTATAATTACAGAGAAAACTCCCAATGATCTCCCATATTATATAATTTCAAAAGATATAGATAAGAATACTATAACTGTATCCAATAAGAATGATATGGATGAAATAGTAAATGGTAAAAAAGAAATAATATTGAAAAATATAAATTGGATAAATAAAAAGCCAAAGTTCGGTATCAGTTTAGAAGCTAGATCTAGATATAGACAAATATTGGATAAAATAAAAGTAAAAGACGAATCTACTATAGAGTTCGAAAGACCACAATACACTCTTTCTTCTGGACAGAGTCTAGTAATATACGATGGGGATATATGCGTAGGTGGCGGGATTATAGTATAATCTCTGTATGGAGAGAGTTATAACTATTACCAAAGCCAATGGTCAGAAGGAAGTTTTCGACAAGCAGAAGCTTTTCCATTCTCTACGTAATGCCGGTGGTAGCAATGATATAGTAAATGGAATTGTTAAACATATAAATGATGAAATCCGTGATGGTATGACCACATCGGATATTTATAAGCATGCCTTTGATCTACTCCGCAATCATTCTGTACCAATAGCGGTAAAGTATTCTCTACGTAGAGCTATAGGTGAGTTAGGTCCAGATGGATTCCCATTTGAGAGATTTGTAGCCAGAATATTCAATACCTGGGGATATGAGACTATAACTGATCAGATAATAGTCGGTTCTTGTGTAGAACATGAAATAGATGTAGTAGCATGGAGGGGTAATGAACTAGCTATGGTAGAGGCAAAATTCCACAATGAATTTGGTATGAAGAGCGACCTCAAAGTAGTGCTATATGTCAAAGCTCGTTATGATGATCTTTCAAAGAAAGTTTTTAATTTTGGCCATAAAGAAAGGAGGCTTACAGAGAAATATATATTTACAAATACAAAATTTACAGATAAAGCAATACAATACAGCAAATGTCAGGATTTAAAATTAATTGGTTGGAATTATCCTCTTAGAGGTAATCTACATGATATTATCACTGAATACAAACTACAACCTATTACCAGTATCTCTTTATTTACAAATCAAAATAAAAGAGATTTGATAGACAGAGGTATACTAATATGCGCAGATCTACTAGATGATCCGAGTCTACTAGATACTCTAGGAATAGAGAAGATGAAAATAAAAGAAATAATTTCAGAAGCAAATATTATAATAAATAGCGGGAAATAGAAAAAATAGACTATGTCAAGAACTGATGAAATGAAAAAGATAAGGGATGAAATACTTATTCTAAAGAAATCCCCACTGTATGAATATAGAACCTCCAATGGATATTTTCCTGTTATTGGAGAGGGTAATCATAATGCAAAAATAATATTTATAGGCGAGGCACCAGGGAGGAATGAGGCAAAGACTGGCAAACCATTCTGTGGTACAGCAGGTAAAGTACTAGATACGCTACTTTCACATGTCGGAATAGAAAGAAAAGATATTTATATTACAAATATTGTGAAGGATAGACCACCAGAGAATAGGGATCCATCAGCAAAAGAAATAGAAATCTATGGACCATTTCTAGATAGACAGATAGAAATAATACAGCCCAAGGTTATAGCTACTCTCGGACGATATGCTCTAGGTTATATTATGAATAAATTCGATATGGATCTAGAACTAGAGCCAATAGGCAAAGCTCATGGTAAATCCTATAAAAGCATGGCTTCCTATGGACCAATAGATATTGTTGCTTTATACCATCCATGTGTGGCAGTATATAATCCTAATAATATAGGTAAATTGAAAGAAGATTTTTTAATACTTAAAAATTATATATGAAAGCTAAAAAAGAAAAAACAAAAATAAATATAAAATGGAATTTGAAACTTCTCTATAAAGGCTACAATGATCCACAAATAGAGAAGGATATAGTCAATATAGAGAAAGATATAGATGATTTTGTTACTAAATATGATATTACTGAAAAGAATTATCTCAGAGATGAGAATCTTCTTCTAGAAGCTCTGAATGATTATGAAAAATTGAATGAGAAGAACGATATAGATGTGATGTCATATTTTTCTTTTATCCAATCTCTAGATGCAAGTGACAAGACTGCAACAGCGAAGCTAGAACTATTAGGAAATCGTCTTACGAAGATTGGTAATAAAATGACTTTTTTCATTATCTCTATAGGTAAAATAGAGAAAGATATGCAGAAGATCTTTCTAGAAAGTCAGAGATTAAAGCATTTTCACTTTTTTCTTAAAAGTGTATTCGATACAGCAAAGTACCATCTTTCTATACAAGAAGAGAAAATAATGAGTTTGAAATCCCAAACATCATATGATATGTGGGTTTCTGGAAATGAAAGAATATTGAATGCCAGAACAGTCAAATATAAAGGAGAAATGTTACCTATTGCTAAAGCACTAGATATGGTACAAAGTTTAGGGAAAAGCTCACAAAGGAAAGAATTATCAAAGGCTATCACTATAGTATTAAAAGATGTAGCATCATTCTCCGAAGCAGAAATAAACGCTATTATGAATAATGAAAAAGTAAATGATGAACTCAGAGGATATACTAAACCTTATGAAGGTAGGATAGTCAGCTGTGAAAATGATATGGGAGTTGTTGAGGATCTGAGAGAAACTGTTACCAATAGTTTTCATATTTCTAAAAGATTTTATAAATTAAAAGCCAGATTATTGAAACAGAAAAGACTCGGATATTATGATAGAGTCGCAAAGATAGGTAAGATAAAAACTACTTTTTCTTTTGAAAATTCATTGAAGATTTTCAGAGATATTCTAGCTGGTATTGATAATAGATTCGTAAATATTCTAGATAATTATATAAATAATGGCCAGATAGATGTATATCCGAAAATTGGTAAAACTGGTGGAGCGTATTGCTCTGGTTCATATAAGAGACCGACTTTCGTATTATTGAATCATATAGATGATCTACATTCATTCACTACCTTTACTCATGAGATGGGTCATGCTTTCCATACTGAACTTTCGAAAAAGCAGGGCATACTCTATCATTCTTATTCATTATCTCTAGCAGAGACTGCAAGTACACTTTTCGAAACTATTGCCCTCGATGCCGTATTAGAGAAATTATCTCCAAAAGAGCAAATAATAGTATTACACGATAAAATAAATGATGATATTTCTACTATTTTCCGTCAAATAGCATGTTTCAATTTTGAATTAGAATTACATAATACTATTCGTGAGAGAGGATATATTTCAAAAGAAGAAATAGTGGAAATTCACAATAAAAATATGAAAGCATATCTCGGTCCACTATTTGATATAGGAGAAGATGATGGATATTTCTTTGTACATTGGAGTCATATACGGAATTTCTTCTATGTCTATACCTATGCTTATGGTCAGCTAGTCAGCAAGGCACTTATTTCAAAATATTATAAAGATAAAAGTTTCTGGAAATCAATAGAGAAATTCCTAGAGGCAGGAGGGAAGGCAAGACCGGAGGAGATATTGGAAGAAATAGGTATAGATGTACGTTCTGGGGAAATATGGAAAGAGGGATTAGGGCAGATAGAGAGGGATATAGAGAGATTGGAGAGATTGACGAAATAGGTTGATTATAGTATACTATTTTTAGTTAGAACAACCTGAACAAACCATGCTTTTTCAACCCTTTTGGGGTGAGGTTGTAGCAAGAACATTGATGGAAAGGGATCTTATTATGAACTACTACTTGTCATTTGGAATCATTCTCGTGATCTTTATGATTATGATTATTGCATCTCTTTCAGACAATAAAGCAAGATCTGGGGCTGTTATAATTGGTCTTGTGCTCGGTATCTTCGTTATAGTATTATGTTTTTATGCGGCGATGGGAAGAATTGGGGACATGGATCGTAATCTTAGTGAAGGAACTTATTATGAATTCGTCGGACAAGTAAAGACTACGAGTTTGGAATCTGTGATTATCATTAGGTGTCCAAATGGTTCTTTGAGAGCCCTTCGATTTGACATAGGAAGTTTTCTTCTCTCTTTTGAGAATGGGACGATGGTAAGATGGGATGGCAAAACTCTTCTACCCCTTACACCTTCTACCACCAGCCAAACCACCAACACCGTTTCCTCCAAGTAGGGAATGAGCATCAGAATTTCAAACAGCGTCCGCAATGGACGCTGGTTTTTTAATAAAAAATCCGCTTAAAAGCGGGTTCTTTATTAGTGTTTGGCTACGGCTTGAAAGCCGTGAAGGAGCGTACTCCCCAAACACCATTGAAAATATAGCAAACCAAACGACTAGAGTCAAGCTGAATTTTATGATAAAATCTCTCCATGAATCAAAATATGTCGAGTGCAGAAATCCGTTCACGATTTTTAAAATTCTTTGAGAAAAGGGGTCATAGGATTATAGATTCTGCTTCTCTTGTAACATCCGATGAAAAAGGGATTACAAATTCCACACTATTTAATATTGCTGGTATGCAGCCACTCATGCCATATCTTCTCGGTGCTCCACATCCATCTGGTAGCAGAAGACTAGTAAATGTACAGAAATGTCTACGCACAGTAGATATAGATGGTATAGGGGATAAGACTCATGCCACATTTTTCGAAATGCTCGGCAACTGGTCTCTAGGGGATTATTGGAAAGAAGATGCAATAAAATGGAGTTATGAATTCCTAACTTCAAAGGAAGAAGGATTAGGTCTAAACCCTGAACAGCTCTATGTTACTGTTTTTGAAGGAGATGAAAGTGTTCCGAGAGATGAAGAATCCGCAGATATTTGGAAAAAAATATTTAGAGAAAATAGGATTCCAGGAAATAGAATTTTCTATTTACCAGCAAAGAACAATTGGTGGGAGATAGGAGAAAACGGTCCATGCGGTCCAGATACAGAAATGTATTATGATATTTTAAATAAATTCAAGAACAATGGCTTGCATCATGATGAATTTATTAAAGCAGATGAAGCTCGGGATGTTGTAGAAATCTGGAATGATGTTTTCATGCAATATGAAAAAAAGAATGGGAAAATTATTGGTAAATTAGCAAAGCCATCTGTAGATACAGGTGCAGGGCTAGAGAGACTAGCTATGGTAATGCAGAGAGTAGACAATATCTATGATACAGATCTATTGAAACCAGTAATGGATAAGATAAAAAATAGTTCTAAAAAATATGATTTGAAATCAGCTAGGATAATAGCAGATCATCTGAAAGCCTCGACTTTCCTCATAGGAGATGGAGTAGAACCGTCAAATACAGATAGAGGTTATATTCTACGTAGATTATTGAGACGTGCCATAAGGCATTCCAAGGTTATAGGGTTAGATATTGATCTGATTCAATTAGTACAATCAAATGACGAAAAAATAAAAGAAGAAATAAAAAAAGAAATTGCTAGATTCGAAAAGACATTGGAGATAGGTCTGAGAGAATTCAATAGAGGCACTGATGCTTTTACCCTATTTTCTAGCTATGGATTCCCAATAGAGCTTACTCTAGAACTTGCAAAAGAAAAGGGAATAGAAGTAGATATAAAGAAATATGAAGAAGAAATGAAGAAACATCAATCCCTCTCCCGTTCCGGCGCAGAGCAGAAGTTCAAAGGCGGACTCGCAGATCCAAAAAATGAAATGGTTCTACGATATCATACGGCTACTCATATTCTCCATCAGGCATTACATGATATATTAGGTGATAAGGTTATGCAGAAGGGCTCGAATATTACAGAAGAAAGATTGCGTTTCGACTTCTCCCTAGATAGGAAGATGACAGATGAAGAGAAGAAAAAAGTAGAAGATATCGTAAATAAAAAGATACAAGAAAGTCTACCTATGAATATGATAGTAATGGATAAAAGTGAAGCAGAGAAAACAGGAGCTAGACATTCTTTCGGAGATAAATATGGTGATGAAGTTTCTATTTATTTTATTGGTAATTCTCTAGAGAATGCATATTCCAAGGAATTCTGTGGAGGTCCGCATGTGGGGAATACTATAGAGCTAGCTGGTCCAAATAAAGAATTGAAATTCAAAATACAAAAAGAAGAAGCCGTGGCACAGGGGATAAGGAGGATCAAGGCAGTACTAGTCTAGAAACACTCATGTTATAATGTCTCTATGTTTTCTTTGAATACTAAAAATACAGAGAGTGGCATTTCTCTTATAATCGATATTCAGAGTGATCTAGTCCGCGTAGCTCTTATTTCATTTTCCAATACAGATAAACCACATGTTATCTATACTTCTAATCAGAGTATATCTTTCGAATCAAAAGTAGATGGTAATAGGATCACTGAGCTTATGGTAAAATCTGTTTCTGATATATGTAATAGAATGGTAAGAGATGGTATAAAAGACATAAAGTCTGTGCACTATATATTATCTTCACCATGGGTTATACCTCAGTCAAAAACAGTAAAGATTGAATACGATACAGAGACAGAAATAAAAGACTCTACTATTTTAGATATTATAAATAAAGAAAGGAAAGAATTATCTGCAAAATTCAAAGAAGGTAATCTTAGTAAAGAATATGAATACGATATTGCTTTCATAGAAGAAAATATTTTCGATGTAAAATTGAATGGATATTCTGTCTCTGAATATAAAGGTAAGAAAGCAAAATTCCTTGAAATATCTTTTGCAACTACATTTAGCTCAGATAAAGTTCTGAAAAAGTTAGATAAAATGATAAAGAATTTTATAAAGGTTAAGAAATTCCATTATCATTCTGCATTATTATTAAGATACACTGCTCTACGTTTACTTATTGATAATAAAAATGAATATATATCAGTTCATGTGCATGGTGAATTGACAGATATAGTAATTATAAGAAATAATTTTAGCTCACATCTATCTTCTTTTCCATTTGGCAGAACCACTATGGTTAGAATGCTTGCTGAATCTATGAAAAATACAATAAAGATTGCAGATTCTTCTATATCTATGTATGAAGATGGTAAATTAAATAAAAATGAAGAACAGAAAGTGTCAAAATTATTGACACCTATTCTAGAGGAGTGGAAAGTATCTTTTTTGAAATCAATTACAGATATGGAGGGCAAGAAAACAACACCATATTCTATATATCTATCTATACATAGACATTTCAATATTTTTAAAAATATAATAGAAAAAGAGCATCTAGAGGTTTTCTCTTTTGATGATTCATTTATAGATAAAGCTGTAGTCTTCGAAGGCACTATAGAGAAGAATTCTCTTATCGGTATATATGCTTTTGCTCTAGATGGTATGGTATAATTATCATAATATATGAATGAAAAAAGAATAGTACAAGATATAGTACCAAATAATAGGCGTACAATTCGCAATCTTTCTATTACAAAACGCGCTGGTATAAAGATAAATAAAATTCAAGAAGAAGAATTACCAAAGAAAGTACCAGTAATAGATGAAGATATAGTAGATGAAATCGTAAATATAAATAACGGCTCTAATAAAGACAATCCAATAAAAGAAACAAAGAAAAGAAGAATTATAGGTACTTTATTTACATTTCTTATTATTTTCCTAGGTGTAGCTATTATCGCTGCTGCATCATCCCTACTATATTTGAAAGCTGTAGTAACTGTGATACCAAAGACTGCAGAAATAAATACTAATGGTACATTCACTGCTAATAGAGATGCTAAATTCCCAGATCTAGCATATGAGATAATCACAGCTACTAGCTCTATAGAGCAGAGCGTTCTAGCTTCTGATGGTCCTATGATAGAGACGAAGGCTTCTGGTATGGTCAATATATACAATGAACAATCAGCTCAACAGACTCTTATTGCTGGCACTAGACTTTCCAATTCCCCGGGTATTATATATAGAACTGTCTCTGCTATCGTTATACCAAAGTCCAGAACAGTAGATGGAAGGCTAGTACCAGGATCTATATCGGTAAAGGTTATAGCAGATCAAAGTGGTAGTGATTATAATAGTAGATTGAATGATTCAGTTCTGAATATTGTGGCTTTTAAAGGCACGACTAGATATAGTACAGTCTATGCAAAGATGAAAACAGACATAATAGGTGGATTCAAAGGTAATAAGAAGAATGTTCCAGACGATATAAAGAAAGCTACGGTAGATAATATGAAAGAATCTCTAAAGACAAAGCTTTCCGAAGAAATAAAGTCAAAAGTATTGACTGATCGCATAATGTTCTCTGATGCATATATTATAGAATACGATACTCCAGAACCTAGTAGGAAAGATGCAGAACATGCATTTATATCTACAACCGCTACAATATACGGTATAGTATTCAAGAAAAATGTCCTTATAAAAGTAATAGCAGATAAAGATATCAATAATTTTCCTACTACAGAATATGATATAGATGGATTGGATAGTATTAGTTTCTCTATAATAAATCAAAAAGACTTTTCTCCTAGGATCGCTAGTCCACTCAATTTTATAGTGAAAGGAAAGGTAAAGATTACTGGTAAACTCAATCAAGAAGAATTGAAAGATAAATTAAAAGGCATAAAATTAAATGAAAGCCCAAGTGTTTTCAGAGATTATCCATCAATAGATAATGCCTATTCTAGAATCACACCTTTTTGGATGAGATCTTTCCCAAATACTTCTAAAGATATAACTATAGAGGTAAAACATTGACTTTTTTATAATCCTTTGTTAGGATTGTTAGACGTGCCAAATTGATGCAACAAGATATCAATAATTCCAATAATTTGAAGCAAAACAATACAACAAATACATCTTATGGAGTTGTTGTAGAAGCCTTGCCGAATACCCTATTTAGGGTAAAAATTGATGGGAAAGATGATATTGTTATGGCATATTTAGCCGGTAAAATGAGAATGCATCGTATAAAGGTACTCATTGGGGACAAGGTAGAGCTTACTCTTGATCCATATGGCGGACGAGCTAGGATTAGTAAAAGACTTTAAATATGAAAGTAAAAGCTTCAGTAAAAAAGATTTGTTCAAAATGTAGCGTGGTCCGAAGAAAAGGGTATGTTTATGTTATCTGTTCCTCTAACCCCCGTCACAAACAAAGACAAGGATAAATATTTATGCGTATATTAGGTATTACAATTCCAGATACTAAGCGACTTCCGATTGCACTGACGGAGCTTTATGGTATAGGGAGATCAAGAGCCCTTTTTATTTTGAAAAAAGCTAAAGTTTCTACAGATATAACATCAAAGGATCTAACTGTTGAACAGGAAAATGAAATAAGAAAGATAATAGAATCCTTCCGTATAGAAGGAGATTTGAAAAGAGAAGTTGCTGGGAATATAAAGAGATTGAAAGATATAAAGACATATAGAGGTATGCGTCATGCTAGGAAACTTCCTTCTCGTGGTCAGAGAACAAAGACAAATTCTAGAACTCTAAGAGGAAATGTTAGGAAGACCATGGGTTCCGGAAGAAAGAAAGAAGAGAAGAAATAATAGATAATGTATAGGTATAATATATAAATATAATAAATAAAATGGGTAAAAAAAGAATTGTAACAACCGAAGGAGAGAAAAAAGTAGCATCAAAAGACGGTGCAAAGGACGCTCCTGCAAAGCAAGTCTCTTCTTCTAAGCGTTTAGATTCTGGAATATTGCATGTTCAATCTACCTATAATAATACTAAAGTCTTATTAACAGATAGAGATGGTAAAGCCATAATGTGGTCTTCGAGTGGAACTCTAGGTTTCAAAGGTGCAAAGAAAGGCACACCATTTGCCGCTGCCAAGGTAGGAGAAACTCTAGCTACAAAGGCTCAGACTTATGGATTGAAAGAAATAGATGTTGTAGTAAAGGGTGTAGGATCTGGCCGTGAGAGTGCTATTAGAGGATTCATCTCTAAAGGTGTCAATATATTATCAATAAAGGACACAACACCTGTACCATTCAATGGACCACAGCCTAAGAAACCAAGAAGAGTATAATTTTAATAAATAAAATGATAATTGGACCAAAATACAAAATAGCAAGACGCCTCGGTGCACCAGTATTTGAGAAAACTCAGACTCAGAAGTACGCTATTCGTGCAGAGAAAAAGAGAGAAAATTCTAAAAAAAGAGGAGGTGTAAAGAGCGAATATGGACTCGGAATGCTAGAGAAACAGAAGGCAAGATGGAGCTATGGTATTACATCGAAGCAATTTACAAAATACGTAAAGCAAGCAATAGATAAAAAGGGTAATTCTCGAGAATTATTGATTAGAAAGCTAGAAGGACGCTTAGATAATGTTGCACTCCGATCTGGATTTGCCCCTACTAGACAAGCAGCTAGACAGATGGTATCCCATGGACATCTAATAGTAAATGGTGTCAAAGTCACTATTCCTTCATATGAAGTGAAAGTTGGAGATATTATAAGTATAAGAGAAGGTAGCAAGAAAAAGGCACTATTTAACAGTCTGGATGAAAGATTGAAAAGCATGAAGTTACCACCATGGCTCAAGCTCAACTTTGACAAGAAAGAAATGACTGTAGATGGGATTCCAAATGCATTGGAAAGTGAGCTATTATTCAATGTCGGAGCTGTGCTCGAATTTTATAGTCGTTAATTTTACAAATTAATTTTTTAATAATAAATATATGTCTATGAATACTATAGTGATACCATCAAAGCCAAAGATAATAGAGGAGAATGGTTTTGTCGGTGTTTATGAAATGGATGGGTTTTATCCAGGATATGGGCATACACTAGGCAATTCCCTACGTCGTATTATATTATCTTCTCTATCTGGTTCTGCTGTAACAAAGGTAAAGATAAAGGGTGTTGAACATGAATTCTCTTCTATTTCTGGTATTAAAGAAGATGTAATCACTATACTTCTAAATTTGAAGAAGCTCCGTACTAGACTATCTACAGATGAACCACAAGTTCTAAATATAAAAGCAAAAGGGCTAAAGACTATAAAGGCAGGTGATATAGAATATCCAGGCCAAGTAGAAATAGTAAATCCAGATCTAGAAATAGCTACCCTTACTGATAAAAGTTCAGAATTGGATATGGAGATAACAGTAGAGAAGGGTCTAGGTTATCTTTCAAAAGAAATATTACATAAAGACAGAGTTGATATCGGTACTATCTCATTAGATGCTATATTTACTCCAGTAAGAAAGGTGAATTATGAAGTTGAGAATATGCGTGTTGGTGATAGAACAGATTTCAATAGATTGCGTATAACAATAGAAACAGATGGTACTATTTCCCCTAGAGAAGCTCTAGAGCAGTCTATAACTATTATGATTTCTCAATTAAAATCAATAATAGGTTTCAAAGAAGAAGAAAAAGTTGAAGAAATAAAAGAAGAAGTAAAAGAGGATTCAGATAATTCTATAGAATCAAAAGGTGAATTGGATATGGAATTCCTAAAGACTCGCATAGATGCAATAGGTCTATCTCCAAGAACAGTGAAGGCACTTTCCAATGCCAATATCCGTACTGTCGGAGGGCTAGCAAGGAAGAAAGAAGCAGATATACTAGATATTGATGGTTTAGGAAATAAAGGCATACAAGAAATAAAGAAAGTTCTAGCTGGATACAGTATAAATTTAAAATAAACAAGTAAAATGAGACATCATTCTTCAAAAAGAAAATTCGGTAGAGAAATGGTTCAGAGAGACGCTCTGATGCGTTCTCTTTCTAGGAATCTAATAAATGAAGGGAAAATAAAAACAACACTCCCAAAGGCCAAGTCCCTACGTCCATTCATAGAGAAACTAATAACCAAGGCAAAGACAGATACTCTGGCTGCTAGAAGATTGGTTATGAAAAGAATAATGGGTGAAAAAGAAGTAAAAACTCTTTTCGCAGATATTGCACCAAAATATAAGAGTAGAAATGGTGGATATACTAGGATAATCAGACTTCCATTGAGAGATCTTGACTCTGCTCCTATGGCTATGATTGAATTTGTATAAATAAAATTATGAATTATATAATAGATGCAAAAGGTAAAAAGATGGGAAGAATAGCTAGTGAAGCAGCACATTTACTAATGGGTAAGAATTCTGTTAATTATGTAAGAAATAAAGCTGTAGATGTAAAAGTATCAATAATCAATTGTGGTAAAGCAGATATTGATTTGAAAAAGAAAGATAATAAAGAATATATAACTTTTACAGGTTTCAGAGGTGGGATAAATACAGAGACTCTATCTCATCTTATCGGTAGAAAGGGTATAACAGAAGCTTTCCATAGAGCTATATACCGTATGTTACCTGCCAATACTCTACGAAGAATTATGATGAAGAATCTTACTATTACAGAATAAACAATATGAATACAATATTAAACAAGACAATAGGGGAAAGATATATAGAAGCAATAGGTAGAAGAAAGACTGCTATAGCACGTGTACGTATAACACCATCTACAAAGATGTCTTATGAAATAAATAATAAAAGTCTAGAAGAATATTTTCCTACGAGAGAGCTCCGTATGAATGTAGAAGAATCATTCCATACTTCAAAGTTATCTACTACAAAGTTTCATATTACAGCAAGAGTTACTGGTGGAGGTATAAGTGGCCATGCAGATGCTATAAAGCTAGGTATAGCTCGTGCTCTAGTAGAATACGATAAAGAACTCAGAGGAAAGCTAAAAAAGGCAGGGCTTCTAAAGCGTGATCCGAGAGCAAAGGAAAGAAGAAAATTCGGTTTGAAGAAAGCTCGTAAGAGTCCACAGTGGAGTAAAAGGTAATTGTAATCTATACTATCTAATATGGATGATATAAAAATTGAAACAGATGAAAATCTCGATGATTCTGTAATTGCAGAAGAATCTACTCAAGAAACAATAAAAAATCTTCGAGAGAAATTGAAAACAGCTTTGAAAGAAAAGCAGGAGTATCTAGATGGCTGGCAGAGAGATAAAGCAGAATTTATAAATGTTCGCAAGCGTGATCAGGAATCACAGAAGGAGTTTATAAAATTTTCAAATGAAAGTCTAATAAGCGAGCTTGTACCAGTTCTCGATAGTTTCCATATGGCAATGAATAATAAGGAAGCTTGGGAAAAAGCAGATAAGAATTGGCGTACTGGTGTTGAGTATATTGCTAATCAATTGAAGAAAGTATTAGGAGATTTTGGTTTAAAAGAGATTGATCCTATAGATAAACCCTTTGACCCTATGAGAGATGAAGCAGTAGAACATGAAATAGTTGATGATGAAAAGAAAGATCATACAGTTACTGCTGTTATACAGAAAGGTTATGAGCTAAATGGAAAGATAATCAAAGCACCAAAGGTAAAGGTGGGGGACTATAAGAAATAATTAAAATAAGATTTAGGTAAAAGAAAAGGCTCATGACATAAGTCTATGGCCTCTTTGAGAAAGTTATTAGTTACTTACAAACTACCATGCATTTTCTCTCTCCGAACCTTTCTCTTCCGGAGGAGTGTGATCTACGCCGTCTTTATTGGCTATATATGAGATTATTGTGATGATGAAGAGTATGACTAGTAGACATACCCCAAAGATCTGTGTTGTATTCATAATTTTCTCCTCTATAACTGTATCATATTATACTGTTTTATCGAGATTCAGGTAAAAGAAGAGCCGACCCCTACATCATACTTATCAACGGTAGGATGTCTGTTCACGACAGGGTCGGCTTCTTGGGGACTATTTGTCTCTGAGGATCCTGGAGCGAGACGGGCTGGATCACCAGGTTTATTTGAAGACAGCACCTTTTGCTTGACGCCGTGGTGAGTGCTGGTGTTAGAAATGATCCACCCATACTATATCATAAGTTTAATTATAATGCAAACTTGAAAAAAGTGTCAAATAATATATAATACATACATAATGTTAGCTTTAGAAAATAGACAACTGAATAGTATTTTCGAAAGAATAGTAGAAGATAAGAATGGTGTTCTTGTCCGTGTTAGATTCACTATTATAGAAGTAGACGGCGTATTCCGAGGACATGTGATTTCAGCTGAACCTCTAGTTTCTAAGGTTGAAAAAGAAAAAGTATTATGTCTTTCATGTATAAAATCTCCTAAAGTTTCTATTGATTCTTCTATTGCTTTCACTCCTATACTTTCTCCGTATTTTTCTCTTGAATTTTTAATGAGTCAACCTACGAGAGCGCCAGCAAATAGATAATTATTTTGTTTTATTATTAACATTATAATTTAATCTATTTAACTATGTCTAAAATAATCGGAATCGACCTAGGTACCACCAACTCTGCAGTAGCAGTGATGGAAGCTGGTACACCTAAAATATTAGAAAACGCAG
>CAYOER010000004.1:0-48521 GCA_964403205.1 uncultured Candidatus Saccharibacteria bacterium | reverse complement strand
ACTTCATCCCTCTAGTACAATATCTACAAGTAAATGAAGGCTGTCAGGTAGAGGTTGTGTCATTTGGAAAATCCACATCGACCAAGCTAATAGAAGCAGTAGATGATTTCATAGATCTAGATATGAGTGCTGAAAGATATCTCATAGGGGCAAAGAGGAGGAGGTAGGAGGGAGTAGATTATACTTCACTAATTATATCAAATCCTTTAAAACTTCCAGTTATCGCAAAACCTATGATTTTACCATTACAAATACCCTTATTCCTTATCTGAAGGGCGGTTTCATTTAGTGTTGCACCAGAACCGACAGCATCATCTATAAGTAAAATATTATTATAAATCTTATTACCCTCTATAAAAATAGATTTCCTTGCATTTTCAATTCTATCTTCAATTTTATTTAGTGTTTTCTGTGGTACAGCTACGTCTCCTTTAATTTTTACAAGATTTATTACTGGAATTGTTATATTGAGAAATTTTTCTATTTCATTCATTAGTTGAATCTCACGCTTTACAGTAGGAGGTATAAAACCTATTGCATCAATATTCTTCTCTTCAATCAGATTAAGAATATCTTTTTTTATCACTTCACCAATTTGTCTTATTAGATTTCTATCTTGACTTTGTTTTGCATATAGAAGAATTTGACCAAGCTTAGTCTTTCCAAATCTTTCAATACTGTAGAAATCCTTGTAATACATGATATCTAAACCGATTTCTTTAAAACTATCTTTTATTTTTACAGTGGCATCTATCAGTCCATCTTTTTTATATTTATTGTATTTTTCTAGAGTATCTATATATTCATCTACAGTTTTTTCTACCGGCAACATTTGTCTATTACACCAATATTCAAAACCTTTCATACCCTCAAGTTTTTGACCATCAGGGGTAATTATTAGATAATTCTCATCTATAATTTTTCTTTTATCCTCAGAAATAAAGATATCTTTACTTTCCACCACTTTTTTAGGCAAATAAAAGACTTTAGGTGACTTACCTACCTTATAAATCAGGTTTTCCTTCTGAAGTCTATTAATATGCCTAAAAATGGCTTGACGGGATATCCTGAAACTATCAAAAAGCTCGACTATGGAAGCTTGTCCATGCTTATTAATATATTCATATATTTCCTTGTATGTATTTGTTACCATAGGGTAATGCTATCATAGTTGATAGTTTACTGTCAACTATCAACTAGCAACTCAATACTGACAAAACAAAACTACACTTTTCTGGGCAAAAATAGGGATATTAATTGTGAAATAAACAAAAAGCTGGAAGGGAGATTTTCACTCTCATTACCCCTACATCTGTTCATGACCTACCTCCACCATGAAAGCATAAGAGGGCGTTTTACCTTAGCGCTAGTACTAAACTATTCCAGCTTTCTGGCTACTTCAATATAGTATATATTACTATGTTTTTCCTTTTGTCACTATTGACCTAATATTATATTCTATTTCTTAACTACGTATTTTGAATAAAATTTCGTTGTGTTTTTATTGCGAAATGATTTAATGGAGTTAATTATTAATTAATCTATATAAAAATATGAATAATATAAAAGAAATAGCGTTATTTGAGGGAAGGGAGATAAGAAAGGTTTGGCATGATGAGAAGTGGTACTTCTGTATTAATGATGTTGTTGAAGTACTTACAGAGACAGTAGATCCTGTTGATTATATAAAGAAAATGAAACAACGAGATGAAGAACTTGGCAAAGGGTGGGGACAAATTGTCACCCCCCTTTCAATGCAAACAAAAGGAGGAAAACAGATGATAAATTGTGCCAATCTAGAAGGTATTTTTAGAATTATCCAATCAATTCCTTCCCAAAAAGCTGAACCGATAAAGCTCTGGCTTGCTCGCGTAGGCACAGAAAGACTAGAAGAAATCCAAGATCCAGAACTCGCCATAGACCGCGCAAAAGCTATATATGAAAGAAAAGGGTATCCAAAGGAATGGATAGACAAAAGAATGAGAGGAATCAATGTACGCCATAGTTTAACAGACGAATGGAAAAATAGGGGAATTAAAAAAGGTTCAGAATTTGCAATACTTACAGATGAAATCTATAAAGGCACCTTTGATATGACAGCACAGGAATATAAGAAACATAAATCATTAAATAAAGAGAACAATCTTCGTGATCATATGAATGATATAGAGTTGATTCTAACAATGCTAGGTGAGGCAACAACAACGAAGTTCACACAAGATAGGGATTCTAAGGAATTTAATAAAATACACACAGATGCAAAAGATGGTGGAAAAGTGGCAGGAAGAACAAGGAAGGATATAGAAAGTCAGACGAAAAAAGGGGTGATAGAGAAGGGGAATTATTTGCCGAAGAAACAGGAAATCAATAAATTATAAATTATTATCTTTATTATCCAATCTTTTTGCCTCCGCCCACGCTAATTCATATATTTTCTTCATAGCATCGGCAATTTCTGTGCTTTCTATTATCAATCCTAGTTTCTCTTTCCATGAAGCAATCATTACCTTATTATCGTAAATATTGATTTCAGGAGAAAAATAATATTTATCAGCAGGGATAAAAGCAATTTCGCGTTTTTCTTCTGCATCAAGCTCTTTACGTTCAAGACCCATCTCTGTCTTTGGCGCAATAGCTCTAATTGAGATATTTTTTCCTGCACGTCGTTTATAATATTCTGGAAAATAATTAGGAAGAGTATTATGCATATCATCTACCGTTGCATAAGCACGAATTGATTCTTTTGAAGTCAATGTATCTTCATAAACATATTTTAAACCTTCAATTCCTTCGTAAAATTTGATACGAGGTCTATTTTGAGTTGCATAAACCATTAAAAGTTGTGGAATAAAACTTTTTACCTTTTCGATACGATCTTTAGCGTTATTTGCTTCCTTCATAAAATATTCAGTTAGAGCCTCTGGGGGTTCAACAGCATATTCAGTTTTTGGTTCCTTGCCAGATAAATTAACAACCCCTTTACTTATCAAAGAATCAAGGATTTCATAGCCAGTGGTACGATTTATACCTGCTTTTCTAGATATTTGAGATACTGTGCCTTTTCCTAAGCCTAAAATTGCTATGTATACTGTTGCCTCTTTTTCACTAAAGTCTAGTGATCGTAAAGCTAGTTTTAATTCATTATTTTCTTTCATATTGATAATTATATACCCAAATGTATCTTTGTGTCAATGATTTCCCACAATAATATGTGAGTATACCGAAATAGATTGATATATATGGATATATTGATAATTTTATTGATGAATACAATTGACAATCTATATAAGTTATGATATACTTATAGCAGAAAGATGAGTTCATTGATAACCTGCTTGCAAACCAAACAATCACAACAAACCAAAACGAAAGAATAAACCTATGCCGACAAATACAACAATCATGTCTAAGATTCCAGATTTTATCTGGGCAACAGTAAATGTTGGTATCTTCCGCACCATGGATGATATCGAATACGCCCTTTTACAACTCCCCATCATTCGCTCTTGGGATAAGAGCTTACCGTTCGTGATTCAGTCCTTCAAGACTCTGGATTTGGTCACTATCCGGCCTTGTCTCTTTGGTGGGAAGAGAAAAAGGATGTCACGCCTAGAGATTTGCCAACTTGGCGTCTCGCTAGGCCTGCAAGAATGTCCGCAAGAAGTAGGTCCACAGCTTCTTATCCAAGGCAAGGCCTCATGCGGTTATGAAGAAGTCAACATTGCTTCGACGGAACCCATGGGGAATAGAAAGGATGTATACCTGATTGTTGGGAATCGGGGTACCGCAGGATTAGGTTGCTATGTGGAAGACGCAAAGGGGTTTGACACTAATACGTTATGGGCATTCGTCAAACCTCGCAAGTAGGTACAAGTTTTGGAAGGTTTCTACTTAAAACCTTCCTCTGTATCGAGATGTGTTATCTCGACTGATGATTCCGAAAGGATGAAACAGAAAGATCTTTGACAAAAAACAATCAAATGAAAGACTACATATGATTAAAGCTAGAATAGCAAAAAATGGCATGCATATCCGCGTGAAGTACAGCTACACTCGAGCATTTCTCTCTAACGACGATGGTGTCTGGCAATGGAACATTGTTGGGAGATTCGGAAGAAAAATAGTCTTCCATAAGCACTTCACTTCAGAGAAGCGCTGTCGAGGACATGTTGCCAGTGTTAGACTGATACGTTCATTTCTGTTAAAGAAAGGAGTAACGCGATCAGATCTGAATAAATTAGGCTTGTCCGTCAGCAGTTAGCTCACAACTGCTCTGGAGAATAGCGTAAACAAACTCCAACCCCATACAGAAATGTGTGGGGTTAAATTTTTATTAAATTTATTGCTGTGGAATTCTAAATTAATAGTGGTATAGTTATAGTCATGAAAACCAAAAACTATTCTATAGAAATTGGAGGGAAGGTATTAACAGCAGAATTCAATGATCTAGCATTACAAGCAAATGGTTCCGTAATGGTACGCTATGGCAATACCGTAGTACTAGCCACAGCAGTTATGGGTAGTGGTGAGAAAGAGGGGAATTTCTTTCCATTAACAGTTGACTATGAAGAAAGATTCTATGCTTCTGGAAAAATATTAGGTAGTAGATTCATGAGAAGAGAGGGCAAGCCGAGCGATGAAGCGATACTCTCTGGAAGAATAGTAGATAGAACTATAAGACCACTTTTTGATAATCATATACGTCATGAAGTACAGGTAATACTCACTGTACTATCAATAGACGAAGACGATCCAGATATAATATCTGTAATAGCAGCATCACTTGCACTAGGAACATCTGATATACCTTGGAATGGACCAGTATCTGCAATACGTATAGCAAAAAATGAAACTTTTCATATTAATCCAAACTATATACAGAGAGAAGCTGTAGGTATAAGTCTTGACCTAGTAGCTTGTGGTAAAGATGGCTTTATCAATATGATAGAAGTATCTGGTATGGAAGTGAAAGAAGAATTGATAAATGAAGCTCTAGTAAAAGCCAGTGAGGAAATAGAGAAAATACAGATTTGGCAAAAGAAAATAATCTCTGAAATGGGTAAAAAGAAAATAGTAATAGCAAAGCCAGAACCAACAGTAGGAACTCATGAATTATTTGATAAAGAAATAACTCCAAAATTATTGGAATATTCTGCTACAAAAGAAAAAATAGCAGAAATAGATAAAATATGGATGGAATTATTTATAGAAAAAATCCCAGAGGGAAATACTGTTCTAGCACAGGAATGTTTCGAAGAAAAAATGAATGATTTCATACATAGGGAAGCTATACATAATAATAGAAGGGTAGATGGTAGAGGATTCGATGAAATACGAACACTCTTTGTGAAAGCGGGTGGAATATCTCCTATTCTACATGGATCTGGAATATTCTATAGAGGAGAAACACATGTACTATCTGCATTGACCTTAGGTGGACCCGGAGATGCACAGATAGCAGATGGTATGGAGAAAACCCCAGCAAAAAGATTCATGCATCATTATAATTTCCCACCATTCTCTACTGGAGAAACAGGCAGAGTCGGTGGTATGAATAGGAGAATGATAGGTCATGGTGCTCTAGCAGAGAAGGCTCTAGTGCCAGTAATACCTTCAAAAGAATCATTTCCATATACTATACGTATAGTATCAGAAGCATTTTCATCAAATGGTTCCACATCTATGGGTTCTGTATGCGGATCTACACTTGCCCTTATGGATGCAGGAGTACCGATAAAAGCTCCCGTAGCAGGTATCGCCTCTGGACTCATGATGTTAGGAGATAAATATAAGATACTAACAGATATACAAGGACCGGAGGATCATTATGGTGATATGGATTTCAAAGTTGCAGGTACTAGAAATGGAATAACCGCAGTTCAAATGGATATAAAAGTCGGTGGTATTCCTCTACATGTTCTCGGAGAAGCCCTAGAGAAAGCAAAAGATGCAAGATATAGAATACTAGATTTAATTGAAAAAGAAATTCCTAAACCTAGAGCAGATATTTCCCCAAATGCACCGAAAATAATATCTATAAAAATAAAAGATAGTCAAATAGGTCTAGTAATAGGTACAGGTGGAAAAACTATAAATGAAATAAAAGAAAGAACTATGGTAGAAGATATAACTATAGAGGATGATGGCAGTGTATTCATCACAGGGAAAAACGGTAGTGCAGAAAAGGCAAGAGATATAATACTCTATATAACGAAAGATGATCCGACAAGAAGAGCAGGGGGAGACTCAAGGAGAAGATATTGATATAATATAAACAATGGAAGAAGAAAAGAAACAAAAGGCGTTTGTACAAAAGCCGATTAGAACATATGAAAGCGATATAGCAGAAGCACTAGGTAAAGGTGCATCTGTCGCTAGTGTAGTTATTGCAGAAAATAAAAGAAAAAATGAAGAGAGAAAAAGTAAAGAAGAAGAGGAATTAGATAAGGCAGATAAACTTGCAGAAAAAGCAACAGATAGTCTACAGAAAGAAATAGAAGGTATTTCTAAACCAGATGTAACAGCTCCACCTCCACCACCTCCGAGATCAAAGCCTGTTCTACCTATAAACCCAGCTCCAGATATAGTGAAAAGTTCACCTATTATAGATGCTGTACCAAATATAGAGAGAAGTGAATTTCATGGATTTCCAAATCCTGTTCCCATTCCAAAGCCAATTCCAATACAGAAACCTATAGAAATAGAGAAAGCAAAAGTAGTTCAAATTGACGATAATGAACCAGAAGTAAAAAGAAATATAATAAAACCTTTATTTATTATAATACTTATTATTATTTTCTTTGGTGGTGGGGTATTGGGTATCTACTATACATATGAGAGGAGTCAATCATCTGGAAACAGTACAGTGATAGAAAATAAAATTATTGTACCTAGTATAATAAATCCTGATAAACAAATGAATTGGAATACTGATCAGATAAATAAAAATAAATTTGTATCTGAATTATATTTACAATTTAATAAAAATAAACAGAAAGAAAAGAAAATATTAGAAATAATACCTAAAAATAATAGTAGTATCGTAAATAATAATAATATTGAAAATAGTGGTATTGAAAATATTAATACTATTGGCGAGACACTTTCTATTTCATTTTTCTTAGAAAAATCTAATGTCAGTATGCCAGACAATATACTCCGATCAATCTTAGATAAATATATGCTGGGTCTATATACAGAAGAAACAGGTGAGGTCACACCATTTATCATACTTACAACAGATTTTTTCCAAAACACCTTTGCTGGTATGCTCTCCTGGGAGAAAACAATGCCAGACAGTCTAGCAAGTCTTCTAAATTATAAAGATAGAGCAAGAAATGACGATACAGCATCCACATCTATATCATCATATTTCACTATAAAAGGTAATTTCATAGATAAACAGATTATGAATCGTGATATAAGAGAATTTAGAAATCCAGAAGGGGAATTGCTATTCCTATATTCATTTATAAATAAAAATGCCCTTATAATCACTACTACAGAGAGTACATTCATAGAAATAATCAAACGTATTGAAAAGCAAACTTATATAAGGTAGTATTGAGTATATAGTTAAATATATAGATAAAATAATTATGAATAAAAAAGATTTACAATATTTCAAAGAAAAATTAGAAAAAGAGAAAGATAATCTACAAGATGAGCTATCTACTATTGCCCGTAAGAATCCCGATAGACCAGGGGACTGGGATGCAACATCTGGTGATATAGAGGTAGATAATGCTGATGAAAACGAAGTTGCAGATAAAATGGAAGAATTGGAAGAAAATAATCTTATTGTAGAACAATTAGAACAACAATTAAAGGATATAGATATTGCATTAGCTAAAATTGATAAAGGCATATACGGAGTATGTGAAGTATCTGGAGAAATGATAGAAAAAGATAGATTGGAGGCAAACCCCGCTGCGAAAACTTGCATAAAGCATGTAAAAAAGTAGAAAGTAGTATAAAAATAGCATTACAACACATAAAGTCCTATTCTTTCAATAGGACTTTATGTTGTGTAACTGTAAATTTTATCGAAATTTTATTATTTTTTTATTATTTCTTTATCACCACCCTGCTAGAGTGTGTATATGAGTATATCGAGAACATACAGCGCACAACTTTCGGGATTAAATGTACATATAATCACCATTGAGATCGACCTTTCTAATGGTCTACATTCTTTTGCTATTGTCGGTCTAGGGGATAAAAGTGTAGATGAAGCAAAAGACAGAATATCTGCAGCTATAAAGAATACTGGCTATATATCTCCAAAACAGAAGAATCAAAAAGTAGTAGTATCACTAGCCCCAGCTGATATACGCAAAGAAGGACCAATATTCGATCTAGGTATGGCACTCGGGTACCTACTAGCTAGTGGTGAGATAGATTTCAATACTGAAAATAAGATATTTATCGGGGAGCTAGACCTAGAGGGTAGAATAAGAAAGATAAATGGAGTATTACCACTGGTAAAGGGTGCTTATGAAAATGGTTTCAAAGAAGTATATGTACCTAGGGACAATGCCGTAGAAGCTAGTCTTGTAAGGGGTTTGAAAATATATGCAGTTGATAATCTAGAGCAGATAATAAATCATTTATCATCTCAAAATAATAAGAAAATCTCACCTCATCCAGCAACACCTATAACATATAATAATCAAAATTACGAAACTGATTTCTCCTTTATCCAGGGTCAGGAAACAGCAAAGAGGGGGCTGGAGATAGCAGCTGCCGGAGGACACAATATAGCCATGTACGGTCCTCCCGGAACAGGGAAAACCATGCTTGCAAAAGCTTTCCGTACTATCCTTCCACCACTTAGTCATGAAGAGGTATTGGAGGTAACTGGTATACATTCAATGGCAAAAACATTAGATAAGAATTTCATAACCCATCCTCCATTTCGTGCACCACATCATACGTCTTCCTATGTATCTCTAGTGGGTGGTGGACCCTTCCCCCGACCGGGAGAAATAACACTAGCTCATAAAGGCGTATTGTTCCTAGATGAATTCCCAGAGTTTGATAAAAGTGTTATAGATGCACTACGACAACCACTAGAAGACAGAGTTATAACTATCTCTAGAGCGCGTGGATCACTCACTTTCCCAGCTCAATGCATTCTCATTGCTTCTATGAATCCTTGTCCTTGTGGATATGGCAAAGAAAAAGGCTGTTCATGTACTGATTCTGAAATACGATGGTATAGAAAACGTATTTCTGGACCCATAATAGACCGTATAGATATATGGGTATCTGTATCGAAAGTTGAATACGATAAACTCTGTAATTCTTCTAGTGAAAATGAAAATTCAGAAACTATACGTAGAAGAGTAGAAAATGCACGTAAAAATCAGATAATAAGATTTAAAAATAAAAACATAGAAAATAAAAGCTTAAATAGTGAAATGAATGTATCTGATATAGAGAAATGTATTATATTCGATAAAGAAATAAAGAAATTCCTCACAAATTCCGCAGAGAAACTAGGTATGTCTGGTAGAGCATATCATAGAACTATAAAGCTAGCACAGACTATAGCAGATCTAGAGGGAAGTGAGAGTATAAAGAAAGAACATATATTAGAAGCGCTTCAATATAGAGAGAAGAAATTCTAGAAAGGATTCTTTGCACCACGAACTTCGAAGTGAACATGTGGACCTGTAACTTTTCCTGTTATACCTATTTTTGCAATAGTGTCTCCCTTATCGACTTTCTGTCCGACTACCACTAGGTTTACTGAGTTATGAGAATACAGAGTTTGTGTACCATTTGGATGTGAAATAATAACATAATTACCATAACCACCATTCCATCCACCTGTCATACTAGCTATCACAGTACCGGAAGCAGAAGCATGTATAGGAGTTCCTATAGGTGCGGCAAAATCTATACCGTTATGTCCATGTAAACCTTGGGATTTCCTTCCTCCACTTATTGGTCTCATATAATATCCAAGATAAGAAGGACCTACACTAGTATTTGACTTTGTTTTAGAAGTTATTGCTGTTTGTAGAGCTGTAGGTTCTGCATCTGGAACTGTTATAGTATCTCCTTCTTTTATTGTAGAATCTAAAGATAGATCGTTATATACTAGAACTTCATTTAGATCTGCTTTATACTTTGTAACTATACCTTTTATTGTTTCTCCTTTCTTCACTGTATGGCGGATACCAGATATAGGAAGGATAATAAGTGTTTGGCCTTCTTGTATTTTAGATTTTCTATCTAGATTATTGGCCCAAAGAATAGTATTTACAGAAACGTCAAAAAGTTCCGCAATCTCTGATAGGGAATCACCCTCTCTTACGACATACAGACTAATTTTCGTATTTACTTGATTATCTATATCCTGTATAGAGCCAGAAGGACCTATTTCTGCCATAAATGCATTATCTCTAGCAAGAACTATATTATTTGATGATTTTTCTGGATTCGGATCAACATTTACAACAGCCTTTAGAACAATCATATTCTGTGAATTTGGTATATATTGATCATCATAAGTCTTCGCAGATACCTCATCTGTAGTTACATTGAAAATAGATGAAAAAAGGCCTGCTTTTACAGTCCTTGGATATATAAAAAATAATGAAATTGTAACTAGTATAGACAAAATGAAAAGTGCCGCCTTGATCTGGAAGTTCTTATATGATCGTCTTTGTATTGAGAAGTTATGACTGTAATATTTCATAATATAAATAGTCTTTCGGCAAGATCTGTAAGACTCTTTTCTAGAGTCCGTCTGCAATCAGTGTTTGCTGTATATGGCTCTGCTAAGCCATATTTATATCCCTATTTTTAGGATACTTATATAGGGTAGCCGACTGGGTAGTGAAAGTCAATGATAACTGTGGAGAACATCATTTATGCTATTTTGTCAAAAAATCTATTGATTATATTATAAAGTATTGTGTAATATAATCATAAAATATTAATAATCATGATATAGTGTCATATATGAATATGATAGAGAAAAGCGAATTGAATATGAGGCAAAAAGAAGCAGTGGAAACTACAGAAGGACCCCTACTCATACTAGCTGGAGCAGGAGCGGGGAAGACGAAGACTATAACTCATAGAATATTACATTTAATTAAAAAAGGTATTCACCCTAGGGAAATACTAGCTATAACCTTTACAAATAAAGCTGCAAAGGAAATGCGAGATAGGGTTCTCCATCTTTTATCTAATGATAATGAATTGAATAAGCCAATATCAATCTCTGAAAAACCATTTATCAGTACTTTCCATGCACTTGGAGTTCATATTATAAAAGAAAATGCCAATCTCATAGGATTGACCAGACATTTCACCATATTTGATAGAGGAGATTCGAAAAGAGCAATAAGAGAAGCCATGGAAATACTGGGATTCAATCCTAAAGAATTCGATCCCGGAACTATACTAAATGCTATTTCCAGAGAGAAGGGTGATGCTGTAACATTGAATCAATACAGGGATAAAGCAAAGGATTTCTATGGGAATATGATATTGAAGATATGGGAAATATATGAAAAGACATTAGCAAGAGAAAAATCATTGGATTTCGATGATTTGCTTCTAAAAACTTTTATTATTCTGAATAATAATCCAGAAATAGCAAAAAAATACAATTCTATTTGGAAATACATACATATAGACGAATATCAGGATACAAATAAGGTACAGTATGGAATATCTACTATACTAGCAAAAGAGACTAGGAATATATGCGTTGTCGGTGATATAGACCAGATGATATATTCATGGAGAGGTGCAGATATACAGAATATTCTAGACTTTGAAAAGGATTATGCAGAAGCAAAAGTGATTCTATTAGAAGAAAATTATAGATCTACACAGAATATCCTCACGGCGGCAAATAATATTATTAAGAAAAATGTAATGCGTAGAGAAAAAAATCTCTTTACAAAGAATCCAGAAGGAGAAAAACTACATTTATTGATTTCCTATACAGAAAGCGAAGAAGCTAGGCTGATAGCAGATAGGGCTAGAGAAATAATAAGAGATGGCGTAAATCCTAGGGAAATATCAGTGTTATACAGAACCAATTTTCAAAGTAGAGTATTGGAAGAAGCTTTTCTCAATAAAAGTATACCTTATCAGATATTGGGTACTAGATTCTTTGATAGAAAAGAAATAAAAGACGCTCTTTCTTTCATAAAAGCCTCTCTTAATAGGGAAAGTAGTGCAGATCTAGTGAGGATTATCAATATTCCACCTAGGGGAATAGGTAAAGTCACAATGTTGAAGATAATCTCTGGTAAAAAAGATAGTCTAGGTCCTGCTCTGAGAGAGAAGGTTGATCAATTCTTCAATTTACTAGATAGAATAAAAGAAATAGCAGAAAAAAAGAAAGCTTCTGAGCTTATAAAATACATAATAAAAGAAACTGGTATGGAAAATATGTATAGAAATGGCACAGAAGAAGAATTGGAAAAACTAGAAAATCTTAGAGAATTGGTTTCTCTAGCTACACAATACGATAATCTAGAGGGAGAAGAAGGTATAGAAGCATTGCTTACAAATGCCTCCCTAGCAACAGATCAAGATGAAATGGAGAAAGATAGAAATGCAGTAAAACTCATGACAGTACATGCTTCAAAGGGCTTAGAATTCGACTATGTTTTCATCGCTGGACTAGAACAAGATCTTTTTCCACATAAAAGATTGAATGAAGAGGGTATAAGCAGATCTGAAGAAGAGGAAGAAAGGAGACTTTTCTATGTTGCTATTACGCGTGCAAGGAAAAAGATTTTCCTGAGCTATGCGCAACTCCGAACAATATTCGGGGCACAGAAGGTGAATACTCCTTCGGAATTCATTTCCGATATTGGCGATGAACTGATAGAATCAGATGAAAATGAAGAGATAAGGGGAGTTAAAGCTATTTTTATAGATTTTTAAACAAAATATGGAAAAACTTATAGCAAAGAAATCATTGGGACAAAATTTCATACATGCACCTCAAGTCATAGGGGCGATGATACATGCTGGAAATATAGTAGATTCTGATATTATCCTTGAAATAGGCCCTGGAAATGGTGTATTGACAATTGCTTTGCTCAAAACTGGAACAAAAGTCATAGCAATAGAAAAAGATGATAGGGCTATACCAATATTGGAAGAGAAATTCAAAAATGAGATTATGTCTGGGCAGTTGAAGATTATTCATGGAGATGTATTAAATATTGATATTTCTTCATTAAATCTTGAGAATAATAAATATAAAATAATAGCAAATATACCGTATTATATAAGCGGAGAATTATTGAGAAAATTCCTAGAATCAGATATACAGCCATCTAGAATAGTCATAATGCTTCAGAAAGAGCTAGCAAAAAGGATAGTAGATGAGAAGGGTAGCATAATAGGAATGTCTATAAAAGTTTATGGAAATCCTAAATATATAGTTTCTGTACCTAGGAAATTCTTCCGACCTGTACCCAATGTAGATTCTGCTGTACTTTCTATAGAAAATATATCAAAAAAATTCTTTATTGATAATAAAGTGCAAGAAAATAGATTTTTTGAAATAATAAAAGCTGGTTTTGCCCATAAAAGAAAAGTTTTAATAAAAAATTTAGAAAAAGTCATAGAAAGTGAAACTTTGAAGGAGATTTGGAATAGAGAAAAATGGCTAATAACAATAAGAGCAGAGGAAATGAAACTAGATAATTGGAAGAAGATAATGTTGTCCACAGAAATAGATAAAAAATCAAGTCTATAAAGCATTTCTCTGATATAATTATCATGGCTATCAATGAAGCAATCGAGCCTAAAAAACATAGCTTTGATAGTATTCGCCTTGTTAATCATAGGAGTAGTTTTCATCTTGGCAGAATACAGAAATAAGAATAGTGATAATCTAGTATATGATTCTACAACCACAGTATCTGATAAAGTAGAAAGTATACCAGCAGATACACAGCTAAAAGATAGTGATGATGATGGATTGAAGGATTGGGAAGAGATTCTACTCGGTACAGATCCTAATAATAAAGACACAGATGGAGATGGAACTGTTGATGGCGTAGAGGCGAATTCTAATAGGAATCCATTAATAAAAGGACCAAAAGATAAAGAAGGGGATACAGTTTCTGTAAATACAAGTAGTGGTCAGAGCAATCTCACAAGTACAGATAGACTAGCTAGGGACTTCTTTGCAAGATATATGGAATTGAAACAGATAGGACTCTCTGGGGATAAACAGAGTCAAGATGAAGTAGCGAGCCAAGCATTGAAGAGTGGTCTAGTCTTAGATAGTCCAAAGAAATATAGTCTAACAGATATAAAAATAATTACAGATACTAGTCCAGTAACAATAAAGAAATACGGCAATGAAGCAGGAGCTATTTTCCAAAAATATATTTTACCTAATTCGAGAAGTGAGGCTATCATAGCTAAGGAAGCAATAGAAAAAGAGGATTTCAAAATTTTAGAAGAAATAGATCCAATAATAGCTAGCTATAAAAATATGATTTCTGCATTAATAAAAATAGATGCGCCAAAAACAATGAATAATATTCATTTAAGTATAATAAATAGCTTAAGTGAAATATTGTTTTCTGCAGAATCACTCCGAAAAGTAGAAACGGATCCAGTAGCAGGACTACAGGGTGTCAGCAAATATCTAGATGGGGCAAAGAACCTAAACACTGCCCTAAACAATTTGAAGAATTATTTCAATACTTCTGGCATAATATATACAGATGGAGAAGCAGGGAGGTTTTTCATACCACAATAATAAATGAAAATATTTAATATTAAAAAAATAATTTCCGTAGTATTTCTTATAGTAATAGTTTTTTCTTCTATTATTTTTGCTTTTCCAAATAAAGCTAGAGCAATACCAGTCGTCGATGCCGGTAATATATTCCAGTCTACTATAACTGCAATAAATACTACTGCTTCTTCGTTTTCATCTTATTCAACTGAATATAAGGAATATGTCCTAGACCCTATCGCTTCAGGACTAGCAAAGGTAATAATCCGCCAAATAACATCCAGTGTAGTAAACTGGATAAATTCTGGTTTTGAAGGTAGTCCATCTTTTATTACAAATCCAGGTTCATTCTTCCTAGATGTTGCAGATCAGATTACTGGGGACTTCCTTGCTAAGGTGGGTGGACCACTAACTGCTCTCTGTTCACCATTTAGTATAGATATACGTATCGCTCTGGCATTCCGATATCATCCAAATGTAAATAAAAGATATGCTTGTACACTCGGTACTATTATAAAAAATAGTAAAAATGCAATAGAAGGTGCAAATATAAATGGATTCACGGCTGGGGACTTCCGACAGGGTGGCTGGCCAGCATTTATTTCCCTAACCACAGAACCTCAGAATAATATCTATGGAGCATATCTCACCGCAGAAAGTGAACTTTCTATACGAGTAGCAAATGCCCAAGCCCAACAAAAAGATGAGCTCAATCAAGGTAGGGGATTCTTATCATGGAAGAAATGTAAACAAGTCGGAGATACAACATTACAAACATCTGATACAGCATATATAGATCATGAAATGGGGGATAATAGTGATCCAAATAGAACAGAATCAAATGCTCCAATAGAACATGTGAATCAAACAAAAGAAAAATGTGAAATACAGACACCAGGATCTGTCATACAGGGTGCCCTAGAAGCAAATGTAAATGGACCTTTACATGAACTTCAGCTTGCAGATGAGCTAAATGAAATAGTAAATGCACTCTTTGCTCAGCTAGTAACACAGATACTCTCAAAGGGTCTAGGTGGTGTGAGTGGTAGTAATCCTAGTGATTCTTCATCATATATTTATCAAATTCAAAATGAAGGTAATGGAAGTATTGAACAATTGAATTCTATAAGAGCAGAGCTTATAAAAAATCTTACAACATATCTAGATAATACTATTCAATATAAGAGTAATAAAGATCAATCATTAAATCTAGTCTTGGATGTAAAAACTGCATATGGAATAGTAAAAGTATGTTATGAAAATAAAATATCATTAGATCCTAGTAGAGCACAGGCTAAAATAGCCGAAATAGATTCTATAATAAGTAGGGATATAACTCCTCTTGCAACAAGACTATTGGAAGAAGCTCGACAAGCAGATGGCAAATATCAAACCTTATTAGGTATAAAGACAAGAGCAAATGCAGCTAGAACGGTAAACGAGATAAATGAACCAAGCCAAGCATATGCACAAATGTTGCAAGAAAGAACTCTTGTATCAGCAAAAGATATGATGGATTCTGGTCAGGAATTAGAAACCATAAAAACGACAATAGAACCAATGGTACAAGATGCACAGAGAAGATCACAAGCATGTCAATTATTCCCAGATGGAGCATATTAATATATGAATAAAAAGACAAGAACAATACAGATAATGGCGATGATACTCATAGTGGGGTATATGATGTTTCCAAATAAAGTAATGGCAATTGGTGATTTCCTTGGTATTGGAAATATAGCACAAAGTGCTGTAAATTCTGCAATAGCAAATGGAGCAAATTTCTTCCTAGCAGCATCATCATGGTTCGTAGCTATAACTGGAGCATTTCTCAGTATATCTATTAATATAACTACTCATATAGGTATGATATATGAGACTGTTACAGGAATTAAATCCGTCTGGATCGTTATAAGAGATCTATCTAGTATATTCATAATATTTGCCTTACTTTATTTTTCTATAAAAACAATAATAGGTAGAGGTGGAAATAGTCTTAATGAACTTATAATAAAAATATTTCTTGCGGGTGTACTCATAAACTTCAGTCTATTTTTCGTCAGAGTAGCTATAGATGCATCAAATATAATTTCTTTACAGTTCTATGAGGCAATAGCTCCAGAGACTTCTCAGAATTGGACTGTGAGCCAAGCTATAAATGATGGTGGTCTTTCAAATGTATTTATGCAAAGTTTGAAAATACCTAAAATATATGAAAGTAAAGACGCCTTGAAAGGAACAGATGTTGCAGCTGGTATAGGATTTGCAATGATTGGAGGAATTCTAGTTATGATCACTGCAGGGCTTTCCTTTCTTGCTGCTGGTATTGCCTTCACAGCCCGTACAGCAATACTTCTTTTTGTGATGGCGCTATCTCCTCTATTCTTCGTAGGAATGATTTTTCCAGAAATAAAAGCAAAAACTAAAAAATTATCTGACGCTTTATATAGTCAGTGTGTCTTCATGCCTGTATACTTGTTTCTCATGTATGTATCATTGAGAATAATAAGTGATAGTGGATTCATGAATATTTTCAATCAAAATGCAACTGGAATAACTGGCGGAGGAGTTCTCAGTTCTACTTTTATAGGAGTTATTATTCAATATACAATAGCTTTATTCTTTATCAATCTACCTTTAGTAGCAGCGATAGAGCTAGGCGGAATGGGTATGAAATGGGCACCACAGGCAGGGGGAATTGGTAAGTGGTTGGGAGGAAAGGTGGGGGGATTTGCTGGGAAAAATACGGTTGGATGGGCAGGTTCAAAACTCGATAAATATTTTGAGGGGACAAAAGGAGGAAATAATATGATGGGACGTGCTGTTAGAGATATGACAACAACAAAACTCGCTAATTTAAAATTTGGTGGATCAACTTCAAGAAAAGATGATGAAAAATTAGGAAAAGAGATTAAGAAAAAGGGAAGAGAAATTAGTAATATTGAAAATCTTGATAGAGCTATATCGACTGGAAATAATAGCGAGATAAAGAGAATATTAAGTAGTATGTCAAATAGTGAAATCGCTAGTCTTGATACAAAGAAACATCTTACAAATGAAAACATAGTATCTCATTTATCAAGTTCAATCTATTCAAGCATCGAAAAGGGAGATAAATCTGATAAAGATAAAGTTGAAATAGGACAAGCTAGAACAAAAGCGCTCGGGGATGTCGTTGATAAAATAGCGAGCGGAACAGCTACACCAGAAGATTATACAAAAGTCAGAAGTATCATGAAAAATATGAGTGGTAATGATTTAGAGAAAATTATATCTGAAAGACCTTCTGGTGCAGCAATAAAACCAGAGTTCATCGAGCATATAAAACCAAGTCAACTTAAAGACATGGAGGGTCTTGATGATACATCAAGACGCATGATAGGTACGGCAATAGATAATTGGAAAAAAGTCTATGGAGCAAATCATCCAGCTTATGATTATATAAATAAAAATAGAACATTATGGACATAAAATTATGAATGAATTTCAAAAACAATTAGAACAAATTGCATTCTCTGATCAAACTTATAATAAAATTACAATGATTGGAGAGAAGTATAGTTTGATGATAGATGAACAAGGGGAACTTGCTGCGGAAATTCGTGATGTAGTAACTGGATTTAAATCAGCAAAAAATTTACTGAATGATCTCAAAGATAGATTAGAAATTGATAATGAAAAAGCTAACAATATTATATCTGATATAAATCAAGAGATACTTATACCAATACGAGAGCTATTACAAAAAACGCAAGAAGGGACTGTGGTGATTCCACCCCCACCTACTCCACCCACCCCTCCTCAACCTATACCACCCGCACCAAAACCCACATTTACGCCACCACCCATTCCCCCTAGACCCACTCCTCCTCCACCTCCAAAACCTGTATTTACTCCACCTATACCAGTTCCACCACCCCCACCTTCAAAAAATATAAACCTTTCTGATATAGAAAGAGTCGGCGAATTCACATTAGAAAAAAGACCACCATCACATTCACCACAATATAATGATAATAATCTAGATAGAGATACAGTACTACGAGAAATAGAACAATATGAACATACCGGATCAAAAGAGGGAATGAACTTTGTTGATCATTTATTAAATAAACCAATATCAAATCCTGAACAAAGAAAAGAAATAAAACCAGAAACCAAGATAGAGAACAAAACAGAAATTAAAAGTGATATTAAGACTGAAATAAAAACTGAGGGAAAGACTGAAACAACAAAATACACAGCTGATCCGTACAGAGAACCAGTAGAATAATGCTATAATATAAGCATGCGTTTCCAAGTACCACAGTTCATAGAAGTAGAGGATAAGATATTCGGCCAATTTACTATAAAGCAATTCATATATTTGGCTGGTGGGGCAGGTCTATCCTTTGCTATATACAGAGTTATTGGATCATTTATCTGGTCTATAATACCGATAATAGTAGTGATGGCATTCTCAGCAGCATTATCATTCTACAGAATAAATGAGAGATTCCCATTCATATATATAGTAGAGGCAGCATTCAAGTATTTCTTTTCAAATAAATTATATATATGGAGAAAATCAAGTAAACAGAAAGTTATCCAGAGTGAAGATGATGAGGAAATAAAAAAGTATGCTGGAATTATGGTACCGAAAATTTCTGATAGTAAACTGAAAGATCTAACATGGAGTCTAGATATCAAAGAGAGTATGTATACAAATAAAAACCAAAGATAAATGGCAAAGGAACAAAAAACAACACAAGACTTCGTACCAATACAAGAAATCCGTGATGGTGTAGTTATATTGAAAGATGGCTCTATGCGAGCCATAGTTCTAGCATCTTCTCTAAATTTTGCTTTGAAAAGTGCAGATGAACAGAATTCTATTATATTTCAATTTCAAAATTTCCTAAACTCATTGGATTTCTCTGTACAGATTTTCATACAATCGAAAAACCTCGATATAAGGCCATATATAGCCCTTCTGGAGGAAAGGTATAAAGAGCAAGTTACTGAACTGATGAAAATACAAACTAGAGAATATATAGAATTTATAAAAACTTTTGTAGAAAATTCCAATATAATGACGAAAAGTTTCTTCATGGTCATACCATATACTCCTCCACTTATGTCTGCTAGTTCCAATCCACTCAGTAATCTAGTAAATAAAAGAGAAGGGCCCAAGATAACACCGAATGAACAGTTCAATGAATACAGAAGTCAGCTAGAACAGAGAGTCGGTGTAGTAGAACAGGGACTAGTAAGATGTGGTATCAGAGTAGCCGAGCTAGGAACAGAAGAGGTGGTAGAGTTGTATTATAAAATATTCAATCCCGGAGAAACAGAGAAACCAATACAGATAAATTAATTTAATAAAATATAAATATGGGAATTTTTAGTAAAATATTTAGTAAAAAAGAAGATCCGAAAATAGTATCCATGCTACCACAGGAGATCTATGAAGCTGGAGTATTGGAGCTAAAGGATATTATCGCGCCTTCCGCATTGAAGATTAATCCAAAAGAAATAAATCTCGGGGAAAAAATAGCTAGAACATTTTTTGTTATTTCTTATCCTAGATTCCTATCTGATAGCTGGTTCGCTCCTATTGTAAATCTAGATAAAGTCTTCAATATTTCTATTTTTATACACCCTATAGACACAGCAAAGATATTGCGACATTTCAGGAAGAAGGTAGCAGAAGTACAGAGTCAGATAACACAGAGGGAAGAGAAGGGACTTGTCAGAGATCCTCTATTAGATACTGCATATCAGGATCTAGAAGCCCTAAGAGATAATCTGATGCAGGCACAGGAGAAAATATTCGATGTAGGAGTATATATAACAATATATGGTAATTCTGATTCAGAACTGGATAAAACAGAGAGTGAGGTGAAATCAATATTGGAATCAAAATTAGTATATATAAAACCAGCATTATTCCAACAAGAAAGTGGTTATAGAAGTGTATTACCAATGGCAAATGATGAGCTTATGGTTCATTCAAAATTGAATTCCTCACCTCTATCATCACTTTTCCCATTTGTATCTTTTGATCTTACATCTGATAAAGGTATTCTATACGGTATCAATAGGCATAATTCTTCTCTAGTACTATTTGATAGATTTCTCTTAGAAAACTACAATTCTGTCACTTTTGCCAAAGCTGGGGCAGGTAAAAGCTACAATGTAAAGCTAGAAATACTGCGAACACTCATGTTCGATACAGATGTAATAGTTATAGATCCAGAAAAAGAGTATGAGTACATGGCAGAGGCAACAGGTGGTAAATATTTCAATATCTCTCTAAATTCTGAACATCATATCAATCCTTTTGATCTACCTATACCTAGAGAAGATGAGAGTGCATCAGATATTCTACGTTCAAATATTATAAATCTAGTAGGACTTTTCCGTATTATGCTAGGTGGTCTATCCCAGGAAGAAGATGCGATAATAGACAGAGCAATAACAGAAACATATGCTTTGAAAGATATAACAGCAGAATCAGATTTCCGACATGTAGAACCACCACTTCTTTCTGATTTTGAACTAGTACTTGCTGGTATGGAAGGTGCAGAATCTCTAGTAGAAAGACTCAGTAAATATACAAAGGGTACATGGTCAGGGTTTATAAATCGCCCTTCGAATGTAGATATAAATAAGAAATTCGTTGTATTTTCCCTAAGAGATATGGAAGATGAGCTCAAACCCGTAGCAATGTATATAGTTACTCATTATATATGGAATGCCATAAGAAAAGAATTGAAAAAGCGTTTATTGGTAATAGATGAGGCATGGTGGATGATGAAATCAGAAGATACGGCTTCATTCCTACTCAGTCTAGCAAAGAGAGGTAGGAAGTATTATCTAGGGTTAGCAACTATTACACAGGATGTAGATGATTTCCTCAATTCTCCTTATGGTTTACCTATTATTACAAACTCTTCTATACAGATATTATTGAAACAAAGCCCAACATCTATAGATAATATTCAGAAAACCTTCAATCTCACAGATGAAGAGAAATATCTGTTATTGGAATCAGATATAGGGGAGGGAATATTCTTCGTAGGACTGAAACATGTTGCGATAAAGGTAGTAGCATCCTATACAGAAGATCAGATAATAACTACAAATCCAGCCCAGGTCCTAGCAATAAAAAAAGCAAAGGATGATCTAGAAAAGAGTGGCTAAATAAACAAAATGAATGAAGAAGTTAAGAAAAAATATAGAATTGGATGGTTCTCGGCGTTTATACTGTTATTATTAGCTGGTACAGCTGATTTTATAAGTGTTATACCTTTTATTGGTGATGCTTTCTGGGTATTTATGGCTGGGTATCTGTGGAAAACTGGTCATGGATTATTGAATATTAAAAGGTTGATCTCTGGAGTATCATCAATTGTAATTGAGTCTGTACCTTTTCTGTCTGCACTTCCATCAATATTAGTAGCAACCATGCTTATAATTGGCTTTTCTAGAATAGAGGATAAAACTGGAATATCACTAGAATCAAGCGCAGGTATAAGAAAACCGAATATAAAGATGCCATTAAATAAAGATGGTACACGTCTACCAAGAAAAGAAAATATGGTAGAATTAGAACAATGAAATTTCTTCAAAAGTCTATAATAATTACTTTCCTATCTTTGAGTCTATTATCTATAGTTCATGCGCAAATTCCCAATTCAATAGATGGAATACAGATATCCTCTACACCAGAGATTCCCAATCCCGGACAAAATGTAAATATAAAAGTAGAAAGCTACAATACAGATTTGAATTCTGCATCTATAGTATGGATAGTAGATGGTAAGAATTATAAACAGGGAACAGGAATAAAATCTATAAATATTTTAGCCCCAGATATGGGTAAAAATATAAATATAGTGATAGCGATAATGACATCAGAGGGTAAAGAAATAAGAAAGACTGTAACAATAAAATCTAGTAGTGTAGATATAGTCTGGGAAAGTGCAGGATATACACCACCTTTTTTCAAAGGCAAATCATTATTTGCTTATCAAAATTCTATAAAAGTCACTGCAATACCACATATAGCAGGTAGCAATGGTAAGGAATTGGATCCGAAAACATTGGTATATAAATGGACAAAGAATGATAAAGTAATGCAAGATCAAAATGGATACGGAAAGCAGACAGTAATAATAAAAGAAGATACACCCAGACCATTGGAATTGGAGGTAGAAATAGAGACAAAAAATGGATCTCAAAAAGCTAGTGCATATTTAACTCTAGAACCAATAGATCCATCTATTATATTCTATGAAGAAAATCCAGTATATGGAATATTGTATAATAAAGCTTTGAATGAAAATAAATCATTGAATGCCCAAGAGATCAATGTAGTCTCTGCACCATATTATTTCAATATTTATAATAAGAATTCACCATTATCATATGTATGGAGTGTTAATAATCTAGAGAAGCCAGATCTCTCCAGAAGTCAGACTATTACACTACGCTCTAAAGGCGATACCAGTGGAAGCTCTCTTATAAATCTAGAAATAAGAAATCTGGATGATATATTACAAGGAGCAAGTAGAAGTATCAGATTAAATTTCAATAAAAATGAAAAATAAAATATTTTATATTTTAATAATGTTTTTAATAATAAGCTTCAGTACTAGCTTCTCTATAGTAAAAGCAGATGAATATACTCTATTAGAGCCATTACCATGTATAGAGGGAACAGGGAATAACTGCACAACAGGAGAAACGATACCGAAAATAAATATAAATACATATATAGCTTATGTATTCAAATTCTCCATAGCACTAGCTGCCTTCCTCGCTGTAGTGATGATAATCTGGGGTGGTTTCCAATATCTAATAAGTGAATCACCAATAAAAAAGATGGATGGAAAAGCGACAATTACTAATGCAGTTCTTGGTCTTGCTGGGGTTCTAGTGTCATATTTAATATTGCGTACAATAGATCCAAGATTGGTAATGATAAATACGACTATACCGCCGATAGCTATAAAGGATATAGGTGATGTAAATAAATTTATTGATCGATTAGGAGAAGATATACAAAAATTAAATGAAGTAAATAAAGCTGAAGTAAGTAATTTACAAAACCTAAATATAGACATTCAGAAAAGCATAGATGCCCTCGAAAAGAAAAAGGAGGACGAGGGTTTAACTCCAGAAGAAGATAGTAATCTAGCATCATTCAAGTCAGAGCTAAAAAGAAATGAAGCAAAAATTATAAAAATATTTGCTGTTTATAGAGGATCAAACAATTTTTCTGATGCAATAATCTATCTAGGTAAACCAGGAAACTATATAACTGATTCCCCTAATACAAGTAAATTAGGGGAATTGACAGATATTGGTAAAATCGCTTTAGATGATTATCTATATCAAATAAATTCACTAGATGAATATGCAAATAAATTGAAAACCTTGAATGATTATGAAAATGCAACAATGGTATCTATGAGAAAAAATTTCTATATTGAACAAATTAAAGAAGAACAGAGAATAGCTAAGGATATAATATCCTATCTTAAATATAAAGACTATCCAGAAATGAGAAGTCGTTATGAACCTAATTTAAAAAAAGACTTAGAAGATTATTCAAAACCTGATAGTCTGGGAGCTGGATATAGAACTGATAATGAGCTTATGAAAGAATATCAAACATTAAAAGAGATGAGAGTAAAGGCAATACAAGGAGTATTAGGTATAAATACACCACAAAGTAGTAACTAATCCATGAAAAAAATATTAATTATATTAATAATACTAATCATCATCACTGCCGGAATAGCCTTCTGGCTATTCACAGCAGATACACCAACAGAAACAAATACAGACGATACAGAACCAACACTAGTGCAGAGATTTAATCCTTTCAATAGATCTACAGTTAAAACAGATGAGCCTATTATAAAAAAAGCGACAACTACTAAAGAAGAAGTACCAGTAGAAAATATAGTAGAGATGCCAATATTGAGACGTATAAGCCAGGAACCAGTAGCGGGGTATATGGCGAGCTCTACAGTAGACTCTACTATAGTAAGATACATAGATCGTGGTACAGGACATATCTATGAAGCAAAGAGTGATAGAGAGTCTGTAGAGAAAATATCCAATACAACAATAGCTAGAGTCTATGAAGGATATTGGAATAAAAATCTAGATGCTACAATACTCAGATATATAAAAGAGGGAACAGATATAGTCACAAATCTCTATGGAAAAATAGAAGTATCGACAAATACAGGATCAACAACAGACAGAACTCCATATCAAACAAAAGGTAGGATAATTTCTTCTAGTATAAAAGAGGTCGCTGTATCACCAAAAGGGGATAGAATATTCACTTTCAATCTTGAAGATGGCACAGGAATAGGCTATGTATCTGGATTTGATGAAAGTAAAAAGACGAAAATCTGGAATACACCCATAACACAGGTAAATATTTCTTGGCCAGAAGAGAATACCTTGATGGCAACAACAAAATCTTCTGGGTATTCCTATGGATATTCCTATTTCATAGATATAAAGACAGGAATGGTAAAGAAAATGTTAGGCCAAATCATAGGTCTATCAGCAAAAGCAAGTCCTGATGCAAAGAATATACTATTTTCAGCAGGTAGTAATGCAAAGAATATCTCTAGTTTCATATATAATGTAAAGAATAATTCTTCACAATCAATAATATTCAAAACTCTAGCTGATAAATGTGTATGGAGTAAATTGAGAGTAAATGAAATATATTGTGCTGTACCGGTAGAGTTCCCAGAGGGTGTATATCCTGATGATTGGTATAAGGGTAATATTTCATTTATTGATAAAATATGGTATCTCAATACAGATACTGGAGAAGTTCATCTATTAGCAGATCTACTCACACTTTCAAAGAGTCTTATAGATGTAACGGATATTGGTCTAGATACAAAAGAGGATTTCTTATACTTTATTAATAAAAACGACCTTAATCTATGGTCACTGGACCTAAATAGATAGCTTTTTCTTCACATATAGTTCCTGAGCAAGAGTGAAAAGACTGGAAACAATGAAATATAAAGCTACAACAGAAGCATATTGATAGGATATTACAAAGATAATCACTGGAAAAACATATTTCATATTTTTTGTCATATTCTGTGCTATATCCATTTGATTCATCTCTTTCTTTGGATTTGATATTGATTTATCATCATTCTTATTCTTATTTATACCGACAGAGTAGTGTAGCTGTGCAAACTGGGCAATAGCTGCAATTATGGCTAGTGGTATATTCTTCATACCAATATCGACAATACCGAGGAAATCCATATCTACTATTGGTTCTTTAATAAAACTATAGAGAATAGATGTATTAATATCTGGTAATCCAGAATTTATAAAGATTGAATAAAGAGCAAAAATAATGGGTAATTGTATCAAAAGAAAGAAAAAGCTTGAAAATGGGCTGATTCCTTTCTCTTTATACAGTGCCATCATCTTTAGAGCTTGACCTTGGCGATCATTTACCATACTATTCTTTATCTTATTTATTTCTGGCTCTATTTTCTTCATCATTATCTGCGTGACTATGGCTTTCTTTGAAAGGGGAAATAGTATGAGTCTGACTATGATAGTGAATATAACAATAGCCATACCTGCATCTATCCATGGCAGAAAATCCATAAGAAAAATCAATCCATTATATAGTGGGTCAAAGATGAATGAATGGTATAGATATGAAAACATATAGCTATTCTACTTTAAAAGTCCCAATTTAACAAAGATTTCTCTAATATATGGTTTGATTTCATTTGTATTCATTTTTAGTATTGCAGGTTTTGCTATAAATAAAACTTTCATATTCTCTTCTTTTAAATCTTGGAATGAACTTATAGCAGTATATACTCTTCTCCTTATCTGATTCCTAAGGACAGCTGTCTTTGATATTTTCTTTGGTACAGAGACAGAAAACTTTAAAAGACTTTTGTCCTTTACAGATCTTATTATAAATAATTCAGAATGCAGACTTCTGCCTGTGTCTATTACTTTCTTAAAAAGGGCTGTATTTAGCCTTTTTATTTTAGGAAGCATATTAAATAGCTATTTTCTTTCGTCCTTTAGCTCTGCGTCTCTTCACAACATTTCTTCCAGCTGTGGTCTTTTTCCTGACTAGGAATCCATGTGTACGAGCTCTCTTTCTTTTTTTAGGTTGATATGTAAATGACATAATAGAGAAAGCATACATTACGATTGATAAAAAGGCAAGATTTTTATATTTTTAGAGATATTAACACAATCCACATGTTATCAACATATTTATTCGCATTACACAAGTTTGATATTTTTTAAACAAGTATATACTGATAGTATTATTTTTTATTTTTATCAAAGAGATTTATCAAAATGAATGATCAAGAAAAACTCTGGGAGAATACTTTGGTAGAGATAGAGCTTGCTGTATCAGAAGCAAATTTCTCTACATGGTTCAAAGATACATGCTTAATAAAGCAGGAAGAGGGTGTGATATACCTCGGTGTTCCTAATTCCTTCACGAAAGACTGGCTTTATAAGAAATTCCATAATGTTATATTGCGATCCTTGAGGAAAATAGATGAGCAAGTCCGATCTCTAGAATATATAATAACAAAAGATGGGGAAAAGAAAGCTGGTATAAGTAAAAAAGGGAATGGTACACCCACAATATCCATGCCTTTGCAGGATTTCTATATAAATAGGGATGATAATCTCAATCCAAGATACATTTTTGATAACTTTGTTGTTGGACCATTCAATGAACTAGCCCATGCAGCGTCTAAAACTGTAGTGAAGAGCCCTGGAATGGCCTATAACCCACTCTTCATCTATGGGAATACAGGACACGGCAAGACACATCTAATACAAGCAATAGGTAATCATATAAAGAAAGATTATCCGGATAAGAAAGTCTTCTATCTTACATCAGAGAGATTCGGATCTGAATATTTCAATGCCTTACAAAGCAATAAGGCCCAACAATTCAAGGAAAAATATAGGAAATATGATGTTATTATCATGGATGATGTACAGTTCTTCTCTGGTAAAGACAAATTCCAAGAAGAATTCTTCTATCTTTTCAATACTTTTCATGAAAGCAATCGTCAATTAGTTTTTTCTTGTGATAAACATCCGAATTTCATACCCGGTCTAGAAGATAGGATAAAATCTCGTTTCAATGCAGGAATGATAATAGAATTACCGGCACCCGATAAAGAATCTAGAATAGCTATATTGAAAGCAAAGAGTCTATTGAATAATATAATATTAGAAAACACTGTATTGGAATATCTAGCAGAGAATATAGAGAGTAATGTTAGGGAATTGGAAGGTGTAATAAATGCGGTAGTTTGCCAAACCCAGCTAAAAAAGAGGCCTCTATCTATATTAGAAGTAAAAAACTTAATTAAAAACAGCACAAAACCAAAGAAAAATATATCTATAAAAGATGTAGTAAAAATTATTTCAGAATTCTATAATATAAGTGAGGAAAGTGTATATGATAAAACAAGAAAAAAAGAGGTTGTGAAGCCGAGACAAGTGATTATGTATATACTTAGAGAAGATCTGAATGTTTCATTCCCATCAATAGGGGATAAAATAGGAGGAAGAGATCATACAACCGTTATTCATTCTTGTGAGAAAATAAAAGAAGATTTGAAGAATAATCAAGTCTTGGTAGATGAGATTTCACAGATACGTTCTATGTTGTAGAAAAACTGTGAATAACATTGTTAATAAACTGTTAAAAGAATGTTAAAAAGTAACATAAAAAAATATTTAGAAAATAAAAATAAAAAGATATGAAAAATTATTATTTATTTATTAACAGTTTAGGATTCAGAAATAACCATACACCGAGTCATATAAACCATTTATCAACATATCCACAGGACTAATAATAATAGTAATCTTTATTTATATAAATACAAAATTATGAGAATAGAATGTTCACAAGAAAAAATAAAAGAAGCAGTGGGTATATCTAGGTATATAGTAGGGAAGAATATGACTCTGCCTGTTCTATCTTGTTTCCTAATTGAAACAAATAAAAATAACTCTTTAATTATAATATCAACCAATCTAGATCTAGGTATTGAAATAGAAATACCTGCAAAAATTGAAGAAAGCGGATCTGTTGCTATTCCAGGCCAGGTTTTCTCATCTTTCATAGATAGCACTTCAGATAATGAAAAAAGTATTAAAATAGAAGAAAATCAAGGAAATATAAAAGTTATTACATCTAAAAATTCAGGAATAATAAAAACTTTATCTACTGAAGATTTCCCGAATATTCCACGTATTGAAAGTGATAATAAATTTACACTTTCTGCATCAGATTTTGTAAAAGGATTGAAATCAACATGGTATAGCTCATCAATTTCTAGTATAAAACCAGAATTATCCAGTGTTTATATATATTGCGAAGATGAATTTGTTATCTTTGTAGCTACAGACTCATTCCGTCTTGCTGAAAAGAAAATAAAAATGAGGAAAAGTAAGGATTTCGGCCAGATTTTGCTTCCGTATAAAAATATTACAGAAATAATAAGAGTTCTAGAGAAAGTAAGTGGAGATGTTGAAGTTCAATTAGAAAAAAATCAAATATCCTTTACTTATAATGGAATATATCTCACATCTAGAGTTATAGACGGTGTTTTCCCAGATTATAAACAGATAATACCTAAACAAAGCCTAACCGATATAACAGTTCTAAAGCAAGATCTAGTAAATGCTTTGAAATTATCAAATATTTTTTCTGATAAATTCAATCAGGTTAATATAAAAGTGCCCTCTATGAAGAAATGTGAGATAAGAACAAAAAATAATGATATAGGGGAAAATACGAGCATTATAGACGCTGTTATAACAGGGGAGACTATAGATATTAATTTCAATTACAAATATATTATTGATTGTTTTCAATCTATTGATTCTGATAGCGTTACTCTAACCCTGAATGGAATGCATAAACCAATGATAATATCTCCAGTATCAGATAGAACTTTCCGATATATTGTCATGCCGATGAATAGATAATATGAAGAAAATAGGTAATTTTTTCGACAAAATAAGAAACAGAGCTGTAAAAGAAATTTATAATAGAGATAATATAGCTAAAATAATAAAAGACATAACAAAGATAGATATTGATATAAAAAATATTAATATTTCATCTGGAGTATTGAAAATAAAACTATCTTCTATAGAAAAAAGTGAGATTTTTATTAAAAAGGCTAGGATCTTAAAGGAAATTAATAAAAAAATTGAGGGAAATAGTATTTCTGATATAAATTAATCCTCCACCATAATATCTACTGTTGATACTCCATTGTTTAATACATTATCGTAAACAATAACTTTTATAACATTTCTACCTATTGCCATACCCACGTCTACCGGTATAAATGGTATTGATTTTGGATTTGTACTATTTGTAGATATATATCTATCATTTACATATAATTCTGATTTAATCAATGGATATTTACTATCAACAGATAGTTCTAAAGATGTTTTTATCCTTAATTTCAATATAGAGTTTTGAATCGGTGTGGATATATTTACTCTTGGGGAATTTTCTAGAGTATGAACATTGTCTTTTTCATTAGGCATATTAATAACAGATGATTCTATGAAGCCTGGATTGCTCATCCTCCAATTATCAAACCACTTTCTCACACCATATTCCCAATATTCATATTGAGAATCATTTTGTGGATTTGTAGGTATTGGGCCATTTGGATTACTTTTATCTATCCAATGTAGAATAGTATGCACGCCGTTTACAACTACCTCTTCTTTTAATTCTTCTGGAGTGTATTCTGTAGCTAGTTTATTGGAAGTTTTATCTATTTTATAAGAAACACCACCTTTCCATATTCCTTTCAATGAAGGTTTAAGATCTTCTGATAATGGTTCTGGTTTTTTGAAATATTCTCTAGGTATATAATCATTTATTTCTGCCATGAATGCGCCCCATACTGGAGCTATTATAAGTCCTGCAACTTTCTTTTGCATTGGTGTATTATCATTCCTACCAGCCCAGAAGCCCACAGCGATACTAGGTGTATAGCCTTCTATCCAGACATCTTTATAATCATTTGTTGTACCTGTCTTTATTGCTGTCTGTTTGCCACCTATAGCATCTACATAAGGGTTTAGATATGAAAGTCTTACTTTAGGATCAGAGAGAATATCAGAAATTTGTCTTGCTATTTCACCTGGTATACTCTGATTCGGATAATCCTTTGCTTCTTCCAAGACTTTTCCTGTACTATCCTCCACTTTTAGTATTGATCTATATGGATTTCTTATACCATCATTTGCGAATACTCCATAAGCACTTGTTAATTCCAATAATGACACTTCTCCACCTCCTAGTACCAGAGTAAGACCATATCTATCTGGCTCTGTGAGGCTCGTTATACCCATGCTCTGCGCTGTTGCGATAGAATCCTTGATACCACTCAGATAGAGAGCCTTTACGGCAGGTATATTCCTAGAATGTGCCAAGGCTTGTCTTATAGTAAGTGGTCCTTCATATAATCCATCGTATTCTTCTGGTGAATAACACTTTTTACTATCAACACCTAGTTTTGGAAGTCCTTCTACAGTACAGCTTGTTGAAAACTCTGTTTTTACATCAAATAAAACAGTTTCTGTGGTATATCCCTTCATGAAAGCAGTTGCGTATACGAAAGGTTTGAATGTTGATCCTGGTTGTCTGTACGCAGTTGCAACATTGAAATTCCCGTCAATTTCCTTTGAAAAATAATCTTTTGATCCAACCATGGAGATTATATCTCCATTTTTAGGATTTATAGCTACCATTGCCATATTACTTGCATTGAAATTTTCTTGTAATGTCGGTGCAAATTTGGAAATCACACTTTCTGCTTTCTCTTGGATACTATAATCTATAGTTGTTATGACCTTCAGACCGCCCTCTTCTACCATTTCTTCACCGTATTTATTTATAAGATAATCCTTCACATACATAGTGAAATGTGGAGCTCTTATTCCCGAGGCGCTTCTCTCTAGGAAATTAACCTTTTCTTTTATAGCATTTTTATATTCATCATCTCCTATATATCCATAAGTTTTCATTTTATCTAGAACCAATCTCTGTCTAGCGTCTAGTCTATCTCTATTTTTACCATAAGGTGAATAGAATGTTGGAGCTTGTGGAATAGCAGCTATATATGCAGATTCTGCTATTGTTACGTCTTTTGAACTTTTACCAAAAAATGTTTTACTAGCTTCTTCTACACCATAGATATTCCCACCATAAGGACTTTCATTGAGATATATTTCAAATATTTGATTTTTTTCTAAGATCTTTTCTATTTTTAGAGAAAGTATCCATTCTTTCAATTTTCTAGTTAGTGTTTTGTCTTGTGTCAAAATAGAATTTTTCACTACCTGTTGTGTGATAGTAGAACCACCCTGTAGGGAACCACCACCTAGAATATTGGCAATAACAGCTCTCAAAATAGAACTTGGCTGTATTCCTTTATGATTATAGAAATCTATGTCTTCTATGGAAATAGTAGCGTCTTTTATGTATTTTGATATTTCTGTAAACGGTACTACTGTCCTTTTTGTATCATTATGCACATCATACAGTAGTATTTGTCCAGTTCTATCAAATATCTTTGTTGATTGAGACACCTTCCTCGCTTCAAAGGCACTAAGATCTGGGATTTTCAATGTAGAAAACCATATAGTCCCTATTCCTAAAACTATGAAAAATAGCGATATTGCAAGGACTATAAGGCCTTTTATATGTTTTAGCCACCATGGGCGTTTACGATTGGACATAGCAAAATTGTACCATACATGTTAAATTATGTGCATGTATAATGAAGAAAATATAAAGCAAATACTTTCTCGTGGTATAGAAAATATATTTCCAAATAAAGAATTTTTAGAATCAAAACTTCTAAAAGGAGATAAGATTACTATATATCTAGGTATAGATCCTACAGGACCGACACTACATCTCGGTCATATAATACCTTTACGTAAGCTTGCTGAATTTCAGAGAATGGGTCATCAGATAATATTATTGATAGGAGACTTTACAGGTATGATCGGTGATCCGACAGATAAAACTGCAACAAGAAAAAGACTTTCTAGAGAGCAGATCATGGATAATTGCAAAAGATATAAGAAGCAGGCATCAAAATTCATTTCTTTTTCGGGAGACAATAAAGCTTTATTGAAATTTAATTCAAAATGGCTGGCAAAAATGTCTTTTGAAGAAGTTTTAGAATTGACTTCCCTTATGACTGTTGAACAGATGTTGAAAAGAGATATGTTCGAAAAAAGGATGGAAGAAAGTAAGCCAATATATATTCATGAATTTCTTTATCCGATAATGCAAGGCTATGATTCTGTAGCTATGGATGTAGATGCTGAGATAGGTGGTAATGATCAGACTTTCAATATGCTCGTAGGTCGTGATCTTATGAAAAAATTGAAAGACAAAGAGAAATTTGTTATAACGACGAAGCTCATCGTCGATTCAGAAGGGAAGAAAATGGGTAAGACAGAAGGGAATATGGTCAGTATGGACCAGAGTCCTGATGATATTTTCGGTAAAGTTATGAGTTGGAATGATAATCTTATTCTTTCTGGATTCGAACTATGCACTGATATAGATATAGAAAAGATAAAAGAAATTTCTAATCCCAAAGAGCAGAAAATGCTTCTAGCAAAAGAGATAGTATCTATGATATACGGAGAAAGTAAAGCAAAGAAAGCTTTTAAAAATTTCGAAAACACTTTCAAGAAAGGTGAAATACCTGAAGATATAAAAGTAATTTCAATACAAAAAGACTCGCTTTTGAAAGATTCTATAATAAACGAAAAAATAGTTGCTTCTAACAATGAATGGAAAAGACTGATAGAAGGGAATGCTGTATCTGTAATAGGAACAGATGAAATAATAAAAGACCCTTATATAAAAGCAGATAAAGATCTAGTCTTACGTATAGGTAAAAAGAGATTTATAAAGATTATAGTTGGATAATAAATACAACTATTCTTCCCATTTATCTCCAAACGGATTTATTTCCTCATCATCTAGTATCGCATCTTCTTCTGTAGTTGCATCTTCTTCGTCTTCTATCGGAACTTCAGGATCTATTTCTTTATCTTCTATATCAATATTAATTATTTTTTCTTCACCTATACTCTCTATATTTTTTTGTTTTGTTTTTGGCATAATCTTTTTACAAATTATTATGTTTCAATAGTTGTAACAAAATGCTAAAAATTTTGCAAATCACCTCACCTGTGGAAAACTTTTTGATTCATATGCTATACAGGCAAGTGCTATAGCTATAGCGTCATATTCATCATCTAGAGCTTTATTATTTGGCATCTTTACCAATAGAGGTAACATTTTTATTATTTGGGTTTTATCACTTTTACCATGGCCTGTTATTGCCATCTTTACCTGTAGGGGAGTGTATTCATATATCGGTATATCTTTACAGATCGCTTCATACATTATCACCCCTCTGGCCTCAGAGACTTTCATTGCTGTCTTCTGATTCTTTGTAATAAACAGAGATTCTATAGCCATAATATCTGGTGAATATTTCTTTATTATTTCCCTTATTTTCATACCGACTTTTCTCAATCTATCTGTAAAGATCTCTTTTGAAGAAGTTTCAAAACATTCAGAATATATTACTTTTTCATTTCCATATTTTTCTACGATCGCTATACCCAGGCGATCATATCCAGGATCTATTCCTAAAATTTTCATAATATTTTATTCAGCATTTGTGAAAACATCTTGTACTTCATCATTTTCTTCTAATGCTTCCACTAGAGCATGTAGCTTCTCTATATCAGCATCCTCCAGTGGCATAGTATTATTTGCCATTAGACCATCATGAGTTTTCGTAAAGGCCCAAGATGCACTACCTGGGGCAGCTAGCTCTGAACCATGTCTTACAAGAATAGCTTTTATTTCCTGAGCAGCCTTATTTCTATTATCTGTTAAAGCATTTATAATTATTGCGACTCCGCCCGGTCCATATGATTCATATATTACGCTTTCCATAGCGGCGCTATTGTCTGTTGTCGCTTTCTTTATCGCCCTTTCTATGGTGTCATTTGGCATATTTTCTTTCCTAGCTTTCTCTATAGCTAGGGTGAGACCTGGGGACTTCATATTACCACCTGCCTTCTTTGCCTCTACTGTGATAAAGCGTACGAGTTTACCGAATACATTGCTTTTCTTTGCATCATTTGCAGCTTTTTGATGTTTTATTTTTGAAAATTTATTATGTCCTGACATGGTTTTATTTAATTACTTTTAATTTCTTTAATGCTTCTTCTATTTCTTTTTTCTGTCTTTTTTCCAATTCTCCGATTTCTTTCTTATGTCTTGTTTGCATTCTCTTTATATTTTCCGCGGGTGGCAATGATTCTGGATAGATATCTGATTTAATTAATACACTTCTAACATTTCTATTATTTGTTACATGTTCATTAAGTATACTACTTTTTCCTTGAAGATCTTTTTTCTTTGTATTTTCAGTAGTAATTGCTGTCGCAAATTCCTTTGCAGATATTGTCACTTTTGGTAATGCATCTGCGAGGGGTGTGTTTTTCTCCACACCAAGTCGCCTTTTCATATCTTCTGTTGTTCTTCCTCCGAATAATGTTTTATCACCAAAACTTCTTATTTCAGATATTCCACGACCATCGACACCTCTACCAAAAGCCACCATAGCAAGTTCCTTTTCGGCTAGTGTGAGTTTTTCTCTTGCGCTAATTCTTTCAAATTCTTCCATTCTTTGCTCAATTAGTTCAACTTTTCTTGTCTGAATGACGAAGTATGCCTGTGCGAATGCTATCTGTTCTTTTCGTGGGTCACCATTAATTGCAGTAAGGTAACATGCATATCTGGTCATTTTAATATCTGATATTTCTTGTTCTGTGTTTTTTCCAACGATTATTAGCTTCCTGGCGTCAGGAAAGTGATCCCTCACATTCGATTTGGATTTTCTACAAGCTTCCTTTGCTTTTTCTATTACAGTTTCGAAATTTTCCCATTTCGTATATCCAAGAAGGGGATATAGCTCACGAGCATACCAAAATTCAACACCGTTTTCTATATGTTTTATGTCTTCAAATGTTCTATATAAAGTTTGTAGTTCTGTAGTTTCCATTACCAAATTCTATCACTCGAAAATGTTCTGTAAACTTATCAGATAGAATTTATTGTTCTATAATTATTTTAACTTTTAAAGTATTTTAAACAATAAAAAAGGAATCAAACACCTGTCTGATTCCTCTATTAACTAATCATCCATGAATGGCCAGACATAGTTATTGTTACCAGCAGTACCACCCATTGCTTTTTCTGAAAGTTTATAGGCCACTAAATATGATGCTCCAGTTTCCGCCATAATTCTAGCAGTCTCTTCTTGGCGTCTCTGCTCATAGGCTTTCATTTGATATGCTACAAGATCATCATGTCTTTGTGTCAATCCTATTCTTTTTTTAGGCATAAGATTTTCCTTTCTATTTAAATTATTATATTTAATAAACGGTTATGCCAATATAACTTGATAAAATCATATACACCAAGGTATATCAATACATAATACATAATAAGTTGACAATAATCTTGTTAACTTTTAATATTAGATTATGAGACGCATTACCCTCGAAGCCCTAGGATTATCCAAAAAGGAACACATTGTTCTCAATATTTTACAGCAATTAACTATGCCATATAAGATTAGTAGAATAGCTAAACAGGCAGAATTAGCACAATCCACAACCTCATTTATTTTAAGAAAACTCGAACAGAGAAAATTAGTTAATAAAGTTAAATATTGTAATCATTTTAGGTGGAAATATAGGAAAAATCTAGACATTATAGAAAACTGTTCTCTAGAATCATTCCAAAATAGTTTTATTAATGTAATTTCTGGTATGTCAGAAATAACTAAAACTTTTATGAAAATATTGGATCTTACTTCATCAGAACGTTTACTGTCAATACAAGGTGCTGGCATTTCCAAAAATATTTTAAAGAAAATAGACGCAAAATTTTTGTCCTTTTTTCATAATACAGTAAAGAAAAGAAAAATAATAATAGAAGGAATAATTGCAAAATCGGTCCTAAGTCTTTTTGATAAAATGCCAATTTGGCAAATTTCTACGCATATAGACAGATTAACCATAGTTTATGTTTTACCAGATGAATTTATGGATTTTCCTTTAGATATATTCATATTTCGTGATGATATATTATTGGTAGATTATGAAACAGAGCGTTTGGTGCATATACAAGATAGTGCCTTGTCACAAACTTTCAAAGCCCTTTTTCTTATAGCAAAAGAATACAGTAAAAAGATTGATCTAAATCTATTTCTAAAAAATCTAATAAATAAAAAAACCCAATAAAATAATATTAAACTATAATAATTTATCTAAAGACTTTATCTCTAAATGCTTGAATGCCTTCTCTGTCGCCACTCTTCCTCGTGATGTACGCTCTAGAAGACCTAGCTGTATGAGATATGGCTCGTAGACCTCTTCTATTGTTTCTTGCTCCTCAGAGAGGGCAGCAGCTATGGTATTTAACCCCACTGGCCTTCCGCCGAATTTATTTATCATAGTTTTCAATATATCTCTATCTGCATTGTTTAGCCCTAGATTATCTACTCCAAGCATAGTCAATGCTTTATCTACTATTTCTTTTGAAAGACTACTTTTATTCATCTGTGCATAGTCTCGGCAACGTTTCAGGAAATAGTTTGCTGTTCTAGGGGTGAATCTACTACGTTCGGCTAGAGATTTTATCGCATCGTTATGTATTTCTATTTTCAGTATTTTTGCTGAACGACTGATAATTTCTCCTATTTCTTTTTCTGTATAGAATTCCAATTTGAAAACTCCACCAGAGAAGCGTGAACGAAGAGGGGAGGATATCATGGCTATTCTCGTTGTTGCAGCTATCAGTGTAAAAGATGGTAATTCTAATTGAATAGTTCTAGCAGAAGGGCCTTTACCTATGATTATATCTAGATTTCCTGTTTCCATAGCAGGATACAACACCTCCTCTATTGCCTTATTTAATCTATGTATTTCATCGATAAAGAGTATATCTCCATGGGAAAGATTGGTAAGTACTGAGGCAAGATCACCGATTTTAAGTATTGCTGGTCCAGATGTAACCTTCATCTGTGAACCTGTTTCCTTTGCAATAAGATGAGCCAATGTCGTTTTCCCTAATCCCGGTGGACCATAGAAAAGTATATGTTCTGGTGGATGATTACGCTCTCTCGCTGCACCAATTAGTATTTTCAAATTATCTTTTATACCTTTTTGACCTATATATTCATCCCATTTTATAGGACGAAGTGTCTGGTCTAGGTATCCAGTATCGTTGTTTTTATTGTTTTTTTCTGTATTTTTACTTGACATAGTAATCAAAGTATGCTAAGCTGTCTGTGTACCAATAAGCAGTAAGATAGTCATAGTATAGCACTTATCAGATCCATAAATCTCTAAGCAATATAGCTAGTTTACTCTAGTTATCTGACATAGTATCAGGGACGTTCTGGTTATATACCTTGTGTATATGTACTGGGGTCATCCTAGAGACTATGTTTAACTTTTGGTGATCGCATTGAAAGTATTGCTTAGAGATTTATGCATCCGATCTTGTTTCCATCTCTATAAGCCCAATGTTACTACTCTTTAATTAAAATTCAATTGACAAGTACTAGTTTTTTGATTTACAAAGTTAATCTTTTATTTCTACAACTCTCTCAAGTTCTTCTATAGAAGTCATCCCTTTTAATATTTTTATTATCCCATCTTGTTCCATAGTGAGTATACCTTGGGGTACTGCCGCTAATGCTATTTCTCTATCATTACCACCATACTCGGTGGCTTTTTCTATTGCTTCATTCATCAATATTCCTTCATATATACCGATTCTACCTTTATATCCAGTTTGATTGCACTTTTCACAGCCCATTGCCTGCCATATTTTATTGTTTTCCAATTCTTTATTTGGTATTTGAGTCTTATCGTATATAGTATTGATCACTTTATCTATTCTTTTTTTATTTTTACCTTCTAATTGTATTTCTTTCTTGCAATCTGGACATAGACGTCGTACTAGACGTTGTGCCATAGATATACTGATAGCAGAGGCAAAGAGTTTCGGATTTACCCCGAGATCCATGAGTCTAGGGAATGCACCTGCAGCGTCATTTGTATGTAGGGTAGAGAAAACTAGATGACCAGTAAGAGCAGAGTTCACCGCAATGCCGGCTGTTTCACTATCTCTTATTTCACCGATCATTATAATATCTGGATCTTGTCTCACTGCCGCGCGTAGTCCTTCTAGAAAAGTGTATCCCTTATCATTTACTTGAGTTTGTACTATGCCTGGTAGGTGATACTCTATCGGATCTTCTATGGTTATGATTTTTACTGTTGGATTATGTATTTTTTTTAGAAATGCATACAGAGTAGTGGTCTTTCCTGATCCTGTAGGTCCTGTTGTGAGTACCATGCCATTTGGTTTATCTACTTCTTTCAAGAGAATATTGAGTAGTTTCTCTGGTATACCGAGTTCTTCTAGTGGTACACCTATACTCTTTGGATTCAATAGACGCATCACTATGGATTCTCCATAGGCACCTGGTAGAACAGATGTACGTATTTCTATATCTTCTTTATTTACATGAATACTGAATCTTCCATCTTGTGAATTCTTTTTTATATTTAATTTTAATCCTGACAATAGCTTTATACGTGAAAGAAGGAGATTGAATGTATCAATATCGAAATCCACTATCTTTATGAGTACACCGTCTAGTCTGTATCTGAGTCTTATATACGTTTCTTCTGGTTCTATATGGATATCTGATGCATCAATAGCAAATGCCCCAGCTATTATGGTTTCTAGGATTCTAGAAACTCTATAACTTTTCTTCATTGCTAGTGTATCTTCGAGAAGGGTAATGATAGCAGGGAGATTTCTAGTTTTTTCTATTAGATTATCTATTTCTTCACTGGATATCTCTAGCGAACCGGCTTTCGTCTCATAAGCAAATGAAAGGTCTTTATATGCATTCCATGCTTTCATAAGACTTGCTGTTGAACATATAGACATGATCGGCTCATATCCTTTTTTCTTCAAATCATCCAATATCTCTGCTATTTTTGGCGATTCTGGATTCCTTGCCGCTATCTTTACTCTTTTATCTATCAGAGCATAGGCTACTATTTTATTTTCTCTAGATATATTTTCATTTATTAATCTCAGTGCATCTGTGTTTATAGATATAACAGAGAGGTCAATATATTCTATGCCGTATTTAGCAGAGAGTAGCTGTACGAGTTCTTCTTCTTCACGCTTCAGTAGATCACTGATTTTTCTTTTTTGTTTATCTTCATCGAACTCTATCATGTTTATAATTATACAGTATAATTGTATTTATTGCCGAATTAGTTCAATGGTAGAACACTACTTTCGTAAAGTAGGAATATAGGTCCGATTCCTATATTCGGCTCAAAGTTTGAGATTCGTTATAAGATCAGTAATTATGTCAGGTTTAAGTATATAGACAACAATTCCTACTGCAATCAATATAACAAGTATTAATAATTCCCATATCAGTCTGCTATTATTCTTTGGATTTGCTCTTTGAGTTGTGAATGAATTGCTCTGTATTGGATTAGCTTGTACTGGATTTGATTGTGGTGGGGGAACAGGGGTCTCTTTTGGCATTTCTACCTTCAATTCAGTGAATGCTTGATTTACATCATTTTCATTCCAACCACTTCTAATCAATGCTGATCTAATACCCTCAATAACAACACCTTGTTGTATTTGTTGCTTTATATAATCCAATAATTGTTTATTTTGCATATTTATAATTTAAAATACTTAGTAATATTATTATATATAGTAATTGTAGCATCCTTTTTAATATTTAGTATTTCTGATACTCTATAGTTGTGAATAAAGAACAAATAGAAAAGAATATAAATGATCTAGAAAGCTCCATGAATGAGCCCAGTTTCTGGGAAGATAAAGATAGGGCGCAGAATACTATATTAGAAATAAAAAAGCTAAAAGAAGATCTAGAAGGAGTGGGGAAATATGATAAAGGCAATGCAATACTATCTATTCTGGCTGGTGCTGGCGGAGATGATGCAGAGGACTTTGCTATGATACTACTCCGTATGTATAAGAAATACGCTGATAATATAGGTTGGTCAATATCTATTATTCATGAAAATACAAATGATCATGGTGGTTATAGAAATATAACATTAGAAATAAAAGGAAAGGGTGTATATGGAATTCTAAAAAATGAAAGCGGTGTACATAGGTTAGTACGCATATCTCCATTTAATGCAAATCAAAAGAGGCATACTTCATTTGCTCTAGTCGAGATCTTGCCAGAATTTGAAAAAGCTAAAGAAAAAGATATAGAAATACCAGAAAATGATATAGAGATTTCTATTGCAAAATCAGGCGGTCCAGGAGGACAGAATGTCAATAAAAGGGAAACAGCGATAAGACTAGTGCATAAACCTACAGGAATATCTGTACATGTAACGAGTGAACGTTCCCAAGCTCAGAACAAAGAGAAGGCCTTCTCAATTATCAAGGCCAAACTCTGGAAAAGAATGGAAGAAGAAAGAATAGCAAAAGAAAAAGGTATGCAGATATCCTCTACTACCTCTATAGAATGGGGGAATCAGATACGTTCTTATGTTATGCATCCATACAAGATGGTAAAGGATCATCGTACAGGAGTAGAAACAGCTCAAATAGACAAAGTTCTGGAAGGTGATATAGAAGAATTTCTACAAGCAGAAAAGGATATTATGTTATAATCAAATCATGATTTATTTCGATAAAGTTACAAAGGTATATCCAGATCAAAGCATTGCCCTAGACAATGTCAGTTTTACCGTTGAACCAAATGAATTTGTAACTATTGTCGGACATTCTGGTGCTGGTAAGACTACTCTTATAAGAATGCTTATAGCTGAAGATCGTCCTACCGATGGCATTGTATTTTTTGAATCAAAAAACATACATCATCTGAAGAGAAAAGAGATGAATAAGCTCCGTAGGCGTATCGGCACAGTTTTCCAAGATTTCCGACTAATTCTCAATAAAACCGCTTATGAAAACATAGCTTTTGCAATGGAAGTTTCTGGTCATACGGATAAGGAAATATCATCAGATGTGCCATATGTTCTCGATCTTGTAGATCTCGGAGATAAAATGTGGAATTTCCCGCATCAGCTGTCTGGTGGAGAGAAGCAGAGAGTAGCTATCGCTCGTGCAATAGTTAATCAGCCAGATATAATAATCGCAGATGAGCCTACTGGGAGTATAGATCCTATCAATACCTATGGAATAATAAAGATTTTACAGAAAATAAATGAACTTGGCACCACAATTCTCATGACCACACATAATAAAGGTGTTGTAGATACAGTAGGGGGTAGGGTAATAACTATGGAAAAAGGTAAAATAATAAGAGATGATAAAGAAGGTAAATATAGTCTCTAGATTAAATAATAATAAAATGATTTTCACATATTTAAAAAGAATAATTAAAACAGGATTTATAAACTTTTGGAGAACAGGATTTCTCTCCCTTGCTGCTATCATAATACTCACACTCTCTCTTTCAGCATTTGGTGGGCTTATGTTCGGTAGTGTATTCGGTAGAACTCTCATAGAAGAAGTGAAGAATAAAGTAGATATAAATGTATATTTCACTTTGACTGCAGAAGAAGCAGGTATATTGAGTCTAAAGAAAACAATAGAACAGCTTCCAGAAGTGCAAGGAGTAGAATACGTTTCTCGTGATCAGGCATTGTCTAATTTCAAAGATAAGTGGAAAGACAATACTCTTATACTACAAGGTCTAGATGAAATAGGGGATAATCCTTTTCCAGCTGTTCTCAATATAAAGGCCAAAGAACCTTCTCAATATGCCGGTATTACTAGATTCTTAGATAGCAAGAATTCTCTTTCGAAAGACGGTGGTAATATAATAGATAAAATAAATTATAATCAAAACAAACTAGTTATAGACCGTCTCGGTAGAATAATCCCTTTTGCAGAAAAGACAGGATCATTCATAGCTATATTGTTTGTAATAATAGCTATTATTATTACTTTTAACACCATACGTCTAGTTATATATAGTTCAAAAGACGAAATATCTGTTATGAAGCTTGTCGGTGCATCAAACGCATATGTCAGAGGGCCTTTCGTTATGTCTGGAATAATGTATGGCATTTTCTCTGGAATACTTACTCTTATAATTCTTTTCGTATTTTCTCGTTATAGTGATATGGCAATAGTAAAGATCGCTGGTATAGAAGGTTCAAAGGATCTAGGAATAATAATGAATATTTTTTCTGGTTATTTCTTATCCAATTTCGGCCAGATATTCATAGTTATTATGGGTTCTGGTATAGTACTCGGCGCTATCTCTAGCTATCTATCTGTGAGAAGGTATCTCAAGGTTTAATTTGACAATTTGCTTTTTTTATTATAGAAATCTAATAGATAGAACTGGTACAACAATCAACACGGGAGGTGTCAGATGGATATTAAAATCATCAGACGGTATCTGGTTAAGGTAAACAGGATGGATGTACAAGCAGAAGATGTATTGTCTGCTCACGGCTTGGTCTATTCCATCAGGGTCTTCTTTTTCCCTAGGTGGATACGGGTGGGACATGGCGAAGCTGTGTTTCTTCGTAAGAAGACAAAGGAGTTCAGGGATATTTTCGGCTTTCGAATGTATCATGTGCTGAAACATGGTACATATGAAGAACTTTACGATTTCGTCAACAACTATCTGATGGCCTTGGCGATACGGATGGGGAATAATTACAGGAATAATGGATTATCTGATGAACATGGCGAACTCGTGGATTTGATGAAAAGATTCAGAGAAACATGGCATATCGGCAATGTTTTCGTTGAATGTCCGGCACCCCTCACTATTCGCTTTATGGCTTTCAGTAGTCAGAATTGGCAACCACCAGATAGTCTCTTTGTTTGATTTTCATGTGGTGATGTTTCCACTAAGCGCTAGACTAGCAAAGTCTGGCGCTGTTTTTATATATAAAAATACTCCAAGAAGTTTGGTTCTCGTACCAGCCTCTAGCGATTTACGTTTGTGTGGATCCATGGCATCGTAATTGACGCCAGTACTCGCATGGGTCATATTCATAGGTTTGATTAATGTTCAGTGTTTGTGATTATCTTACTCTGGATTTAATAAAAGGCAAATAAAATAGGCCTGCGATTTTTTAGATCGCAGGCATTGTTTTTACAAATGAGGACATCTTCACACACCGATAGATTTCGCACCGATGTCCTTTCGGTACTGCATCCCTTCGAAGTGGATACACTCGACGCCGTTGTAAGCGTGATCAAGAGCTTCCTGAAGTGTTGCGCCAATACCGGTGACACCGAGGACACGTCCGCCAGATGTGACGAGCTGACCGTCAGCTTGCTTGGTCCCTGCATGGAACACGACTACGCTAGGAAGAATCTCGGCGTTATCAATACCAGTGATCGGCAAACCTTTCTTGTAGTCAGGCGACGGGTATCCGCCAGACGCCATCACGACGCAGGCAGCAAAGCCAGGATTCCACTCGACATTAATCTCGTGGAGTCGCTCTTCAACGCAAGCCTCGAAGATATCGATAAGATCGGTTTTCAGAAGGCGCATGTAAACTTGCGTTTCCGGATCGCCGAACCGAGCGTTGAACTCGAGGACCATCGGTCCTGCTTCCGGCATCTTGAGTCCTGGATAAAGCAGTCCGACGAACGGCGAGCCTTTTTCACGGAGTCCGCCGAGAATCGGACCGACGATCTGTTCACTCACAGCATCGTGGCCGTTAAACCACGGGACTGGAGCAATCGTTCCCATTCCGCCAGTGTTTGGACCTTTATCGCCGTCAAATGCTGGCTTATGATCCTGTGCTGACGGAAATAACTTGAACGACTTGCCATCGCAGAACGCATGGATGGACACTTCCTGTCCGCCTACATATTCTTCGATTATGACCTCATCGCCGGCACTTCCGTGAAGACGCTTCACCATAACCTCGTCGAGAGCCTCTTCAGCTTCTACAAGATCGTGGCAGACGTACGCTCCCTTTCCGAGAGCAAGGCCTGATGCCTTCACGACAATCGGTAGCCCGGAGTACGTAGCAAAATACCTGCGCACGTTCTCGAGGGCTTGAACGTGGTCCATGTAAACATCGAACAACGCTGTCGGCACGCCACAGTCTTTCATTAGACGTTTCGAGAATACCTTCGATGCTTCAATCTGTGCGGCTGCTTTGGTCGGACCGAAAATGATCAAACCTTTTACCTGGAATGCATCGACGATGCCGAGCGCGAGCGGATCATCCTGGCCAACGATCGTGAATTCGATTTCTTCCTTGAGTGCGAAGGCCAAGAGGCCATCGATGTCCGTTGCTTTCAACGGAACATTTTCCGCGATCTGCGCTGTGCCGGCATTACCGGGGGCAACGTAGAGTTTGCTGAGACGTCGTGACTGACGGAGCTTCCATGCAATGGCATGTTCTCGTCCACCGCCACCAACGAGCAGTACTTTCTTCTGGTTCATGACTTGGTTCTCCTTTTCTTTTGTTAGATGTTCAAGCTCTAGCCATAATATTACCTATTATTTGACAAAAGGCAATAAAATTTTGGGAGTTGCAAAAAATTCATTTTTAATCAATACTTTCACTAGATTAGCAGAAACAACAATACAATTGAACATATGAGCTTAGTGAATAAATACCTAGAGACACCAAAACTTTTAGTTTTTGCCAGCGGTTCAAAAACTAGTGGCGGTTCGGGCTTTGAAAAGCTTGTCGAAGCAGTCGATCAAGGGATTCTTAAGGCGCAGATTGTAGGAGTGGTATGTAACCATGAGAATGGAGGGGTCAGAGAGCGAGCCTCAAGACTCCATGTAGATTTTTATCCCTTCCCTGGCCCATGGGGTCCTGCAGATTATCAGGCTATTGCAATGGCATCAGGAGCAGACTTCTTTGCTCTCTCCGGATGGCTGAAGCTTGTAACTGGACTCGATCCGGCTACGCGATTCAATTCGCGGACAGTCTTCAATATCCATCCGGGTCCTTTGCCGGACTTTGGTGGGCCGGGGCTTTATGGACATCATGTCCACGAAGCTGTCATGGCTGCGTTTGGACGGCACGAGATCACACACTCGGCAGTCTCGATGCATTTCGTCACCGGAGAATATGATCGCGGACCGGTTTTCTTCCGGTGTAACGTCAAGATCAACGCCGACGATACGTCAAATACGATCGGAACAAGAGTCAATCAGCAGGAGCACATTCATCAGCCAAAAATCACCAGTATGGTGGTGAACGGACTCATCAAGTGGGACGGAATAAACCCCGATTCCCTCGAAGTTCCTGCCGGGTATCCAATCGAATGCTTTTCATGAAGCGAACGACACTAACGTCACAGTAAGCGGTTCTGAAAAAAGACCGCTTATTTCTATATAAACATTTTAAGGCATTTTCTTGCAATAAACCTATTTATACGTAATATTAAGACTGGAAGCACCTAATCTAGGTGTTTTGTTTTTTGAAAACCACAAACAATAGAAACAATAAGAGAAACCTATGATCTATAGTATCTTCCGTCGTATTAACAGTGGTTTGGAACTTGGTTTCTATATTGAAACCACATGCCCATTGTTTGAGTCGGAGCTCAAACAGCTCCAATGGCTTATTGCAGAAACGTTCGAGCCTGGCAACACAGGAACCGAATCTCATATCAAGGGATTTGTGGAAATCGGACCCCGGCTTTCTATCGAGACCCCGTTCTCGTCGAATGCTGTCTCGATTTGCCATAATATGGGGATGTCCCGAATTACTCGAATTGAACGCACTCATTTATACAAAGCTTCTTATGGATTTCATGGTGATATTCTAAGAGAAAATTGTGATCGAATGACAGAACAGCATTTACCAGGAGGTATCAAGTCATTTGACACTATCACCATACCGGAAGATGTCCGAGTGATCGACCTCATAGGTCGCGGAAAAGAAGCACTCGAAGAGATGAACAGTGCACTCGGCCTTGGTATGGATGCCTGGGACATGGAGTACTACCAGCATCTTTTTGTTGAAGTCCTTCGTAGGAATCCGACCGATGTCGAATTGTTCCAGCTGGGTAACGCGAACAGTGAGCACAGCCGGCACTGGTACTTCAAAGGCCAGATCGTCATCAACGGAATACCAATGCCGGAGACATTGTTTGAGATCGTTCAGCGACCACTCCAAAATCTTGGTAGCGACAACTGCAGCTTAGTTGCCTTCAGAGACAATGCCGGTGTGATCAAGGGATTCGACGCACGTCTGATCCTACCAGTCACTCCGGGTAATCCTTCGGAAATGCGAATCTTGGAAAAGCTGGTTCATATTACTTGCACCGCGGAGACGCATAACCATCCGACATTCGTCGCGCCCTTTCCTGGTGCCCAAACAGGCGCAGGCGGACGGATACGTGACAATTCAGCAGTCGGACGTGGAGGGATCGTTGGCATTGGCGTCGCTGGTTACTTTGTCGGAAACCTTTTTATTCCCGGATATCAAATTCCAGGAGAGGTTGTCGGCAGTGACAAGCCGTCGAAGTACGCTTCGCCACTTTCGATTCTCATTGAGGGCAGCAACGGCGTATCAAGCTACGGCAATCAGTTCGGGGAACCCCTTACATTGGGCTTTACTCGAACTTTCGGTCAGACAATCGGAAATGAATGGCGCGAGCCTCGCAAACCGATCCTCTATAGCGGTGGTGTAGGTCATTTGTTTGACGGGCACATCACCAAAGAAACACCTGAAGTTGGAATACTCATCGTGCGTATCGGCGGTCCCGCCTATCCCATAGGGGTTGGCGGAGGTTCAGCCTCGAGTATGATGCAAGGTCAGAACACTGAGACGCTCGATTTCAACTCCGTTCAACGCGGTAACGCAGAGATGGAGAATCGGGCGAATCGGGTCATTCGGGCCTGCGTCGAAATGGGAGACAGCAATCCCATCTCAAGCATTCACGATCAAGGTGCCGGCGGTCCGAGCAATGTCCTCACGGAATTGCTTGAGCCACTTGGTGGCAAGATCGATATTCGTGGTATCGTGCTTGGCGACAAGACGATGTCAGTTCTCAAAATTTGGAGTGCCGAATTCCAAGAAGGATACGGACTCTTGATCAGGCCGGAGCAGATCGAGCTTTTCAAGTCGATATGCAAACGCGAGCGCGTTAACTGCGAAGTCCTTGGTGAAATTGATGGTAGTGGAAACGTTGTCGTTCTGGATACTCAAAATGGAACAACACCCGTCGAACTGAACTTGGAACAGATTCTCACGAATATGCCCCAGAAGACGTTCGGGTTAATACGACGGAATCTCGCGTTGAAAGCACTTGACCTACCGAGTATCACTGTCGGTGAGGCGATTGAAAAAGTTTTCAAACTTCCTGGCGTGGGCTCAAAAGGGTTTCTGGTTCATAAGGTGGACCGAAGTGTCACTGGACTCGTCGCACAGCAACAATGCTGTGGAATTGCTCAGATTCCGATCGCAAATGTTAGTGTCAACGCGCAGAGCCACTTCGCTCTTACAGGAAGTGCCTCTGCAGTCGGCGAACAGCCGATCAAGATGCTTATCAATGCACAAGCTG
>CAYOER010000003.1:35123-57120 GCA_964403205.1 uncultured Candidatus Saccharibacteria bacterium | reverse complement strand
TGGAAAGGTGGTATGGGAGAAATCTCATCGAGGGTTCGACTCCCTCACCCTCCGCAAAAATTTTGCAAAATAGATTCTTATAGCATAACTATCTATTACTGTGAACTTCACAAATCCATTTTTATTATTATCATTATAGTTATGGAGGAGAAAAATAATAAAATAATTATATATAATACCGAAGACGGACAGACTAAGATTGATGTTCGGCTTGAGAATGATACTGTCTGGCTTACTCAAGATCAGATGGCGGAACTTTTTGATAAGTCAAAATCTACTATAAATGAACATATCCAGAATATTTATAGTGAGAATGAGCTTATTTTGGAACAAACTATGAGAAAATTCGGAAATTCCGAATTTTCTAGCAAGATCACAAAACCCACCAATTGCTACAACCTTGATGTCATTATTTCTGTCGGGTATCGCGTCAGTTCATTACGGGGTACCCAATTTCGCATCTGGGCAACCCAGAAACTAAAGGAATACATCATAAAAGGATTTGTCATGGATGATGAGCGTTTATCTGATGGAAGAGTGCATAAAACATATTTTGGAGAATGGGAAGATCGGATCAGAAAAATTCGAACTTCAGAAGCAAACTTCTATCAAAAAGTTAGAGATGTCTTTGCAACTAGTGCAGATTATAATCCACGATTAGATTACGCCAAGCAATTTTTTGCAACTGTACAAAATAAATTTCATTACGCAATCACCGGTCTAACTGCTACGGAAATTGTCGTTAAACGGATTGATAGTAATAAAACAAATATGGGCCTTATGAGTTGGAAAGGTGAGGTTATCACACGTGACCAAGCGGAGATCGCAAAGAATTATTTGGAGGAACTGGAATTGAAAAGATTGAACTTACTTGTCGAGCAATTCTTGTCTTTTGCAGAACTGCAGAGCGTAGAAAAGCGTGTAATGTATATGAAAGACTAGATCCAAAAACTGGATGCTTTTCTGGTATTGAATGACAAAGAAATTCTAGCGAATTCTGGCAATATATCCCGCAAGGACATGGAACAAAAAGTTCGTGGGGAATTGGAACGATTTAATCGTAGGCAGTTGAAATAATGTGTATATGCAATTTGTGATACAATTCTAGTATTAGAAAAACAAATTAATATCAAATATTATGGAAACGAATAATAAATTATTTAGTAGTTTAAAACTTTATTTTGTGCTACTTATTATTGAAGGAATATTAGGAATATCATCACTTTTTTTTGAAACTAATAATGCATTTATAGGGATTATTTCTTTGATTATTTCAATTCTTTCGATTGTTTTATTAATTTGGAGCATTATTATAATCAGAAAGGTTCTTATCTATAAGCTTTCTCCTAAAAAGATCTTACTTGTTCTACCTATTGCGATTATCGCCTTTTCAGTAATGGCTTTTTCTCTAGGTGTCTATTCTGGGTTCCTTTCTCAAGAGGGATTACAAAGTAGTACAATTATTCAGAGTTCCATTTTAATTTTTCTGGAGTACTTTGCACAACTATTTTACGTATTCCAAATAGTTTTTGCTAGTTTTGTTTTAAATAAGATTAAAAGATCTTAATTTTTAAAATTTACTATCTTACAGCATAACTATCTATTACTGTGAACTTCACAAATTCATTTTTACTATTATCATTATAGTTATGGAGGAAATTACAAAGATTGCATTATTTGAAGGAAAGAAGATTCGTAGAACTATTCATAATGATGAATGGTGGTTTTCTGTTGTGGATATTATAGAAGTGTTAACTAATACAAATAATCCACGTATTTATTGGGGGGTGATGAAAAATCGTCTAGAAAGACAAGATGAAATTGAACTGTTTACAATTTGTAAACAGTTGAAATTAGTGGCTTCTGATAATAAAATGCGAGAAACTGACTGTGCTAATACTGAAGGGATTTTACGTATTGTACAATCTATACCATCTCCCAAGGCTGAACCATTCAAAAGATGGTTGGCCAAGGTTGGTTATGAAAGAATTCAAGAAATAGAAAATCCTGAATTAGCCCAAGAAAGAATGAAGCAGCTTTATGAAAAAAAAGGATATTCGAAAAACTGGATTGATAAGAGGCTTCGTGGTATAGCGATTCGACAGAACCTAACAGATGAATGGAAAGAGCGTGGAGTTTCTACTCTTCGTGATTATGCTATCTTGACTGCAGAAATATCAAAAGCCACTTTTGGTATTACCCCGAGTGAATATAAGAAACTTAAAGAGTTGAATAAGGAGAATCTACGAGATCATATGACAGATTTGGAATTAATTTTTACAATGCTTGGTGAAAGGGTTACGACTGAAATTTCACAGAAAGAAAAACCAAATACATTTCACAAAAACAAAAAAGTAGCAAAAAGAGGTGGAGATGTGGCTGGAAATGCTAGGAAGCAAACAGAGAAAGAAATTGGTAAGAGTGTTATTTCAAAGGATAATTACTTAGAAGAATCAGAGAATAAGAAATTATTAAAGAAATAAATAAACAATAAACCCCAGACCGAATTGTCTGGGGTGCGATATGGTTCATCAACCTACTGTCGCTTCGTAAATACATACGAGGCCGAGATTACTTCAATCTCGGAAGTGCTGAAGATTAGCTGTTCGCAGTAGCTCTTTCCGCATTATCCTTCGCGAGTTGCGCGGATGCTTGTTTGAAGATCTCTCCCTTATCAAGCGCCAGATCGAAGTCATGCGTCGCAACGTTCCAAATTTGATCGAATATTTCTTCGCAATATTCAATCCAATTACCCGCATGAATGACGCTAAAGCGAGCTACATCCGGAGCGATTCGGATCGTTTCAAAGTCTGCTTGCGCATCAAGAATCCTGTAAGCCGCTCGAACCAGTCGTTCTCTAACTTGCGGCTTGTCAATTACATCCCAGTAAGGATTACCTCGGCCGAGGCAATTGAGCGAATCGACTGATCTGCCAAGTCGGGCAAATATTTCGTCGCAGTCGGAGATGTTTTGTCGAGCGGTTTGGTTCTTGTTATCTAAGCGCCACAACCAGACGACACATGTAATGACCATCAAGAACGGAATACCCCGTATCACTGCAACCCAGACAGGGTCAACGATACCCCACTTGGAAGGATATGTGATGGCCAAGATAAAGATGGCTCCGAGCCCAAACATTATCTTCTGGATACGGTTGCTCTTCTTATCGTTTTGTTCTATCCGGGCGAGAGCGCTCTCTCTTTTTTGCTTAGCTGTGAGCAGGCTCTGACCTTGAATCATTACCTTTTCCCAGCACAAGCGAAGACTCTCGTCGACGACGCGCATCAGGCGTTCGATTTCTTTGTCAGTAATTTTCACAGAACTTTTCCTTTCAATGCCATTTTAGACCATGGGGTTGTAGCCCATTTTTGTAGGCTTGTGACCTACAAAAATACTTCATGCAGTCTAGAACAGTTCGGCAGCTATTCTTATGCTATTATATACAATAATATACCAATTTGTCAAGTAAATTTAAATTAGGAATAAAAAACTCCATCTATATTATTATTTGCTATAATATATACATATGCAATCTCGCTACACCATCTCCATACTTATTCTTATTTTCATAACCCTCTCTATTTTCTATTCATCTAATATTAGAAATAAAGATCTAAATATTATATTTGCAGATACTGAAGCTCTCCGTGAAAAAGGTTTAAGTGGTATGGAAAGTCTTGCAGATAATACAATAATGTTTTTTACCTTTGAGAGACCAGGTAAATATAGTTTCTGGATGAAAGATATGAAATTTCCAATAGATATTATCTGGTTAGATGAAAACTATAATATTATACATATGGAAAATAATATATATCCTAATACTTTCCCAAAAACATTTTACTCAAAAACAGATAGTCTCTATGTAATAGAGGGAAATATTGATTTTATAGAGAAAAACAAGCTAAGGATAGGAATTACCTTCAATCCCACCTTGTATAAATAATTTTTCATTGCTTAATGAGTTTTCCACTAGTTATCCACTTTCTTATTAGAGATTAGAAGAGTAAAATAATACTACTTTGAAAAAAAGTCGAGCAGAATTTTTTTATTAATTTTATTAATTATCTTCTTAATCATGCCTATATATGTAACAAAAGCTGATGGTACCAAGGAACTTCACAATGCTGATAGAGTCAATCGCTCTATAGAGCGTGCTTGTGCTGGACTTACGGATCCAATATCAAAAGTCACACAGATCGCTACAGAGACCAATCTCACACTATATGATGGCATTACTACAGATGAGATGGATAAAGCCACTATCAATGCTTCCGTACAGAATATAAAAGAAGATATAGAATTTGATAGAATTGCCACCAGACTTCTTTTAAAGACTATATATAGAAAAGTTATAGGGGATTATGATAAAGACAGTTCAGAAGATTTGAAAATAAAGCACAAGGAAGGATTTTTCAAATATATAGAGGAAGGTATAAAGAATAATAGATTGCATCCAGATATGAAGGATAAATTCGATTTGAATGAAATCGCTAACACTTTAAACGTAGAAAGAGATGAATTGTTCCAATATGCTGGACTAGACGGACTTATCAATAGATATTTCATAAAAGATACAAATGAAAATCCATTAGAAACTCCACAATACTTCTTTATGCGTATAGCTATGGGACTATCTTACAATGAGAAGAACCCTACGGAATATGCCAAGAAATTCTATGGGAAAATGTCTAGACATGAATATATAGCTGGAGGATCAACAAATCTCGGTGCTGGTACTACCAAACCCTCACTTTCTAATTGTTTTCTACTAGAGATCCATGATGATATGAGACATATTGCAAAGACAGTATCAGATGTAATGCTTCTTTCCAAAGATTCTGGTGGTATAGGATTATCTATAAGCAAACTCCGTGCTACTGGTTCTCCTCTACATTCTAATTTCGGTGGAGTATCTAGCGGACCTACTCCATTTGCAAAGATTATAGATACAGCAATTAGAGCTATTATGCGTGGTGGAAAGAAAAAAGGAGCCCTATGTTTCTATATGGAGAACTGGCATATAGATTTTGCAGAATTTGTTGATTGGAAGAACAATGCTGGCGATGACTATCTACGTATGAGAACAGCCAATACCGCTGTGTATCTTTCAGATGAATTCATGAAGCGTGCAAAGAGAGGTGATCTCTGGTATATGTTTGATCCAAAGGAAACATTGGATCTGAATGAACTCTATGGAGAAGAATTTAGTAAAAGATATGCATACTATGTAGATAAAGCAGAAAAGGGGGAATTAAGAGTTTTCAAAAAGGTTCCAGCATCTGAACAGTATCGCCAGATCCTAGTCTCTCTACAGACTACATCACATCCATGGCTAGTCTGGAAAGATGCGATAAACCTCCGTGCATTGAATAACAATACCGGTACTATACATATGTCTAATCTATGTACTGAAATTTGTCTCCCACAAGATAAAGAAAATGTAGCAGTATGTAATCTAGCATCATTGAATCTCGCTGCTCATGTCAATAATAAAGAAGTGAATTGGGGTAGATTAGAAGAAAGTGTACGTTTTGCAATTCGCCAATTAGATAATCTTATAGATATCAATATCCTCTCTATTCCAGAGGCCAATAAAAGTGATAAAGAAAATAGAGCCGTGGGACTCGGAGTTATGGGATTTGCAGATACTATAGAGCGTCTAGGTATGGCCTATGATAGTGAGCATGCATGGGACTTTGCTGATAGAATATTCGAATTTGTAAGCTATATGGCAATAGACGAAAGCGCTAATCTAGCAAAAGAAAGAGGATCGTATAAGAATTTCAATGGATCAGAATGGTCAAAGGGTAAAGTTCCGATTGATTCTATGGAGAAATTAGAAAGAGAGCGTGGTATGAAAGTTACAGTAGTGAAGGATAGTAAACATAAAGGTTTGAATTGGAATCTACTCCGAGAGAAAGTTAAAACAGGAATGAGAAACGCAACTCTAATGGCAGTAGCTCCAAATGCCAATATAGGTCTCGTAGCTGGAACTACTCCAGGTATAGATGCGAGATTTGCTCAGGTATTCTCTAGGAATAAAATTTCAGGTAAATATCTGGACTTGAATCATAATCTAGTAAAGGATTTGAAAAATATGGGAATCTGGGAGAGAGTGAGAGAACAGATAATAGAATTGCAAGGAGATATTGCCACTATAAATGGCATACCTCAATATATAAAAGATATTTATAAAACATCGTTTACTACATCTCCATATGCATATATAGAGGTTGCAGCTAGAGCACAGAAATGGATAGATCAAGCATTATCTAGAAATATGTATCTAGAGACTCGTGATCTAGATGAAACAATGGATATATATATGAGTGCATGGGAAAAAGGATTAAAGTCCACATATTATCTACATATGAAGCCTAGACATACAGCAGAACAGAGTACCATAAAGGTAAATAAAGCAGAGAAATTGGGGAAAAAAGGCTTTGCATCAGTTACTACAGACAGGGTTCCAGATAGTATAGAAGTGAAAGAAACTGTAATTCTAGAAATAAAAAAAGAAATAAATATTGAGAAAAAGATAGAATCAATCCCTGCTCCGATATTGTCCAATATTCCAAATAAATTCACTGATCTTGCATCTGTGATTATAGAGAAGAAAAAAGATACTGCGAAAGTCTGCCCTATAGATCCAGCAGAGAGGGCTCAATGCGATAGTTGCCAATAAAATTTTTTAATCATTATTAAAATCATAAAATTAACTATATAAATATATGCTTATAGGACGACCATCACCAGAAGATACAAGTTTGCATCCCATAAAATACCAATGGGCTTATGATCTATATAATCAAGCTGTAAGAAACACTTGGTTTCCTCATGAAATAGCCTTGAAAGAAGATCTAGATGATTGGAAAAATATGACAGAAGATGAGAAGCATGCAGTAGAATTCCTCATGGCATTCTTCAACCCCGCTGAACTTATTGTCAATCGCTCTATTTCTCTTGGTATATATCCATATCTGAAGAGTCCAGAATGTCATCTGTATCTAGCAAAACAGATGTGGGAAGAAGCCAATCATTGTGTAGCATTTGAATATGTTCTAGAGACTTTCCCATTTGACAGAGAGAAAGTATATGAACATCATCTCACTATCCCTTCTATGAAGGCAAAAGAGAATTATATAAATAAATACCTAAAGAGAATGACCGAGATCAATCTCGATGTTTCTACTACAGAAGGCAAGAAAGATTTTATCAGGAATCTTGTAGCTACAAATATTGTAATGGAGGGAATATGGTTCTATTCTGGATTCATGGTTGCATTATCATTCCGCCAAAGGAAACAATTACGTAATTTCGGCTCTATGATCAATTGGGTTCTAAGAGATGAAAGTCTACATTTGAAATTCGGTATAAATCTCATACACAATATTCTAGAAGAGAATCCAGATTTATTAACAGAAGATTTTGCAAATGATATAAGAAATATAATAATAGAAGGTGTAGACAGAGAAGTTGATTACAATAAAGATCTTTTCCCAAATGGTATACTCGGTCTAAATGCAGACTATGTTAATCAATATGTAAAATACGTTACAGATAGGAGATTAGAAGAACTCGGTTTTCCAGCTCATTACAAGGTCACTAATCCTGCAAAATGGATGACTACTGCTACAGATGTCTATGAACTTGTGAATTTCTTCGAATCACAGAATACTAGCTATGAGGTAGATGTACGCGCTCATGCAAAAGAAGATAAAAAAGGGGATAAAATAGTAGAATAATACTTGTTATACATTTCTTATTGTGGTATAATACTGGGTACGTACTAGATAATCGCTATATGGCGTAAGTCATATAGAGGAAAGTCCGAACACTGGTTCATCTTCGGATGAACAGAAAGGTAGCGGGTAACGCCCGCCTGGAGCAATCCACGAGGTGCGAACAGAGACGAGTCCCTTCAGTGGGAGTGAAACGGCAAAATCCTTACCCCAGTGCAAGGCCGTGCCGGAGAAATCCGGAGTGCCGCTTGAGGTTGACTGCAAAGTCAATCCCAGATAAATGATTGTCGTCAGACTTTATATCGCAAGATATAAGAGATACTGATACAGAATTCGGCTTATCGGTACGTCAAATCAGAGAACTTCCCCAAAAGGGAGGTTTTTTGATTATATTTTATCAATCAAAATATAATTAAAATACAAAATTAGGCATAAGTCCAAATGTGTGTCATAAAGCAATTAGAGTATCTATTTGTCAATATTGAGTATATACTGAAAGTATGTTAAAAAATATTTTCATTAAGTTTTCATATTTCGTCGGTTACAGTCTATTGCTATTTCTTTCATTTACAAATACAACCTCTGCACATATGACTCCAGCAGATTGTACAGGTTCTGGTCTGTCTATAAGTCTCTATACTGATCTCCAAGAAGTCCATATTGGCGATACTATTTCATATAGTGTCAATATATTCAATGGTCTAAATAGTGGACCAATAGTCTGTGATGCTACAGAAATCCAAGCTTCTCTTACTACTCCAGATGGTATAGTACATCCAATAGCACTTTCTAGAACAACTATGATGAATGGAGAAAGCGATACTTATGCGAATGTAGTTACATATATAACGAGATCCCAGGATGTTCAGGCAGATGGTACTCTGAAAGCTGTGGCAAGTGATACAGGTAGTATTCATCAGAATGATACTAATAGTCTTGGTGGAGGTAATCAAGGTTTGAATGTTAGATTTTTAGTTGCTGATATTCCAGTACCACCGACTGTGATACCTGAAGTACCAACTGGAGGAGGTGGTGGTGGCGGGGGTAGATGCGTGAACTGTGGAGGGAGTAGTACTACTACAATTACAACGACTGCTACTACAACAACAATTGCAACCAGTACACCAAATATTCCCGTACTTATTCCTATAATTCCCAAAGCTGGTTTTGCCCCTATAGAGAAGAGAAATCTTTGGAATATTATTATAGATTTTTTTTTAAACCATTCATTACTAGGAATGAATTATTAACTGTAGATAAGATTGTGGATAAACCGGTGGATAAGGTGGGGATACCTATTCGTATTAGAATTCCTGAAATCTATATAAATACTAACCTAGAGTCTGTAGGTATTACGAAAGCAGGAGTAATAGATCTACCAGAATATAAGAATAAAGTCGTTTGGTATAATCTAGGGCCGAAACCAGGAGAGAAAGGTAATGCCATAATTATCGGACATTATGGTTGGAGAGATTCTATACCAGCAGAATTTGATAATCTTCATAAATTGAATATTGGAGATAAGGTTTATATAGAAGATGAAAAAGGATCAATACTGACTTTTATAGTACGTAAAACTGTTATTTATAAAAAAAGTGATGATACTACTGATATCTTCATATCAGATAATAAAAAAGCATATTTAAACCTAATAACTTGCTCTGGGCGATGGGATAGTATTAAACAAGATTATGCTGACAGACTTGTCGTATTTACAGATATAGATTAATCATTCTTTCCCTTTTATTTTTCTTTTTGTTATAATAGGAATTAAATATTTAATAACAATTAATTAATAAAAAAAATGGATTTACCTACAACACACTATAGTGATTCTCCAGTAGAGAAAAATGTCGAAAAGAAAGTTGAAAATAAAACAGAAGCGAAACCTACTAGTAAGAATAAATTACAAAAAGTATCACTTTATATACTTTTAGCTACTATTTTCCTTTCCCCACTTATCTTCTTACCCTCTACGTATTTCCCCACAGATATTGCCAAGGTCTCTATATTGAGCATCGGTATTCTACTCTCTTCAATATTATGTATTATTTCCTCTGTTTTGAACCGGGATTTTAAATTTCGTAAGAATCCAATTATATATTCCATAATCCTCCTAGTGATCTCAGTCATAATCTCTACTCTTACAAGCACTAATTTTATGAAATCATTTATCGGTCAAGGATTCGAAATTACTAGTGCTAGTTTCGTATTGTTGATGTTTGCTGTATTTTTCCTAGTTACGCATCTTACAAAAGACAATAAAAACACTATATTTAGTATATACATTGCTATTCTATCTTCAGCAATTATCCTAGTATTATTTCATTTAATCAGAGTGTTGGCTGGTGTAGGATTTATGGACTTTGGTATACTCTCTTTCTCTACTGCAACTTTCATCGGTAAATGGCTTGATTTCGCTATATTCACTGGACTACTCGGTCTTATTTCATTTTTTGGAATAAAGTATCTATCCCCGGCAAAATTATTGAAAGGTATATTGTATGCTTCTCTTATAGTATCTGGTTTTATTTTACTTGCTATAAATTTCAAATTATTATGGATAGTAATTTCCATTATAATGCTGGGCTTTATGGTATATGAATACTATACAAAGATTCCAAATGGCACAGGATTAAAGGGTATTTGGTCTAGGATCTCGCTACTTTCACTCATAGTTCTAGTAATAGCTGTATTTGGTGCATGGAAAAATAATAATATAACTGCAAATCTATCTAAATCAATGAAGATAGAACATATAGAAGTTGTATTACCATGGCAACTTACTCTAAATATTACTGCTGAAACTATAAAGGAATCACCACTTTTAGGTGCAGGTCCAAATCGCTTCGGTTATCAATTCTTGAAATTCAAGCCTTTCCAAGATATAAATCCTTCCCAATTCTGGTCTACAGAATTCACTAGTGGTTTCGGAATGATCCCTACTTATATAGTCAGTCAGGGAATTATTGGCGGTATATTATGGTGTTTATTCTTTGTATTCTTTATCCGCGAGGGGATAAAATTATTGAAAAGATCTTCACAGGATAATTCCAAGAAATTCTTCATAGTTTCCTCATTCTTTATTGCATTATTCCTATGGTTTATGAATATAGTATATATACCTTCATATGTAATACTATTTATAACCTTCATATTTACTGGACTATTCGTATCTACTCTCTTTATGGGAGAAAGTACGATAGAAAATCAAAATCCATCCAGTCTTGTCCTAAAGCTAAAGAAACTTGCTCCATATACGTATATTGCAATGATAATACTTTTTGTATTATGGTTAGGATTATATACAAAGAAAATAATGGCTATATCATATTTCCAGAGTGGAATAAAAGAATTGAATACTTCCCGTGATACAAATAAAGCAGAAGTGAAATTCAAAAAAGCGCTCTCTTTGTCTAAGCTAGATGTATATTATCAAGCTCTTTCTGAAATAAATATATTAAAATTAACTGCTCTAGTAAACACTCTTCAGAATAGCGGAACATTGGCAAATCCAGATAAAACATCATTAGACCAAATATCTACTTATATTAAAGATGCAATAGATTATACAAAGAAAGCTCAAGAAATAGATCCAACTAATTATTATAATTATCTCGCAGAAGCAAGGGTATCTGATATGGCCTCATCCCTAAAGATTCCTAATTCATATGAAAATGCAAAAAATGCTTATAATATAGCAATAAAGATAAACCGCTTCAATCCAGCTCTATATGTAAGTATGGCTAGACTTCTAGCTACGAATGGTAATTTCACAGAAGCACAACAATATATAGGAAATGCATTGCAGTTGAAACAGAATTATACAGAAGCAGTTTTCCTACTTTCCCAGATACAAGTAAGCAATGGCCAGATAAAAGATGCAATAGTTTCTTCCAAGTTTGCAACGCAGCTAAATCCAAATGATCAGACTCTATTCCTTCAATTAGGACTATTGCTATTCAATGATAAGAACTACACAGAAGCTGTTACTGCTCTAGAAAGAGCTGTAGAAATAGATAAACAATATGCTAATGCTAGATATTTCCTAGGACTTTCCTATGAGAAAGTAGGTGATCGCGTAAAGTCCATCGCTCAATTTGAAGAATTATTGAAGACAAATCCAGATAGCCAAGAAGTAGCATTTATATTGAATAATCTCAAAGCAGGCAAAGCACCATTTGCCAATGTTGAACCACCAATAGACAATAAACCAGAAAAGAGAAAGACTCTTCCAGTAAGTGAAAAGAGCACATCAAAGAAAGCGGTGGTAGAAGATAAGGATGAATAAAATATTCTCTATTTTTACTAAGGAAATAATAGGATTACATGAAGCTGCATATCTTCTGGCGTTCTTTGCTTTTCTTTCTCAGATATTAGCTCTAATCAGAGATAAGATATTAGCATATGAATTCGGAGCTTCCCATATACTAGACATATACTATTCTGCTTTTAGGATTCCTGATCTCATATTCGTATCCATTGCTTCACTAGTCTCTGCTTCTGTTCTTATACCTTTCTTTATAGAAAGAATGCACAAGAACAATGATGATGGTAGGAAGTTCATAGACAGTATATTCTCTGTTTTTTTCCTAGCTATTATTGTTACGAGTATAATAGTATTTATTTTCACTCCATCACTTCTTACTTTTCTTATTCCAGGATTTATAGATGATGTGATGTTCCATGAATTGATAGTATCTACTAGAATACTTCTGTTATCACCAATATTCCTAGGTCTTTCCAATTTCTTCTCTAGTATTACCCAGATGCATAAGAGATTCCTCGTATATGCTCTTAGTCCTATTGTTTATAATCTAGGTATTATATTCGGTATTATTTGTTTGTATCCAATTTTTGGATTATATGGATTAATGTACGGTGTAATTATAGGGGCATTCCTACATATGGCTATACAGATTCCGTTTATTCTAAATAAAGGTGTATTTCCTAGAATAATTTGGAATATTGATTGGTCATCTATAAATAGGGTTATATGGTTTTCTCTTCCTCGTACCCTCACTCTTTCATCTGGTCAGATTTCTACTTTCTTTTTAATAGCATTGGCATCTCTTATGGCTGGTGGTTCTATATCTATTTTCAGTCTTGCATATAATCTACAATCTGTACCACTATCTCTTATTGGTGTTAGTTATTCATCTGCTATATTTCCAACATTATCAAAATTTTTTATAGAAGGTGAAAGAAAGGGCTTTATTGATAAAATGATAGAATCAGCTAGACATATAATATTCTGGTCAATACCTGTAACTATACTTTTTATCGTTCTAAGAGCACAGATAGTACGTACTATATATGGAGCGGGGGAATTTGACTGGGCAGATACAAGACTCACTGCTGCTACTCTAGCAATATTTATTATTTCTGTTGTCGGTCAGAGTCTCATTCTACTTTTCGTACGTGCGTATTATGCAGAGGGTAAGACCATGAAGCCATTAATTATAAATGTAATTTCAGCTATTTTTATAGTCATATTTGGATATTTATTTACTAAAGCTTTCTATGCATATCCTATACTTGCTTTCTTTCTAGAAGACTTATTGAAAGTTTCTGGCCAGGCTGGAACTAGTGTACTCGTTCTACCTATTGCATTCTCTATTGGTACATTGGTAAATACTTATTTACTATGGCATATATTCGAAAAAGATTATAAAGGTTTTACTAGACCAGTTATCGCTACTCTTTTCCAGAGCTTTGCTGCTTCTGTGATAATGGGTTATATAACATTTATATCACTTAGATTTTTCAATATTTTCTTTACTCTAGAGAGGGCTTGGGGAGTATTCCTACAGGGTTTCTGTGCTGGTATTGTCGGTATTATGGCATGGATTATAATACTACGACTTCTCAGAAGTAGAGAATTGGTAGAGGTCTATGAAACATTACATCATAAGATCTGGAAGGCAAAGATAGTTGTACCAGATCAGGAAGGTTTGTAGGATGGTTACATTTCTGATAGTATGGTTTATTACATTATGGATAAATTAAAAATCCGAAACTTTTCAATAATAGCTCATATAGATCACGGCAAGTCCACTCTTGCTGATAGAATGCTTGAATTTACTCATACTATTGAGAAGAGAAAAATGCAGGAACAGGTTCTGGATAGTATGGAGCTAGAACGTGAAAGAGGTATAACGATAAAGATGCAACCAGTCAGAATGCAATGGAAAGATCATATTCTGAATCTTATAGACACACCTGGGCATATAGACTTCTCTTATGAAGTGTCTAGAGCTCTGAAGGCTGTAGAGGGCTCTATATTACTCGTAGATGCTACACAAGGTGTACAAGCACAGACTCTTACTACTCTCAATATGGCTCGTGAAAGTGGACTCACTATTATCCCTGTCGTTTCCAAGATAGATTCACCCCTAGCTCGAGTCGATGAAGTTATACATGAAGTTTGTGAATTACTTTCTTGTAATGAAAATGAAATATTGAAAGTCTCTGGTAGAACGGGTGAAGGAGTAGAGAATCTACTAGACGAAGTTATAAAGAGAGTTCCCAGTCCTAGATTAGAGGACAGTACAGATGAATTCCGTTCCCTCGTTTTCGATTTTCAATATTCCAATCATACTGGAGTAATAGTCTATGTCAGAGTTATGAATGGAAATGTCAAGAGACATGATCCATTACTTTTCAAAGTTTCAAATGAGAAATTCCAAGCATTAGAAGTTGGAATATTCGCTCCTGACAATAAACCTATGGAAAGTCTTTCTGCCGGAGAAATAGGTTATATAGTAACGGGTATAAAGCAACCCGGTATTGCCTCTGTCGGAGATACTGTAGCTTCTGTAGAAGATAGTCTAGCACCACTTGTAGGATATATGAGTCCTAGACCTGTCGTCTGGGCTTCGGTATATCCAGAAAGCCAAGATGATTTTGCCAATCTCCGCCAAGCATTAGGTAAACTCCGACTTTCTGATTCATCCTTCACATACGAGGAAGAAAGTTCAGGAACACTAGGTAGAGGATTCCGATGTGGATTCTTAGGAATGTTACATTTAGAAATTATAACAGAAAGACTAAGAAGGGAATTCAATCTGAATCTTGTCGTAACAATACCTAGTATTACATATCATGTAGAATTGAAAAATGGTAAAACAGTTATAATATATTCCCCAGCTCTTTTCCCTGAAGATCATGAAATAAAGAAAGTATTAGAGCCACTTGTAAATATGAAGATTATTACTCCTCCAGAATATATCGGTATTATAATGCAATCAGTATTCGAACATGAAGGTATAGTTTCTATGACAGAGAATTTCGGAGAACATAGGAGCTCACTTTCACTCATTATGCCTCTGCGCGAGCTTATGAGGAATTTCTTTGATGAAATAAAAAGCATTTCTTCTGGATTCGCTTCTATATCATATGAAATCGGAGAATTGCGCGAGGCCAATGTGGCGCGTATGGATATACTAGTAGCAGATGAAAGTGTGCCAGCATTCTGTAGGGTTGTTTCTAGGAATAGATTAGAGGAGGAGGCAAAGTCCTCTGTTGAGAAATTACATAAAATTCTACCTAGACAAATGTTCACATTGAAAATCCAAGCAAAGGCTCTAGGACGCATTATTTCTTCAGAAACTATGTCAGGAATGAAAAAAGATGTTACTCAACATATGTATGGTGGTGATATAACAAGAAAGATGAAATTACGAGAAAAGCAGAAGAAGGGTAAGAAGAAAATGAAAGAAATAGGCAAAGTCAATATTCCCCAAGATGTCTTTATAAAGATGATGAGGGCAGACTAGCTAGCTATCGGTAGAGATAGAGCGATCATGCTTATAATAATAAGCACTCCTACTACAATCATTAGTATTCTGAATACTTTCTGTGTATTTTGATGGAATAACATATGTGAAATATAGTATACTATACTTTATGATTAATAGAAATAATTATAAATATAAGAAAATATTGTATTCTCCTATTACTATTATTTTTATTTTTATAATATTTATTGTACTGATAAAAGCACTTTTTGGAGCTTATAATAAAGAGAGATTGAGCTACAATAATCTCATAAAGCAAAGAGAAGAAATAGAAAGATTAGTAGATAGGGAGAAGAATCTGGCTCAAAGTGTAGAGTATCTAAAGACTGATAAAGGCATAGAAGCCGAGGTAAGGAGCAAATTCCGTGTAGCACGCGAAGGGGAATATCTAGCTGTAATAGTAGATGATGAATCTACAACTACAGAGAGTGTCAGCCAAATAAAAATACAAAAGAAAAGTGAAATGGGTTTTATTGATAGATTCTTATCATGGTTTGGATTATGATAATGTATCATTAATAAATAGCAATAAATTGCGGGTATGGTTTAGTGGTAGAATGCGACCTTCCCAAGGTTGAGATCGGGGTTCGATTCCCCGTACCCGCACAATCAAGGCATTGACAAATGGTGTTATAAATGCTATACTGTTAACAGCTAGAACATTGAATTCTACGGCTTAAATCAACACTCAACAAAAGGTTAATCATGAATGCAGAACAACAAAATCGGTTAATAGAAATAGCAAAATCACTTTCAATGGCAGCAGATGGACTGGAATTTCTCGTCGCGAATAGTTCACTGCCTCACAAGTTTGAAACAGAACATCAGCGGATGGAACTGCTTCGGATTAAAGGCAGGAATGACCTGTACGCACTCCTTCAAGATTTGCACCAGCCAAATGGGTGAAATGCTGAAGGATAGAGCCACCTTCAATTCAGAAGCTCTAATCGTTGTCACCTTTCTAAAAGCGTGAGTATGGTTTGCAGAACCATGGGAACGATGACTTCCCGAGATCAAATTGTCACAAAAGGAGTAAGGTTCAACCCCAAGCTCCAACCACAGAAAACCTCTGTGGTTTTCTTTTTGTCCAGTTTAAGCTATATTCTTAGTGAGGATGATTTCAACTTCGTACCCACTACCCGCACAAAATGAAATATGGTCGCGGGTTTCTTTTTATATTTATGATATACTTTTCGCCATGGAACAAAGTGAAAAACATTTGGCTATATTTGAAGGAAAGAAAGTTCGTAGAAATTGGCATAATGATCAATGGTATTTGAGCGTGATCGATGTTGTCGAAGCACTTACCAACAGTTCAATTCCAAAAAGATATTGGTCAGATTTGAAGATTAAACTGAAAAACGAGGGTAGTGAGGTGTACGAGAAAATCGTACAACTGAAATTTAAGGCCGCTGATGGTAAGAAATATGATACTGACTGTTTCTCTGTTGCTGACATATTACGTCTGATCCAGTCTATTCCTTCTCCTAAAGCTGAACCATTCAAGCTATGGTTAGCCCAAGTTGGTAAGGAACGAATAGATGAAATTAAAGATCCGGAGCTTGCTGTGAATCGTGCCAAAGTCATTTATGAAAGAAAGGGATACCCAAAAGATTGGATTGATAAAAGGTTGCGTGGTATAAATGTTCGAAATACTTTGACAGACGAGTGGAAATCGCGTGGACTAAAAAATGGTAAAGAGTTCGCTATTTTGACTGACGAGATCTATAAAGGAACGTTTGATTTTACAGCGCAAAAATATAAGAGACATAAGTCTTTATCTAAAGAAAATAATCTTCGTGATCACATGGAGGACCTAGAGCTTATTTTAACCATGTTAGGTGAAGCCACCACAATGAAGCTAACCAATGAAAGAGATTCTGACAAGTTCAAGAAGATGCACAAAGACGCTAAGGAGGGTGGTGAAGTTGCTGGCAAAGCAAGAGTTGATATTGAGGGACGCCTTGGAAAGAAGATCGTGAGTAAAAAGAATTTTTTGCCAAAAAATGATGACGGTACTTTGATCGAATAAAAACTTTACGATTTAGAATTGATCACGATTCCAACTTCGTACCACTACCCGCACAATTAAGGTATTGACAAATGGTCTATAAAGTGATATACTTATATCAGAAGGTTAAGAACATTGAAATGGTTAAATCTAGCTCCGAAAAGGTAAAAGTTGCCTTTTGAGAGCTAGATTTAACCAACAATAAACAACCAACACAGAAACGAAAGATTATGAAAAAATTGAAAATGGAAGTTATGTGCGGTCAACACATTGACCACGCAAGCCGAGTCGCTTCAAGTCTGGCTCGCGAGAAGAACTGTGGCATTCGGTTCGACTTTAACGGTATTTCGCTTTTGGCGACGCCGAAGAAGTCTCCCGTTACCATCGGTTGGGAATTCGAGCAAATCACTGGACAGCACGCCGAACGGTATCGGCTTTCACCTGAGGGTCAGATGGAAAAGGTGCGGAACGAGCGTGAGATCAAATCAGCTCAGACTGCCATTGACCACTGGATGCTCATCCTGCCCGACATGCTCAAAAGTGGTCTCGATAACACCATTGGCTGGCTCTCGAACTTCTTGCCGGTGGCAGACCGCGTCGGTACGGAAATGAACATCCCCCTGCTCGTCGGCCTGTTTGAGGCTCAGGGATACAAGGCAGGTGAGCTCACTGGCCATGACAAGGCCTTCTACGAAATCAAGGAAAACCTCGGCCGCTACATCATTGGCCAAGTCCTGCAGATGTGGAAGGATGTCGGCGCAGTTCACCAGCGTATCTGTGACTTCTGCGAGGACTACGAGACTCTGCGCAGGAGTCAGAAGGACTAACGGCTATTGGATAAGTGCCTTAATCCACCCCAGACAATTCGGTCTGGGGTTTACTATTTTATAATAGTATATTCAATTTTATATAATATCCTGTATATTTTATGTTATAATATTTATCCTATTAGTTTTAATTAAAAAAAATTATGAAAAACATCACAATATATTCAACCCCAACATGCCATTTCTGCCATATGGCAAAGGACTATATGAATGCTCACAATATAAAATATACTAATTATAATGTAGTCACTGATCTAGAAAAAAGAAAAGAGATGATAGATAAGACAGGACAGATGGGTGTACCCGTTATAGATATAGATGGACAAGTTATGATAGGTTTTGACGAAGAGGAATTTGCAAAAGCAGTAGGGGTAAACTAAAAGCTATAAATGTGCTAGATTAATAACTAGCACTGCCCCTGTAGTTCAATGGATAGAACGGATCCGTCCTAAGGATTTGATGTCAGTTCGATTCTGGCCAGGGGCACCAGTTAATAAATCGCAAACTCTATTCATTTTTTGACCTTGACATCATAATATTTTTATGCTATCTTAATTAGTGTAGATATTGTTCTTTGAGAAACGTTTAAAATAGCTTCCAGTAGATAAAAGCTTGTTTTTTGGAAGCTATTTTAAACTTAAATTGACATGAAAATGAAACTCCCGGAAATCAAGAACATCCGTCTCTTCAACTCCTATGGATTCGTAAAAGAGTATAAAGAGTGGATTTCTGAGAAAAGTAACAGACGAGGGCACCGTCTGGATGCGCCTAACAACACACTGGTAGTAAATGAGCTACAAGAGGGGATGATCGTACGTTTCCCTCGCTCGATCACTGAGACCTGTTTCGATCTCAATCTGTATGTTGCGCATTCACCGCAAGGTGAACCAAATCTCCGATGGCTGATTCCAATCAGCCCGGTGAGCGCTCCCGCAGATTCTTATGAGGTTCGTCTTATTGTGTTCCCACACGATGAGACTAGCCGCGATGAGACGTTTATCGCGGATCTCCTCTCGAGAGCCACAGGTTCAGTGTTTCAGTGCTGTTGCGTGTTGCAGTGTTGGAACGCATTTTGTCTTCCCAAAGACAAAATTGTTGGTGTTGCAGAGATTCGTTGTGTGGTTCCTGACTCAGAAATTCAAGTCGCTCGATATGGGCTCGACATGGCGAATTCTGAAGGGGAAACACAAATTCCTGGAGACTATCATGATCGAACGGGGTGGCATACCCCACTAGACATGGAGCTCATGCAGGAATACGCAAATGCTTGGCACAAACATTTCAGTTTGTTCTGGGATTTGTGACGAACCGAAGCTTCGGAAAAAGGTTATGTGTTGGCACCTTTGAACATAAAAAGCCATCCAAAATTTCCCGGCGACCAAGCAATTGGTCGTCGGTTCTTTTTTATTTGAAATAATAATACTACTTCCTTTTTATTGTATATTTGTTATACTATTTCCCATGAGCCCAGAAGAAAAATCGCTTCTTGAAAATATGTATACTCTAGTAAAAGAGAACAATGAATTATTGCATTCATTGCAGAGAAGGGCTCGTCTTGCTACTGCTATGAAAGTTTTCTATTGGGCAGTTATCATTTTACTTTCATTCGGTGCATATTACTTCATACAGCCGTATGTAGAAATGCTTATGGGTATTACTGGTCAGGCAAGTAATAGTATAGACACAATAAAAAATTTTAGTGACAATTTAGGGGGATTGATATAGAGTATGTGAAAGATACAGAGTAGATATTAAAAATATAAATACGCCAAGGTAGCTCAGTTGGTAGAGCATTCCCCTGAAGAGGGAAGGGTCCCCAGTTCGATCCTGGGCCTTGGCACCAAAAACAATATTTATACAATACTAGACTAGATTGTTTTCACCTTCAACTTTGACTGCTTCTTCTTATCTAATTTAGGAAGTTTCAAAATAAGTAAACCATGTTTCTCTACGGCTTCTGCCTCATCTACATCTATCTCTGCAGGTAGGGAAACAGTACGGGAGAAAGTTCCCCAATACAATTCTCTTGCAAAATAATCCTCATCCCTTACTACTTTCTCTTCTTCTCTACGGCCCTTTATGCTGACTATATCTCTTGTAATAGAAATATCTAGATCCTCCGGTCTCACGCCTGCTATCATTGTCTTTACAACTATCATCTCTGGAGTCTGATATATATCCACGGTTAATTCACCGTCCTTTTCTTCTTCTAGAAGATCTGTATCAATCTTTTTCATTGTTTTTTCTTCAACCATATCATTTTCATCATTCAGACGGACTGATCCTGTTAGTCTTTCAAAAAATGATTTCTTTTCTTTTGCCATATGCTTTTAATTAATTTTATTAAATATAGTCTTTATAATAACCTTTTGGTCTAATGAACTTTATTTCTTCAAATAGAATAAGAAGAATAATAACTGCAAACCATACCCAAGCGAAAGTTCTGAGTGTACCCATCTCCGTTGCATTTATTATAGCTAAATTAAATGATGCATGCAATACAGTAGCGAGGATAACTCCAATGATAACTCCGATAACTTTTATAAAAGCATTTTTATAAAATGAAAGTCCAATCATAAATCCAATAGATGCTGAAGATATAATATGTACGAGCGTAGCACCGAGGAATCGGAGATTGCTAGTGATTATTGCTCTGGACATTTCTTCTGTTCCTGTAGAGAATAAAATAAATAAAGTATTTTCAATAGCAGAGAAGCCGAGTGCAACAGTTATCGCATATATCATAGCGTCTATAGGTTCATCCATATATTTGCTATTCAATACAACAATAGCTAATGCTACAAATTTCACCATTTCTTCTGTGAATGCCCATGCTATATATAGATGGGTTTCATTTCCTACAATAATTTCTTTTAGAAATCCCTCAACTATAATTGCAATTATTACAGAAGTACAACCAGCAATGAAAGTTATAGCTAATATGGTACGAGGTTCAGGATGGAGATTGTCTTCTTTTAACCAGAACCATAACCATAGTAGTGCAGGGACTATTCCTATAAGTAATGCATAAACAATGTTCATAATTATATATAAGTATAACCTAATATAGGATAAATAGGGCTAGGATAAGGTAGTTGACAAAAAGTCCATTTAATGATAGGGTGTCAGATAGACGGTATAAACAAAACAACCAGTAACACGCCTAGAAAGCGTAGAAAGATACGATAGTATGAAGAAGCACATTGTCAGTTTGTTGGTCGCGGTGTTCACGATTCTTGGTTTCGGTCAGACCATGAAGGCACAAGTTGTCCTCCAGCCTGCCTGTATTATTACCCCTATCAACACTGATGGGACGTATAACGACGGCGCTGTCGGCAAGGTTGACTGGGCTCTGGCTGAGAATGGCTTTGCAGCCTATTCAGTCGGAAACCATTTGACTGTCGACATGATTGCTCGGTCCACAGACGGGGCTCAAGGTGGCAATATCTTGTGGTTTCCACTTTTCGCTACTGACAGTAGCGGAGAGAAACTCTCACTTCGTAATGTTATCTTCGAAGAGACCTCATTCGAGGTTTTAGACAAGGGTGGTGGAGTGATGGAGAACAGAAACTCGCTCCAGAATGAACATCGTCCAGCCATAAATGCTATTTATGG
>CAYOER010000003.1:0-35113 GCA_964403205.1 uncultured Candidatus Saccharibacteria bacterium | reverse complement strand
AGTCGTTTCTGGAATACAATTGCCTTCAGGATCAGCTTGCACACTCACCGTGAATAAGCTGGTTTACATTGGTATGCAGAGCAAGTACTTTGTTTACGGTCCTTCGGATCCAAATTACAAGACCATTGATGATGTAAATGACTACATCGCTTGGTCTGGCTGGATCGGTGGATTCCGGATTAAGTTTACAGTTCGTCTTTTGGACGATGCTGGACAAACCATTGCGAGTGCAAGTCGCACTCTCTATGTCCACCCGCCAGTGAGCGTCAGGCCGCAGCTCTCCATCAGGAGGGTCGGCGATGGAGACCGACTTGCGGTCACCTTGACGGCTGGACCTGTCGATCAGGATGTGATTCTACAGAGCGCCGTGAATGCTAATGGACCTTGGGGTCCAGAAGCAAACATTCTTCTTGGGGGAAGTGTTACTTACCCCTCGAATGGACTCAAGTTCTTCCGGGCAGTCCTCGAAGAACGTCAACAACAAGGGCTTTTGAAAGAAGGGCCAAAAAAGCTCATTCATTCTTTCAGTCCTCCGCCTGCACCACGGGTTAGTGGTCAGTAACAGTTTCGGGGCTCAAAACCCCTCACAAGCGTCATCTTTACGGATGGCGCTTTCTTCTTGACATTTTTACTCATCTATGCTAGGGTTACGAAGTTAAGGAAAAACCATTATTACAAAATATCCTTATAAAACATATGAAAAACAATACATTTAAGTCATTAATAGTAAGTATTCTAGTTGGTACTATATTTGTCCCAGCCCTTGCTTTTGCTAGTCCTATACCGACAGCACCTGCAACTGATGGTGCGAATATAGGTGGTGCAGATATAGCTGTTAGTAATGCTCCAGTAGCTCCTAGAACTGCCGGTGCAAATACTGGCGGTGCAGATACTGTTCCTCCTGCTCCAGCAACAGCTGGTGCAAATATAGGTGGTGCAGATACTATACCAGTAGCACCTGCAACTGATGGTGCAAATATCGGTGGAGCTGACACTGTTCCAGTAGTTACTCCTCCAACAACTCCAGCACAGACTCCCGGTGGAAACACATCGTCTGGATCTGGTAGTTCTTCTGGAGGTCACTCTGGAAGATCAGTATTATTACTAAATAATACTTGTCCTCTATTTAATAGTTATTTGAAATTTGGATCAAATAATCCAGTTTCAGAAGTTACAAAATTGCAATCTTTCTTGAAAAATGTAGAAGGATTGAATGTAGATATAAATGGTATATTCGATACAAAGACTGTAGAAGCTGTAAAGGCTTTCCAGACAAAGTATGCGAATGAAGTCATGACTCCATGGGGTATGACAGTTCCAACAGGAAATGTTTATATCACTACAAAGCAGAAGATTGATGAAATATCATGTAATATGAAATTATCTCTTACAAGTGATAAACTTGCAGAAATAAATAATTATAAGAATGGTATATCAACAACAGATAGTACAGTTATAGATAGTAACAGTACAGATTCTAATGATTCTATAGATAATAATGGTACTACATCTTCTCCTGAGGTTGGTGCATCAACAGATAATAATGATCAGACAGCAGCAGTCGTAAAGACTTCTCTATGGTCAAGAATCTGGAATGCAATAAAGAATATATTCAGAGACTAAAGAATATATAGGATAGTATAGAATGATCTAGATAAGATCAAAAGAAAGATTCCCTAAGGCAGAAATGCCTAGGGGATTTTTCTTATTATCACTGAGTATACCAGCTAGAGCTATCATGAGTGCATTGTCACCTGTGAGACTTCTTTCTGGTAAAAATAATGGAATATTGTATTTGACAGATAATTTTTCAAATTCACTTCTTATATAATTATTTGCAATTACTCCACCTCCTATAATAATACTGTTACACTCAGCCTCTTCTAGAGCTTTCTCTGTCTTTGCAATCAATACTTCTGTTACAGAATTCTCAAATTCTCTAGCTATATCTTTCTTCTGATTTTGATCTAGATTCCCAATCTCTTTTAGAGTATATAGTATTGCAGTTTTTAATCCTGAAAAAGAGAAATCAAGGTCTTTAGAATGTATCATAGGTCTTGGTAACTTTATCTCATTTGCAATATTTTCTTTTCTTGCTTGCTCTGCTAGTTTACTTATCTCTGGTCCTCCTGGATAGGGAAGTTCTAGCATTCTAGCTACTTTGTCAAAAGCTTCTCCTATTGCATCATCTCTTGTTCTTCCTAATATTTTATATTCTCCTATTCCCTCTATTTTCACTAGTTCTGTATGACCACCACTTATGAGTATTGCTAAAGCAGGGAATTTTATTTTTTTTATTTTTTCAAAATCTTTATTTATATTTGTATTGTTGTATAAAATAGAAACAATATGTCCTTCCATATGGTTTACAGGTATTATTGGAATATTTATTTTTTGACTCAGTTCCTTTGCAAATACAATACCAGTCCATAATGCTGGCTCGAGTCCCGGTCCAGCAGTAACAGCTATCTCATCTATTTTATTTTCTTCTATTCCAGAATCTTCTTTTAATTTTTTAAATAAAATAGGGAGATTCTTTATATGTTCTCTCTTTGCTAGAGCTGGATATACACCACCATATTCTCTATGCATATCTATTTGAGAATTTACAATATTACCGAGAATTCTGTATTGCAATTCACCCTTCTCATCTTTTGTTTCAAGAAGGCAAAGTGCTGTTTCATCACAACTTGTTTCTATTCCCAGGGTGATCATGTAGGCGGTACAAGGTTTGAACTTGTCACCTCATCGACGTCAACGATGCGCTCTAGCCAAATGAGCTAACCGCCTATATTTCTATTCTATCTAAACATTAATCCTATCAGAATAATAATTCCTAAGATAGTGATAATTATTCCAAACCATTTATTTATTGCTTGTATGTATTCTGGTTTGATTTTATGACCGAATACATCTGCTATATATGTGAGTAATAACCACCATAAGCATGAACCGATCATTATTCCAACTACCAGATATATTGCCACAATATCGTTTTCAATGCCAATATATGGACCTATCTCTGCAAATATACCAAACATCACTATAGTTACAAGTGGATTGGTAATAGTCAGGAATCCTGCTGAAAGAAAATACTCAATATATGTAATAGCTGTATCTTTTTTATTTAATTCTGTTTTTGCTTTTGATACTATCCCTGCAATACCAATGATAATGAGTAAGCATCCACCAATAAGTCTGAGCATTACCTCCTCTTTTACTATAAAGTCATATATGATCTTTACACCGAAGGCACCTATAACAGCTATGAATCCATCCACTACTACAGCCCCGAGACCTGTTATAAGCCCTGCTAGCCTACTCCTAGTCATCGTTCTATGAATAGTGATAATACCCACCGGACCAATAGGTATGGCCATAGCGAGCCCTATAGCGATACCGGCTATTATGGCTAGGGTTTCTTGGAGCATTGTGAGTCTATTATATCATGGAGGGAGGTAGGAAAAATGGCGGAAGAGGTGAGATTTGAACTCACGAGAAGCTTGCGCTCCTGCCGCTTTTCGAAAGCGGTGCCTTAAACCAACTCAGCCACTCTTCCATGTGGATACATTAGCATTTTTTGTCATTTTTTAGAAATATGCTAGTATTTCAATATTGTTCATTTCAGCCATATGGCCCCATCGTCTATCGGTTAGGACAACGGGTTTTCAATCCGTTAAGCAGAGTTCGACTCTCTGTGGGGTCACCAATAATAAAATAAAATCATGATAAAAGAACAATTCAAAGGCTATATATATTTCATAAGAACACAAGGTGTGGCTGGATTTGCAATTGGATTTATCCTAGGTAAGGCAGTATCAGATCTTGTGGGATCATTTGTAAATGATATTATCAATCCATTAATAGGATTAGTCTTCAGAAGTTTCGGTGATCTTTCTCAGGCAGTAATTGTAATATCTGATACAACTATTAATTATGGAAAATTCATAAGCTTATTTATTAATTTTTTCATACTTGCGGCTATTGTATATTTTGGAATAAAGAAATTAGCAGTGAAATTGGATCAGCCGAAAGAGTAATTAGTTAAGAATAAAAAATGCCTATAAAAAATAAAAAATTCCAGATCATTCTGGGTTATATAATTGTAATCGGAGTTATCTCACTCATAGTATTTTCTGTTATCTATTTACAAACCCATTTCCAAAATAATTGGAAAGGGAAATACGCAGAATATATTAAAGAGAACATCTTGTACCCTGTTACGAAAGTCCTCGATGGAGATACCTTCATAGCTAATGTCTCTGGATATGAAATCACTATACGACTCATAGGTATAGATACTCCAGAAATAGTAGATCCTAGAAAGCCAGTACAATGCTATGGGGAAGAAGCATCAAAGAAGGCAAAAGAGATTCTAGAAAATAAAAGTGTTTATCTTGAAAAAGATATAGAAAAAGAAAAGACTAGTAAGAGCTATGATATCTATGGAAGAGTTCTAGCTTATGCGAGACTTGGAGATGGAACATCATATAATCAATATATGATAGAAAATGGATATGCTAGGGAATATACTTTCAATAAAGAAAAATATAAATATCAAAAAGAATTTAAAGAAATAGAAAAAGAAGCGAAGGCAAATAAAATAGGTTTATGGGGAAAGTGTAACTAGAAAATCGTGCGAGTGCCCGTGCCGGAGAACTTTTCCAGATTGCGAAAGCAAGATGGAAAAGTTACTACGGCAGCAAGAGGCACGAGCCAATTTTCTTTATTAACTTTTTCTATTAACAAAATCGGCTCGCCAATCTTGCGGTCGAAAGCCCTTTTATTTTTGCGTATACTCAAAATAAAAGTCTTCCTCCCCGTTGGCTCGCACGATTTTGTAGTTGTATTACCTTGCCTTCAAAAATAGATAAATATCTTCAAGTGCCTTGACCCCATCTCCAGTAGCGATATTGTTCTGATGATATAGCCCATCCGTACAATCCCCAGCAGCCCAGATACCCTCTATAGATGTTTTCTGATTCTTTGGATCTGTAACTATATGATTATACTCATCCAATTTTACTAAATCTTTTGCAAAATATGTTGTAGGCAGGGAACCGATCTCTACAAATATCCCAGTTACTGCAAGCTCTGTATCTATATTAGTTTGTAAATCTGTATAGACAAATGATTTTACAAATTTATCACCCCTAACTTCTTTTGGAATAGCATTTTTTATTATTTTAAAATGAGGGTTCTTTGATACCGCGTCTATTGTTATAGGATCTGCACGGAATTTCTCACTACGATTCACTAAAGTTACACTCTTACAATATGCTAAGAGTTGAGCAGCAGTTTCAAAAGCTGCATTACCACCACCTACTACCACTACATCTTGACCAGTGAAAAGCGGTCCATCACAGGATGCACAATACGTCAGTCCCTTATGTTCAAATATATCTGCACCTTTTATTTCTAATTTCCTTCTGAAACTCCCTGTGGTTATGAGTACAGTTTTTGCTCTATAATTATTTTCTTTATCACCCTTTATTGTATATATTTTGAATACATCTCCATCTTTTTCTATTTTCTCACAACTTTCACTTGTATGAATATCTACAAAATCTCTAGAATATGCTCGTAGATGCTCTTCTAGATTCTTTGCAAAATTTGCTCCAGAAATCTTCACAGTACCTATCCAATTCTCTATACCTGTAGAGACAGTGCTCTGGCTGTTCCAGTCCTTTGTTATAAATATAGTTTTTAGCTCTTTACGCGCAGCATAGACACCTGCTCCTACTCCAGCAGGTCCTCCACCGATAATTGCAAGATCGTATATCATATTAGGTATATCTTAACATATTGTAATAATATAGAAAATCGTGCGAGCCAACGGGGAGGAAGCCTTTTATTTTGAGTATACGCAAAAATAAAAGGGCTTCCGACCGCAAGATTGGCGAACCGATTTTCTTATGATTTTATTTCAACTTAGACCTCCTTAGGAAAGCTGGCACTGCACCCCAGTCATCGTCATCATCATTTTTTACTTCCTTCTTTTCTTCTATTACTATTTTTTCTTTAACTGGTATAGAAATATTATTAAAAATTTTACCTTTCTTTTCATCTTCTGTTACTGTTTTATTTTGATTTTCTGTTTTTGTCCCTGCTACTTTCATACCATCTTCTTTAGAATTTGCTGGGAAACCTGCGGCTATAACGGTGATCTTTACTTCATTCTTTTTTAATTTATCATCACGAACAGTACCGAATATAACTTTTGCTTGAGGATCTATTGATTCTGTTATAACTTTTGCTGCATCCTGTATCTCGAACATTGTGAGGTCTTCACCACCAGCGATAGAGAATAGAACGCCCTTTGCACCATGAATAGAAATATCTAGAAGTGGGGAATTTATAGCGAGTTTTGCAGCTTCAATTGCACGATTCTCTCCTGAGGCAGAACCAATACCCATGAGTGCAGATCCTGCATTCTCCATAACAGTACGAATATCGGCAAAGTCAATATTTATAATTCCAGGAGTAGTGATGAGGTCGGAGATGCCTTCTACTGCTTGGCGTAGTATTTCATCACAGATTGCAAAAGCGTTTTTTACTGTAGTGTTTTTATCAATTGTGGTGAGTAGGCGATCATTCGGTATAACAATAATAGCATCGACTTCTTTACGAAGTTCTTCTAATGCAGTTTCTGCGACTTTTGATCTCTGTTGTCCTTCGAAGAAAAATGGTTTTGTAACTACAGCTACTGTGAGTGCGCCGAGCTCCTTTGCAGTTCTTGCTATCATGGGACTAGCTCCAGAACATGTACCACCACCGAGTCCTCCAGCTACGAATATCATATCTGCACCTTTTATGGATTCTTGAACTTCTTCTTTACTTTCTTCTACGGCTCTTTTACCTACTTCTGGATTCATACCTGTGCCGAGACCTCTTGTGAGATTCCTACCTATATGGATTCTTTTCTTTGCTAATGAATGATGTAGTTCTTGAGAATCAGTATTAACAGTTATGAAATCGACACCTTTTACTTTGGAATTAATCATATGGTTCACGGCATTTTTCCCTGAACCTCCGACTCCGATAACTTTGATCCTAGCGAATGCTTCTATGTCTGGTGTAATATTTGGCATGAATAGTATATTAAAAAGGGATAGTATCTACATCATACCACCCTAAAATTAGCATGCAACTTCTAGTTTCTATAGAATTATGGTAGAAATTGTTTTATAAAAGAGACTATATTTTTCCAAATCCTAGTCCAGAATGCAGCACTATTATCTATTGATTCTGATTCTTCTCCATAAATACCTAGAATACATAATCCATATGCGACTGCCCATGTAGAATCACGCCAGCTCTGCTTATCTCCATTGCCTATATTCAATATTCCTATACGTGAAGGTAGACGGAGCGATACCTTTGCCATCTCTTCAATATTAGAAAGTCCAGATCCTCCACCAGTTATTATTATCCCTGCTGGTAGTAGTCCATTTCTTCCTATTTTTTTCAAATGAGCTTCTATTAATTCAAAAATATCAGAAAGTCTAGCAAAAATAATTTCTTCCAATTTCTTCCTTGGATATGAGCTACCTGTAATAGCACCTATCTTTATCTGCTCTGCTTCTTCTAGTGGGACCTTGAGTCCTAATGCAATATCATTTGTAATATCTGTAGAACCAATAGGGAAAATCTCTAATGATACTGGCATATTGTTTTCGAATACTGCTATAGATACAGTTTCTGCTCCGATATTTGCGAGTACACATCCAGCGATCTTCTGCGCTTTTGTCAGAGTTACGAGACTAGCGGCTATAGGTGAAGCGACTATGTCTTCTACACCTATACCTGCTTCTTCTACTGATTGGATAATATCATTTAGATGATGTTCTAGACATGTTATGTACAGAGTCTTTATTTCGAATTTACTACCCTTCATTCCTTCTGGTTTACCTAATATTGTTTTACCATCAATTTTATATTGAAGGGGAACACTGTTTATTATTTTTTTATTTAGAATTGCACTACTAGGAATATCTTTCTCACATTGTTCTTGAATCTTTTTTATATCGAGATTAGTTATCTCTAGATCAGCTCTAGAAATAATAATAGAACTACTAGAAGTTATACTACCTAGCCCTATACCACCGACAGCGATAAAAGCTTTCTTTACTTTTGCATTTGCCTTTTTCTCAGCTTCATTTATTGCTTTTCTTATACTCTGTGCTATATCATGCGGATTCACTACATAGCCATGTCGTAGTCCTCTAGAGTCAGCTGTACCAGTTCCCAATATTTTCGGAAAACCTTTTTCATTCACTTCACTCCCATGAGCAATAACCACCTTGACGTGGTATGTTCCAATATCGATACCAGTAATAATTGAACGAGACATATGGAGTTGATTAGATACCAAACTTTTTTCTGAATTTTGATTCTATACTCTCCATTGTACTACCATGATCGAATCCTTTCAAATGCACCATACCGTGTATAAGTAAGAAAGTTAAAAAATTTTCGTATTCTCTATCAAATTTCTTTGATTCTTTCTTTGCTTCAGTTTTGCAAATATATATTTCCCCTTCATTCTCATTCAATGGAAAAGAAAGTATATCTGTTGGCTTATCTATATTTCTATATATTTTATTTAATTTCTGTATTTGCTTCGGACCGATAAAAGAAAATGAAAGATCATAATCTTTTCCAAGAATTTCATTTTTTATGGATTCTATATTATGCATTATCGATATTTATATATAATTATATAATTATCTGGAGAAACGAGATGTTTTCTCTGGCATTTTACCCATTTTTATAAGTTCTTGAATCCCCGCTTTATGCTTTATAGACTTTAGAGTTTTCATCTTTGTCTTATAAGGTGAGAGTGAACGCTCATTGTATCTCTTGCTTCTTACACGTGGAAGAACTCCAGATCCCTGGACTTTCTTCGTAAAACGGCGGAGTATTCCTAGGCTATTCTCTGTGCCGTGCTTCTTTACTTCTACATTTATCATATGGGAGGATATTAACACAGGTATGCTATAGAATCAAGTAACCTGATTTATATATAATTTTATTTCGGCTCCAATCTCTTCATATATCTAGGTAGATCTTCTAGTAATATAGTATCTTGTGCATGAGTATTCTGATTCCTAACCATTACACTTTTCTCTATTGCTTCTTTCTTACCCATAATAATAGAATAAGGAATATGATTTTTCTCCAATACAGAGACCTGTGCGCCTAGCTTATCTTTAGCTAGAGATAGGCAAAGTGGTATCTTTACCTTTCGCAAGCTCTCTACTACAGATAGTGAAAGCAGTTTCGACTCGAATCCAAGCTGTACAAAAGATGCAAAAGGCTTTTTCACTTTCTTTAATTCCTTTCTAAGCTCTGCACGACCACCTTTTATAAGTAGGGAAATACCTACACTCTGTATTTCTTTTTTCATTCCCAATTTCCTAGATAGTCCATCGTATCTCATACCGACAGCTAGTATTCTATTATCTTTACTTTTTTTATCATGATCAGTATTAACAATAGCAAAGACTGTTTCTGTACAATACTTTCTATTACCGATTAGATTATGATTTATCTTATAAGGAATATTCAATGCTTCTAGATATTCCAATACTCCTTCTAGATGTTCTCTACTATGTTCTCCTAGGAAATTCATTATATGTGGAGCATTTTCATTCAATCTTTTGCATTTTTCATTTTGACAATTCAAAAGTAATAAAGCATCTTTTTTCAAGAGTTGTCTGCATTCACTATGCATTGTCTCTATGTGTTTTTTATAATAATTATTGAGTTCTCTGATGAATCTACCCATAGAGTCTTTATCGCCTATACTATTTATTTCTACACAGATATTGTTATAACCCTCCTCGCCAAGTATGACTTTTGTTGTTTGTATAAGTGTGGCTTCGGCCATGCCTCTCGAGCTTCCGATTATTTCCATATCACAATATCTATTGAATCCTGAATCTTTTTTTATAGATCCAGAAAAAGGCTCTTTGAAATATAGAAGTACTGGTTGTGATAGTGAAAAGAGATTCTCTTCTTGATACATTCTGAGTATAGCTACTTTTTCTTCTGTATGGAATGGTAATTCCATAGGTTCTTCTTCTAGAGATTTAGCTTGTTTTATATCATCTTTATTTATTATCGGACTTTCCTTTGGCATGAAACCATAATATACAGGAATTTCTCCTATTTTATCTAGATTCTCATATGATATGAATTGTGATTCAACTTTTTCTTTTTTTATTTTTTTTGCCATCATATTTTGTCTTTCTTATTGTCCTGGTAATATATCTATCTTTGTTATCGGTAACAGTCTTATGAATGGTCTACCTACTATATATTTTTCTTCTAAAGGTCCCCAGATCCTAGAATCAGAACTATTGGCGCGATTATCACCCATGACGAAGTATTCTGTATTACTTAATTTTATCTCTGAATTCTCATGTGTTTTATGTTCTGCTATAACATAATCATCAGATATATCCATACCTTCTGGATTGTCTTTATTTATTATTTTCACCTTGCCATCTTTTATGGAAACTATTTCACCCGGTAGACCTATCACCCTTTTTATCAAATAAGTTTTCGTATGTACTGGATATTTGAAAACTATTATATCTAGACGCTCTGGTTTACTAAAGACATATGTAAGCTGATCTACAATAAGATAATGACCAGAAGCAAATGTCGGATCCATAGATGCGCCGTTTACTATGAATGGTTCAGCGATAAACATTCTTATCGGTACGACTATTACTATGGCGATGATTAAAAACTTTACTGTTTCTTTCAAGTTCATTATTCCAATTGTATTATGATTAACCATTTGACACAAGATTTTCTTCTGTGTTGCAAAGCTTTTGCAAGATTTTTTTATTGTAATATACTACTGTTATGTCATATATAATAGCAGGACTAGGGAATCCAGGAGAAGAATACGAAGGAACTCGTCATAATACAGGACGAATTATCCTTTCTCTTGTCGGGAATATGAAAATTGGTAAAGAAAAAATAGAATTCATTGCTCCGGATACATTTATGAATAATTCTGGTAAAGCAATTGTAAAAGTTGTAAAGAGTATAAAGGCAGCAGAAAAGCTCATAGTGATCTATGATGATTTCAATCTACCTCTTGGCAAGATTCGTATTTCATATAATAGAAGTTCAGGAGGGCATAATGGTCTAGAGTCTATTATAAAGGCCTTGAAGACTCCTGCTTTTATCCGTATCCGTATCGGTGTTGCTCCAGAAAATAAAGATGGCAATGCTAAACCTCCTCATGGGGATGATAAAATAGAAAAATTCATTCTAGGGAAATTCAAAGATGATGAAATGAAAGTTATAAAGAAAAATGCAAAAATTGTCGGTGAAGCTCTCGAGATGATTGTCAAAGAGGGAAAAGAAAAAGCCATGAGTGTTTATAATGCGGGGTAAGTTAATGGTATTAAACTTTTACGACCTATTTACTTGCCTCTATTTCTATTGTCCAACTAGAAACTTTATCAAAATTTTATTATTTTTTTATTATTTCTTTATCACCACTGTGATACGGTAGGACGGTGAAATATATATTTATTGATGAAAGTGGAGATTTGGGATGCAAAAGAGCTTCTAGTAAGTGGTTTCTTTGTGCTGTTATTATAACTGACAATGAACGTATTCTAGGACATATTGTTAAGAAAATATGGAAAAGTCTAAAGAATAAGAGGCGCGGGGAATTACATGCGACACATGAAAGTGATAAAACGAGAAGGAAATTACTTGGAATGATTAATAATTTAGAAAATGTTCAGATTATAAGTGTATTAGTGGATAAAGATAGTCTTGATAATAAGTTAAATAATGAATATATATATAATTATACATTGTACACTATTATTAATAGTCTTTTTGAAGAACTGATTATTAGTAAGAATGAGAGTGTATTTATTTATATTGATAAAAGGGATACTAAGAAGTCTATTATAAATAATATGATTGCCACAGTAATTAATCCATTGAAAGTTAAATATAAGAGAATAATATCTATTACATTACAATCATCACATAATAATAAATCACTACAAATTGTTGATTTTATTGCTTGGTCCATATTTAGAAAATATGAAAGTAAAGATAATACTTTCTACAATATCTTTAAAGATAATATTGTATACGAAAAGATATTAAAAATAGAAAAAGAAAGCCCCCTGCTTTAACGAGGCACCGTCCGGAACCCCAACGCAGAAGGTCTTACTTCTTATATCTAATATCTTAGCAAACCCTTATCTCTTGTCAAATTAAAAAAAAGAGATAGTATATAAAGGTAGATTACAATATAACATAATAATAAATATGAAAAAGATAATCTGGGGAATAGTGGTTGTAATAGTGATAGTTTTGATTATTATAGGTTTTAATAAAAAAGGTAACAATTCAGGTGTTATAGAGAATATAGAGAGCAAAAATGACAAAGTTATAAGTACTGACATTAGTTCCAGTACAGTTAGTAAGTTAATAGATAAAGATACTCAAGTTGAATTGGTGAACATAACCCTTTTTGATGGAAAAGTAAAGATTGATATGCCAGAAGATTTTAAATTAATGACGGAAGAGGTTGCTAAGTTGAAGTATCCTTCAGAACAAAGACCTCAAATCATATACACAAATAAGGAAAGTACAGTTAATGTAGCTTTTAGTTCTTCTAATCAGGAGTTTATAGAATCTGATTTATCGAAATTATCAGAATATTACAAGGATACCCTCTTAAAGGGTATAGATATCGAACAGAATGAAATAAGAACTATTAATGGAAATAAAATTTTATTCATCAGCTTCATTAGTGATGCCCCTGATACAAAGATATATAATTTATTAGGATCAACTGTTCTCGATGGAAAACTTTTTATCCTTAATTTCAATAGTACTATTGAAGAATTAGATAAATGGAAACCGATAGGACAGAAGATTATTAACTCAATAACTTTCAATAAATAGGTTTATTAGTTTATTATAGTATCTATTTACTTGCCTCTATTTCTATTGTCCAACTAGAAACTTTATCAAAATTTTATTATTTTTTTATTATTTCTTTATCACCACTGTGCTAAAGTGACAGAAATGCCGGTGGTTTGGAACGTAATAGGAATTAGTACTCCATATTTCGAGGGTTCGAGACCCTCCACCGGCTTAATTATCTCTATGACACATTTTATTGACAAAAATATATGATTTGATAATATATTAAATGTACTAATTCCTTTTGTATTATCTATTTAAGATTTTACAAATCTTCGAAATATGGAAAAGAAAACCACCCATACTCTGGGTGATTTTCTTTTATAACTACATTATATATAAACAAAAACGCCCTCCCGCTTTAGCAGGGCGCCATCCGGTACCCCAACACGAGAGAGTCTAACTTTTTGTATTTATATATTATCAAACCCAGACTTATTGTCAAACTCAGATTAATTACTTCTTCTCCCCTGTATATGACAATGCCATCTTCTGTTCTTTCACATCAAATAATGTGATTTTGAAATCATAACTTTTACCTAATTCTAGAGTTTTACGAAGCTTCTCTTCTCCACCAAATTCTGATATATGCACAAGTCCTGCTATACCTTCTTCTATAGATGCTAGAGCTCCATGTTTATTGAACTTTATTACTACACCTTTTACTGGCATATCTTTTTTGTATTTCTTACTTGCTTCTACCCATGGGTTTTCTTTCAAAGCCTTTATAGATAGTGAAACTTTACCTTCTTTTATTTCTATAATCTTCACATTGACTTTCTGACCAACTTTGAAGAATGCTCTAGGATCTTCTACTAGAGACCAATCTATCTCTGATATATGTACTAGTCCCTCTAGACCTTCTTCCAATTTTACAAATACTCCAAAGTCTACTATTCCTGTAACTGTACCTTCTACTTCATCATCTACTTTATACTTTGCAATATTTCTTTCTTTATCTTTAGAATCAGGACTCTTCTCAGAGAAAATAAGCTTACCTTCTTTTGGCAATGCAGAAATAATAGCAACAGATATATGTTGTCCTACTAGTTTCTTCAATTCTTCTAATATTTTATCTTTATCGCCATCATTTACTCTAGGATAATGCTCTGTCTTTAGCTGTGAAGCTGGTAGGAATCCTGTGATACCTTGCCATTGTATTATAAGACCACCTTTATTGGCCTCTATGACTGGAAGCTCTAGTATAGTCTTATTCTTTATTGCTTCTTCTGCCTCACTCCAGATCAGTGCCTGTCTTGCTTCCTTTAGAGAAAGCTCTATATAACCATCTTTATTACCTGCATCTACTATTTTCGCTGCTATAACATCCCCAATATTTATTTTCTTTATAATATCGCGAGCTGTGATGAACTCTCTACCATATATAATACCTGTGCCGAATGGCGCTAGATCTATATATACTGCACTTTTCTCTATATTTATAACTGGTCCTTCTACGAGATCCCCAATATTTGGTGGGTTTTTCGTATCATTTAGCAGTTTTTCCATTAAAACTGGCTCTTCTTTTAACATTTTATTATAGTACGGTCCGCTTTTTAATTAATAATGATAAAGTTGCGGTTTATCGCACTACTGCCACTATAATGGATATTTGCTTTTTTGTCTATTTTTGCTATAATTTAAATAAATATATTATGATTATTACTTATTTTGGAGGGGAATTTTTCAAAGTGCAATTTGGCGATATTACGCTCGCTTTTAACCCTATTTCAAAGGATTCCAAGCTTAAACCGAGCAGATTTGGCGCTGATATAGTCTTCATAACTAACAATCATCCTGATTTCAATGGTATAGACCAAGTCACTCATGGAGAGAAGAAACCATTCATAATAAATGGCCCTGGTGAATATGAAGTAAAGGGAGTATTTATAAAAGGTCTTCCTTCAAAGTCTGGTTATGGAATAAACACTATATATACAGTTTCTCTAGAAAATATGAATCTATGTTTTCTAGGAGCTATTAATACTTCTGAATTAAGTGGAGAAGCAGAAGAAGCACTAGATGAAATAGATATACTTTTTGTACCAATTGGTGGAGATAAGGTAATAGATCCAGTGAAGGCATATAAACTTGCAGTATCGCTAGAACCAAAGATTATTATACCAATGTACTATGAAGACAACACTCTGAAAGTTTTTCTAAAAGAAGCAGGGGAGAATCCAAAATCAGAAGTCAAATTAACAATAAAAAAGAAAGATCTAGAAGGTAAGGAAGGTGATATAGTATTATTAGATTCATCAAAAGAATAGTAAAATAATAAAATATAAAATTATGCTTAACTTCATAGAAAAACTTCGTGCCAAGCCAGATCATGTTAAAAAGAACATTGCTTTCTTCACATCTCTTGGTATTACGATGATTATCTTCGTCTTCTGGTTAGCATCTTTCAATATCATCTCTGGAGTAGATAAAATAGGAAATAATAATCTAGCTACAAAGTCTAGATCACCACTATCCTCTCTTACGGCTAGTGTTGGTAGTATATTCGGATCTATAAAAGACATTTTTACAGGAGGGAATGAAATGCTCTATGAAGCAGATAACAGTATAGAAGTATTACCAAAAGAATAAATATATGTCCGAAGATAAAAAACCAGAAAACCAAAAGGGTATAGTGATTAGGAATATTACTACAGAAATGCGTGAATCGTATCTGGACTATGCTATGTCCGTTATCACTGCTCGTGCTCTACCAGATGTTCGAGATGGGCTCAAGCCGGTGCATAGGAGAATACTCTATGCTATGCATGAGAAGAGTCTGACATTCTCTTCGAAATTCCGAAAAAGCGCTGTGGTAGTAGGAGATGTGTTAGGAAACTATCATCCACATGGAGATGTGGCGGTCTATGACTCTATGGTAGTGATGGCGCAGGACTTCAAAATGCGTTATCCACTCATCGCTGGTCAGGGAAACTTCGGCAATATAGATGGAGATGGGGCAGCCGCTATGAGGTATACAGAGGCAAAGATGTCTAGACTCTCTGCAGAATTATTGCGTGATATAGAGAAGGACACTGTGGATTTCCGTCCTAACTACGATGGTACTAGGAAAGAGCCAATAGTGCTTCCGACCGCAGTTCCCAACCTTCTTCTGAATGGTACTCTAGGTATCGCTGTCGGTATGGCAACAAATATCGCTCCACATAATCTCCGTGAAGTCATAGATGCTACTGTACATCTTCTAGAAAATAAAGATGCAACAATGGATGATTTATTTACATATATAAAGGGTCCGGATTTCCCTACTGGTGCTGTTATGTACGGGGAGAAAGATATACACCATGCATATTCTACTGGACGTGGCGGTATAGTAGTACGTGGTGAAGCAGAGATAGTAGAAGATAAAAAAGGCCAATTTCAAATAATCATTACATCTATACCTTATAGAGTAAATAAAAGCGATCTTATAATGCGTATTGCAGATCTTGTCAGAGAGAAGTCAATAGAAGGTATAAAAGGACTTCGTGATGAAAGTGATAAAGAACTTAGAATAGCTATAGATTTAAAGCAAGGTGCATATCCAGAGAAAGTATTGAATTATCTGTATCAACATTCTCAATTAGAAGATACTTTCCATGTGAATTCTGTAGCTCTAGTAAATGGTGTACCACAAACTCTATCTATAAAATCAATTCTAGAAGAATTTATTATTCATCGTATAGAGGTGATAAGAAGAAGGACAAAGTTTGATCTAAATAAAGCAGAAGAAAGAGAGCATATTCTCATAGGTTTGAAGAAAGCTCTAGATCATATAGATGAAATAATCACTCTCATAAGAGCTTCAAAGGATGCAGTAGAGGCACATGCAAATCTTATGAAAAAGTTCAAGTTTTCAGAGAAACAGGCAACAGCGATACTAGAAATGCGTCTTCAGAAACTTGCAGGACTAGAGAGGAAGAAAGTTCTAGATGAACTCGAAGAAGTACAAAAACTAATAGAAGAATTAAAGGGAATATTGGTAAGTGAAAAAAAAGTAAGAGATATAATAAAGAAAGAGCTTGTAGATATAAAAGATAAATACGGTGATGATCGTAGGACGAAACTCATAAAGCATAATTTGAAAGACTTTAATCCAGAGGATCTCATAGCAGATGAAGAGAGTGTTCTAGTACTCACCAAGGGTGGATATATAAAGCGTACTAATCCAGATGAATATAGGAAGCAGAAGCGTGGCGGTGTGGGTGTTGTAGATCTAGATACAAAAGAGGAGGACTTCATCTCTCATCTTATCTATGCTAGCGCACACAATGATCTATTATTCTTTACAGATAAGGGCAAAGCGTATCAGATAAAGATGTATGATCTACCAGAGGGTAAGAGGGCAACAAAAGGTAAGTCTATTATGAATTTCTTATCACTTTCTGATGGAGAAAAAGTCACTTCTATATTACCAATGCCAAAGAATAAAAAAGAAGCAGAAGGACTATCTCTCATGATGGTTACCAAGGGTGGTACAGGCAAGAAAAGTTCCGCAGAACATTTCAAAGATGTACGTAGATCTGGACTTATCGCTATCACTCTAGATAATGGTGATGAGCTGATGTCAGCATCATTTATTTCTAAGGGTGATGATGTGGTCATAGCTACGAAAGATGGACAGAGTATAAGATTCGAAGACAGTGATGTAAGAGAGATGGGTAGGAATGCTGCAGGAGTCAGAGTGATAAAATTAGGAAAAGGCGATGAAGTGATAAGTGCCGATATAGTTTCAAAAGAAGCAAAGAATCCTATGCTTTTTGTTATGGGTGCAAATGGCTATGGAAAGAAAACAAAACTTGCAGAATACAAAGTACAGAATCGTGGAGGATCTGGAGTACTGACTATGAATATAACAGCAAAGACTGGAGAGCTCATATCTGCGAAAGTCGTTACAGATGATAATGAAGAGATAGTAGCAATGTCAAAGAAAAGCCAAGTTATAAGAGTAGATATAAAGGAAATACCTACTCTAGGACGCTCTACACAGGGTGTACGCGTTATGAAACTACGTGACGGTGATAATCTCGCTAGTCTTATTTGTTTCTAATAAAATTTTAAAATGAAAAAAGTACAATTAAGTGAATTATTATATATCGTATTTACACTGATAGTCAGTGCGAGTTTCCTATATAGTTATTATAGAATAAATACTCTAACAAAGGAGACAGAGACTCTCGCAACAAATATTACATCATTGGAGACCAAGCTCGCCACAACAACAGCTAAACTAGAACAGAATTTAGCAACTAGCTACAATAACCTTACTAATTTATTGAATGAACAGAAGGTAAATGTAGCAGAGAAACTCGGTAATTATGAACAGCAATTCGGCAATATATCTGGAACAGTAAATACATTACAGAAATTAAGTAAAACAGATCCAGAACTTCTACAGAAATATTCCAAAGTCTTTTTCTTGAATGAATACTATGCACCAGCACGTCTAGAAGAAGTCACATCTGAATATAAATACAGTAATACCAGAACAGTGAAACTCCATGCTGATGTCTGGCCATATATGAAGCGAATGTTAGATGATGCAAAGAATAATGGCATAACGATGTATGTGCATTCAGGCTATAGATCCTTCAATGAACAACAAGCTATAAAGGGTGGATACAAGGTGAGCTATGGTGCTGGTACTGCGAATCAATTCTCTGCAGACCAAGGATATAGTGAACATCAATTAGGCACTGCAGTAGATCTTATCACTACTGGTATGAATGGTGATCTAGATGGATTTGATAAAACTAGTTCATATAATTGGCTTCTGGCAAATGCGTATAGATATGGTTTCATTATTTCATATCCTAAAGATAATAAATTCTATGTTTTCGAACCATGGCATTGGCGTTTCGTCGGTGTGAAGCTTGCAACAGATCTACATAATCAAGGGCAGAATTTCTACGATCTCGATCAAAGAAAAATTGATGAATATCTTGTAACGGTGTTTGAATAGTGTCAATTCTTTACAAATATATTATTTCATGATAGAATATTTCTAGACAGTAGAGATGGTTTAACCTAAACAATTTACAGAAAGCTCTCTGACAAATGAAAAAGATTAGAATCTTCAAGCGTGTTTGGAGTCTTTGTGCTCCTTATCAGAAGTATTTGTTGTCCATACTTGCTTTACTATTTGTTAATAATGTATTACAAGCGATTTTCCCTTTAGTTCTTGGGTTGATTGTGACAGCTATAACGAATAGTGATAAGTACACTTTCATAGTAGTGATTGTTGTATGGCTAGTTCTAGTTCTCACGAGGACAAGTATTAACTATTTTAGAGAACGTTTTGAGCTCAAGAATATTGATTTCGAGCTTTCACGACACTTGTCGCGTATATCCATGGAGAAATTCTTCAATATCTCTATGGGACAGCATCAGACCGGACATTCGTTAATCAGGCGAAGTATTGTTTCCAAGGGAGAGGCGGCTGTAACTGGGACTGTTAATATGGGAATTTATGACCTAATTCCTACTTCACTTATGATCTTGGTACCCGCAGCTTTCCTTATGGTTAATTTACCAATTGTCGGATTGTTTGTACTTCTTGTTATCGTTGTATTCACGGCATATACGCTCTGGTATGTATCATCATATGTGCCTAAATTACGTTTGCTCGATACTATGATAAATAGAGTTGGTAAGAAACATGGTGAATTCACGAGTAATTCTGAAGTTGTCTTTGTTAATGCTCAGGAAGAAAGAGTGAAGAAGGAATGTGATGATGCCAATTTCTCACTTGAGAAAATAGGTGTACCTCTTTGGCTCTCATATCTTGATCGTTTTTATTCTGGACAATGGGGACTTGCACTTTGTCAATCTAGCTGTATTGCTTTGATTGGTTATCTTACCTTCAAGGGTGAGATTAATGCTGGTATGTTTGTGACTGTATCAATGTGGGCAAGTGCAGCGATTGGTACTCTAGGCAATGTGAATAACATTCAAAGAAATCTTACGAAGAATTTAGCACCATTGCTAAAGTACTTCAGATTCCTTGATTATGAATCAGACATTGTTATAAGTCCACATCCAATTCTACTTGGAAGGATTCAGGGAAAGATAGAGTTTCGCGATGTGAGTTTCACCTATCGTGCTCGCACAAGCAAGGATATTCTGAACGATGAAATCCTCGAAGGAGATGAAGATGATAATGATGGAGGTGGAAAGTCATCAGAAATTCCCACTCTTCAGAACATTTCATTTACTCTGGAAGCTGGCAGACGCTATGCTTTTGTCGGAAGATCTGGTGCAGGGAAGTCGACTCTTGTCGGACTCATGCTACGGGCATTTGATACGCAGAGTGGTCATATCCTTGTCGATGGTGTCGATATCAGAATGCTCGACTTTCGTGAGCTTCGTCGACATATTGGTCTTGTCCCGCAGGATGTCGCACTCTTCGATGGAACACTCAAGTACAATGTGACATTCGGTATGAATGGTTCTGCCGATAAAGTTACAACTGAAGAACTAGAGCGTATTGCCAAACTCTCTAGAGTCTCTGAATTCTTCAATAATCTTGAGAAAGGTTGGGATACAGTGATTGGTGAACGCGGTATCAAGCTTTCTGGTGGGCAAAGACAGAGAGTAGGCATCGCTCGGGCGCTTATCAAGGATCCCCAGATACTTATCTTTGACGAGGCGACATCAAGCCTCGATACAGAGAATGAGGCACGGATACGAGAGAGTATTCGTGAAGCATCTGCTGGTAAGACCACTATCATCATTGCCCATCGTCTAGCTACAGTTCGTGATGCAGACGAGATTCTTGTTTTTGATGAAGGTAAGCTTGTGGGTCAAGGTACGCATACTGATCTTCTTTCAGTCAACGCACACTATCAGCGTTTGGTTCAGAATCAAGTGATTCTAGGGTGAGTGATAGAGATCCTTACAGTCACCATGTTGTTCGAAAGACGCATGGTGATTTTTTTATATCAATTCCCTCCATAATACCCCAACAACGCTTTGATTCCCGCTAGATTGCGGTCCCATTCTATAGCATCATGAGTTTTGAGCTCTACTGTGATGGCTGGTATACCGATAGAAGCTAGCCAATCATCCGCAGCACCTGTGGTTACATATGCAGTAAATTCTTTTACTGCAGGGTATTGTGAAGCTTTCGAATATATATTCATTATATTTAAAGTTTCAGGGAGAATACCATCTTCACATTGTGATGCATATACTGCATTGCTCTTGCTATGCCAGAATACTACTGCATCAGGTTTATCTCCCAATATATAATCTCTAATAGCTATAGTTTCTGATTCAGAAAAAGCAGATTTACCTGCATCTACTACTTTATTTTGCCAAGTGCTTTTCTCTTGCCATTTGCAATCGAAATTACGATTTAGATCAATATTATTTGCATTGAAACGCCCCTCTGCTAGGACTTTGCTATCAGTAGATACATCGGCGATAGTGAATCGCCCCTCTTTACCAGTTACTGTATATACTCCATCTGGATTTGCATTTGGAATGATTGTAACAGTGAGATCAGCTGGAATAATTTCTTTATTGAGATTTAGATAATCTATGAATTGATAGGCGAGTAATACACTATTCCATTCATATCCACCATGTATACCACCTACGAATACTAATTTTTTCTTTCCATTACCATATGTATAGCTTTCGATTTTACGGTTCTCTGTAGATACACCTATTATTTCTTGTCTTGGTTCTATTGATTCTATTTTCTCTATTTCTTTAACTGGTTCTGGTGATAGTACTATACGTATAATACTGAAGGCAAAAATAGTGAAAATGACAATAATAATTACCGTAATAATCAGCTTAATATGATTTGATCGCATTATTTTATTAGAGATTTATTATAAACTTATTTTGAATAATACTTTAACAAAGCTTTCACACCTGCTTGATTCTTCTGTAATTCTGTACCTGTATGATTTGTAAGTAGAATACTGATTGCTGGAATATTGATCTTTGCTAACCAGTTTACCATATCACCAGTAGTTGCATAGAAGTCAAAACTTTCGAAATATGGATATCCAGATGCCTTTGCATATTCTTTTGCTATTGTTTTTGTTTCATCTAGAACACCATTGTGGCAATTAGATGCATATACTCCACCCGCTGCGCTGTACCATACTACTACTGCATTTGGTTTATTGTTTTCTATATAATTCTTTATTGCTCTACTTTCTGGCTCAGAGAATGCCATACTACCTCCGCTTACGGTCTTGCTCTGCCATACTCCAGTGGTTTTCCAATCACAATCGAAATTACGATTTAGATCCACATCATTTGCATTGAAACGACTAGATACTATATCACTTTGTGCTTTTGGTATATCTTTTTCTGTGAAATTACCAGTAGTAGTACCGACGGCTTCATATAGTCCATCTGGATTCAATACTGGAATGACTGTTACTCGTATATTACTAGGAATAGAACTAGGATTTGCCTTTAGATAATCCATCATTTGATACGCTACAAGAGCTGTATTCCATTCATATCCACCATGTATACCTCCAACAAATAGAAGTTTCGTAGTAGTACCTGTACCATAGCTATATGCAGTGATATCGCGACCTTCGATGGACTTGCCGATAACTGATATGGGACCGTTGTTCTGATTATTTGCTGTAGAAGTTGCCTGTGATACTGTAGTATCATCTGTTGTGATAGGATTCTCGTCCACTGGCACTGCTTCTGGACTTTTCTTAAAGAAATAGTAACCAATACCTATAATTATAATAATAACCAAGATAATAATTGTTTTTTTCATAGGTCTATATTATACCACAATTAGTATTACAATGTTTGATATTTTATGGTCTAATTTTCAATCAAATTATTATCCATATATTTATTCTGACATAATATAATAGAGAAATATGAGGCTAATATTATAGTGGAAATACCGAGTATATATAGTACAGAGCTGATAGAATGTGTGTATTGGAGTATTCCGAATGAATTCAAAATATAATTCCAATCATGTATACTATTCTCTCCACCACCACCGAGTAATGGTAATTGCATATATATAGCATCTGATACATATACTGAAACATTCATAATATTCTGACCGAGCCAGAAAAGGAGTAGAGTGCTTGAGAAATGATCACTTCTCATATAGAAATAAAATATAAATACAATTGGTATTAATATTTGGAATCCTGAACCAGCTAATACTCGTATCGTATCTCCTAAGAAAAATGTGATAGTATGTCCTGCTTCATGTATAATCAGACTGAAATTATCTAGAAAGTGCCAGTCTTCATAAGTACCAGCATAATATAGGAAATATAGAATTGTAATTAGAGCAACAAATAATTTACTAATATTTATAGAACTATTAGTACTTTTTTCCATTTTTATCTATGATTATATAGATTAAAACTATTTTGATCTCTTTCCGCTAGCAACCAATCTTGCATGCTTTATAGCTAGGCGTTTCTTGGTTTTCTTTGAACGGGAAGTCTTCATATTTGTGCTTGCGCTTTGTCTTTTTGCCATATTTAACATTATACACTATTTTCTGAAAATGTTATAGAATAGGTATATTAGCATTAATATATAAAACTATGTATTCAATAATTTCAATAATAATTTTTCTATTGATAATCAGCTTGCGACAGATTAATCAATATGAAAGAGGTGTAAAGTTCACCATGGGGCGATATACGAAAATCATGGAGCCAGGATGGAGAATAGTTATTCCTGTTTTCCAATCATATAAAAAAGTAGATATGAGAGTGAAGGCTGTAGATGTTCCAGATCAGAAAGCTATAACAAGAGACAATGTCTCTGTAATGGTAAATGCTGTTATATATTACAAGGTCTCATCCGCAGAAAAAGCAGTTATAGAAGTTGAAGATTTCTTTTATGCTATTACCCAATATGCCCAGACTACTATGAGAAATATAGTGGGAGAAGTAACTCTAGACGAGCTTCTAAGTGGTAGAGAAAGGATTGCAGACAGAATAAGAGAAATTGTAGATAAAGAAACAGATGCATGGGGACTCAAAGTCAATAATGTAGAATTGAAAGACGTTTCTCTTCCTGAAAATATGGAAAGAACAATAGCAAAACAAGCAGAGGCAGAAAGGGAAAAGAGAGCAGTAATTATAAATTCCGAAGGAGAGCTAGCCGCGTCAAAGAATATGTCAGAAGCAGCAAAGATCCTATCTGCAACTCCTGGAGCATTGCATCTTCGTACCCTTCAATCAATAAATGATATTTCTTCAGATGCGTCAAATACAGTAGTATTTACTATTCCACTAGAAATCCTACAAGCCTTTACAGGATTCAAGAAGGTGGGGAATTAATAAAAAGAATGGCATCCAGTCAGGATGCCATCGGTGATATGGACACATTCAGAAATTGGCGGTAACCCATTTTCCCGCACTTTCAATGTTATTACTGTATTTGCCGGAACCTGGTTTGGTTTCGACTTCACCGTCCAGCATGATGACACAGAAGATTTGACATCTTTGTGAACCAGTAAGTCCACTTGAAACGAATTGTTCGACAATAAGCTCAAGTTCTTCAATGGCCCTATGGAATTGTTTTGCGGTCCTTCCGTTACGACTCACACCACTTAGACGGACTTCCACTCCCATAGTACCAATTGCTGGTGCTGGACCAGTGTCTGCATTTTGTACATAATATTCTGCTGGTCGACTCAGGACATCTTCAACTCCAAGAATTTTACCGATGACCCTCAAGAGTATTTCTGTAGCGAATCTTGTACCACTAAAAGCAACAGCGAATTCAGGGGGTGTACCAATACAGGCTGCTTTGACTTTCATCTGCGACTCCTTCTGTTATGACCACCATTCATTGGTAATCTGTAGGTAGAATAGCATATAGAGAAAAAGTAATCAATTATAAATCAATAAAGAAATGAGCAAAATAAGTCTAATATTACAAAATATTATAATTTAGAATATCCAAACTTTTTCAATTTATTACTAATATCCTCATAACTCTTACCACAGAGCATTCCACCAGCTATAAAATCTTCTTGTGTCACGTCAGCTAGAACCCATGAAGGCTGTCTGAACATACTTTTTTCATTATTTGATTTGAATTCAATATCTACTAATATGAGACCTTTGAGATCTTTTTGAAATACATCGATTTCATATAAATATTCATTTTCTTTATATAAAAATCTATTTTTGTATACTCTTTTCCCTTTTATTCTATTTAATTCATAATACTCTTTTTCTGTTAAAGGGATTGTAACTTCTAGTTGATGAGAAGCATCACCTTGTTTAATGGGTTGCTTTTTCGTTATTTCGTATTTATTACCAGATTTTCTAATTCTTAAAGTAGGGTGTTTGGAAGTAGTAGGAATATAAATATCCACCATCTTTTTGAAGGTAGCTTTCTTTAATTTTGATATTATATCTTTCTTTGCAAGATAGGTTAATTCGAATTCTTCCATTAGTTTATTATATCAGATTTAAAAAGGTGGGGAATTAAGGGGGGGATGCTTTGAAAAAGGGGTTATTAAAATATTCAATTAAAAAAATATTCAATTAAAAAAATACCGCGATCATATTTCAGATCGCGGATATTATGAGAACTGCAATCATGCTGATGCAGTCTTAGAAAACTCTTGCCATTCTTTCACCGTTGCCTTGGTTTTATCCATTACGGGCTCAGTAAAGACGACAGTATGAGCACCTTCTCTGCTCGTATAGTTCACTTTTCCAAGGATGATAAACTCGACTTTCGTGACCTTGACGCAGAATGTGACGTCTTGATTCTCATCCTGATTATGCCAAGGTTTAAGATTAAATTCGAAACCTACGGTAAGGTTTTTGGGAAGCAAGACTTCAAAGAAGCCCATAATCCCACCAAGATCCATACCTGGGGGCTCAGCGATGAACAGGGAACATTTTCTCATTGATATCTTTTCGTTGATTGTTAAGAACTGTTGGGACTCAATGAACCTTCAACTTCAGTCGTCAGTTCAATAAAGTGGACATTTCAGGGTAATGTCCAAAACCGAAGAATCATACTCAACTATCGTATTCTGCCATTTTTCTGAAGAATTGTGGGTCATCGAAAACTTGGCGTGTAAGACGAGCTATGGGAAGCCAACGTCCTGTCGACTGGGCGACACAGAAGAGATGAATTACTCGTGTTGAGTTTTTTATTTTCCACCGACGTTTTTTGCTTGTCGTGCAAGCAATGCGAGCAAACTCCTTAAGATCATCCAATTCTCCTTGGCGATTGAGTTTGAGTAACCCTTTCAATCTTGGAAAGTCTATATGATTTCGCAGATGTTCTCTGTAGAATCGGTGAGTCATATATTCTATGACGGCTTCCTCAGCCCATTTGAAATACTTTTTATGTCCCCCTCTTCCTCCTGAACTCGATATACCTTGGCGCCATCCTGACAGTCTTTGAACCTTACGCAAACGAAACATTCTAAAGACCTTGTAGGCACCGAGATGATAGAGTTCATGAAAAAGAGTGAGGGCAAAAAGAGTATCGCTTTCGAAGCGGTCTACTTTAATGGAGCCAGTGGTATCAGTATGCATTCCATCGGCAAGCTCGCCATCACTGCTCGCCTTAGTTCCACCCACTTTCAAAAGGTGTATATTTTTCATGGGAACGATGATTCTCTTGGAGCGGCCGAAGTGGCGGAGATAGGACCAGGCAACTTCCTGAACAAAAGCAATAATCTCATGATCACGTTTTGTTTTTGGTATTTCCCAGTCCTTAATCTTTTTTCCGCCTTCTCGCAGATCATCTCGCATGTGCTGAAGCCATCCATTGTACTCACCCTTTTTTAGAGGCGGGCCAATGATTGCATCTACGTGGGGTAGATTTACTTTTTTTATCATTTATTTTCCTCTAATTGTGTGTTTTTGTGAAGAACTGAAATTCTATGAATTCACAATCGATTATTATGAAATCAATGTCTAAACATAGCATATTATAATACAAAAGTCAAACTATGTAAATACTAATTAATTTGAAATATTACACCTAGTAGATTTTTATCAGTATCAATAATTGTAAAAAATAATAATAATGCTAATCTAATAATACACTATTGATTATGAAATCGACTGATTTATATAATACTAATATCAAAGCACCAACAAATCTTATTAAAGCCTTGAAGGCTGTTCCACAAGCACAAGTTCTGTGGAAGAAAATTACACCGATTGCACGTAGGGATTGGATACTCTGGATAATTTCAGCTAAGTTGAAAGAAACGCGTAAACGCCGAATAGAAAAAGCCTGCATCATGCTTGCTTCTGGAAAGAAGCGAGTGTGTTGTTTCGGTGGTGTAAAGTGGTTGAGGAAGGTGGCGGGGAAATAGAAGGTTTATTATTATGTTATACTTTATAAAGTATTATCAACTATAAATAATAATATATTATGCATAAAATATTTGCTTTTATTTATTTAATTTTCATATTAATTTGTATAGGATTTGGAATCCAAATGTTTATTGAAAGAGGGGTAGGTATAATTGATTCTGAAAATATAATTATGAGCGTTTTATTGTTTTTAGGTTTGGCACTTATTGGGATTACACATTATAAAGTATCGAAAACAACACAACTATCTCATCATATTGTTTTACTGATATTTTCTTCAATAACAACAATACTTACAATATTACTTATATTTTCATATACTTTTATACCTGAAAACGGTGGTTTATTAACTGCAATGATAGGTGGTTTTATGCTAATTTCTCTGATCATCACTTTCTTTATAAGTGTTTCTGTTTTGGTAAAGAGAACTTAATTACTGGCTGTTCTCCTCCTTGCGGAGGTAAGGCCGAAGCCACTTGTACCTATACTATAACAAATTTGTAAATAAAGAGAAATTTGGCTAGTAGTGTGGTACGAAGTTGGAATCTAATTAATTTCCTGCACATACCATGTTAATACCTGTGGGGCTACTCCCGAAGGACAATTATACATTAATACCTGAAATTTATCATTTTTATCTCTATTGTATCTAGGATCTTCAATTAACTTAGGAATGATTTTAAGATTATGATTCAAATATAAAATATTGATAGAAATTCCATCAAAAAGACTACAGTCTGATATTAATTTTGGATCGATATTAGAATAATCAATATTCCATTCTAGTTCAATTTCCTGTCCTGGCATAATATAATTTTGAATATTTTGAAATGCTCTAATCTTATTTACTGGCCAGCCAATTAATTGTGCTGAAAAATTTGTTGGAAGATCGCCGTAATTTTTTATCTTAAGTTTTAGTCTTATTCCGCCAGAATCTATTTGTCCTTGCTTATCTATTGAATGATCGGATAAAGTATTGATTTCACTATTTATACCAATATAGGCTCGATGTAACAAAGTACTCTGATTTTTGGAATCTATAAACGTAAATACAGCAAAAAGAGAGAGGATAATATTTGCCCAAATTAAAAAAGCATCTGATGGATTAAAACCAAATAATTTTAGTTTAATTTTTATTTCAAAACTTTCAATAACTGCTTTCCTACCAGGATCAGTGCCAGTAAATCCTTTCAGTCTTTTCCTTCTTTGATAACCAAAACAAATTACGACCCCCAAAATCCAGAATAAGGGTATTAAACTTATTATCATTATTATATTAAGGAATGTAAGATAATTTGACATTTATAGGCTGCCGGACTTGGAATCGAACCAAAATTTTCGCTTTCAGAGAGCGACGTCCTACCGTTAGACGATCCGGCAATATCATTAAAATACCTTAAAAAGGGAGATTATTCAAGTAATAGCTTTTGTTTATACACAAATCTTCATAGCCCTATAACTTGCAAAAGGGTATAATAAACTCATGTTCTCCGATCCTAAAAAGAATATAAGTGAATTAGGACTTATGTCTGGTATGAAAGTTGTAGATCTCGGTGCTGGTTCTGGCTTCTATACTATAGAGGCAGGGAAGCTAGTGGGTGCTGGTGGTAGAGTATATGCTGTAGATGTGCATCAGGAAATATTGGATAAAATAAAGAGGGGTGCATCTCTTGTAGGTTTACATAATATAGAACTTATATGGGGAAATATAGAGAAAATAGGAGGTACCAAGCTCCGTGAGGGCATAGCAGATAGAGCAATACTTTCAAATACATTATTTCAGATAGAAGTAGGAGATAGAGATAATCTAGCTCTAGAAATAAAGAGAATAATAAGACCAGGAGGAAAGCTCATGGTTATAGATTGGACAGCGGGGAGCCCACTCAGTCCGAAGACCGTAGTACCACAGATGCTTGCAGAAGGAATATTCCAGAAAGTAGGATTTACTCTAGATAAGACTTTTGACGCTGGAGATCATCATTATGGTATAATTTTCAAGAAATCATGAGTAAATTCCAAATCATAACTATTGCCATTTTTATAGTTTGTATTATCGCTGGAGTTGCACTCTTTGCTACTTATAAAAGTAAAGATAATGACAATGCTCTACCGACTATCACTATGTGGGGTACTTTCCCTGCTACTACAGTCAATTCCCTGATGCAGAAAATGAATAATACAAGCAAGACACAAATATCTATAAATTATACAGAAAAGACTGAAGAAACATTTGATAGAGATTTTATAGAAGCACTAGCTCGTGGAGATGGTCCAGACTCTATACTCATACCACAGAGTATGATACTCCGTCATGCAGATAAAGTATCACCGATACCCTATGAATTATTCTCTGAAAGAGATTTCAAAAATACATATATAGAACAGGGAGAGAGCTATCTCATACCTACTGGATCCATAGCTATACCTTTTACTATTGATCCACTTGTGATGTATTGGAATAGAGATTTATTTACCAATGCAGGTATAGCTCTTCCGCCTGTGTATTGGGATGAATTCAATACTATTGCCAATAAAATAGATATAAAAGATGTAAATTCCAATATTCGTAGAAGTGCAATAGCTATGGGGGAATTTGCAAATATTAGCAATGCAAGGGAGATATTGGGTGCTTTAATGCTTCAGAATGGCAATCCAATAACAGCTTATGCAGATGGGGTTCTCATAAGTACATTGGGGGAAGGCCAGTACTCTGGTACAGCACTCACTACTGGAGCTGTAGAATTCTTTACCCAATTCTCTGATCCGAAATATCCACAATATTCATGGAATCGTTCATTGCCAAATTCAAAGAGTTGGTTTCTATCTGGATCTCTGGCCACATATTTCGGCTTTGCTTCTGAAGTCTTTGACTTGAAAGAAAAGAATCCAAATATAGATTTCGATATTGCACCATTACCACAAATACGAAATGGCAGGAATCTAGTAACATATGGTTCTATGTACGGATTATCTATAGTAAAGAGTTCAAAGAATCAAAATGCAGTTTATACAATAATGCGAATGCTTACAGATCCTGCATCACTATCACTCTTGAATGAAATATCATATCTTCCACCAGTTAGAAGAGATATGCTGGCAAGCGGTACAAAGGATCCATATCAATCAATATTTTTTGAATCCGCACTTATTTCAAAGTCTTGGCTAGATATGAATCCAGCTAGGACCAGAGATATATTCCAGAAAATGATAGAGTCTATAACTAGTGGTAGATCTAGTATGTATAGTGCGATACAGATAGCAGATGATGAGCTAGATTTATTATTACAGAATCCAGTCGGCACTACGAATATGAGACAGAGGGGACTATTAGCAGCTGCAAATGAAGAGGTGAAGCTAGATTATAGTGGCTTTGTAAAGTGTGATGGGGTGGTAAAGAAAGATGGTGAACCATATAGACAAGAAGAATGTGACTTTATTGCACTTATGGATACAGTAGTAAAAATGGTGAATTGGCTATTCATGATCTCCATACCGATAGCCACAGCACTCTTTGCCTGGGCAGGTATACTATATATGACAGGAATAGCAAAGAATAGGACAAAAGCAAATAATATCTTTGTTTCTGTCGCTACAGGGTTTATAATAATGCTTGTGGCGTGGTTCGGAGTACGTACAGTAGTAGATCAGTTTGCAAGTCCTGATTCTGGAGTGACGACATTTTTAAAATAATATTCAAATAAAATAATGAAAAAATTTTTAATTTCCTCAATTATATTAATAACATTTTTTACACTGAATGTGCAGTTTTCATTTGCTCAACAACCGCCACCTAGTGGTACAAATGTTACCCCTCCATCTTCTGTAGATGTCACGTCAAAAAATAATTCAGTCTTTCCAACATTAAAGAATCCAATAAAAGCAAATAATATACAAGAACTTTTAAACGATGTTGTGAATCTAGCAATTGTTATAGGTATGATAGTAGCAGTACTTATGTTCATCTGGATAGGTTTCAAATTTGTAATGGCGCGTGGTAATTCTGAAGCATTAAAAGAGGCAAGGAATTGGTTTCTATGGGCTGTGGTTGGTACAGCTATATTGATTAGTGCTAGAGTCATAACTGCAGTTGTACAGAACACTCTGACTTCTGCAGGTGTAGTAGATGAGAGATTATTTAAACAATAATAAATAAAATAATATAAAATTATGAAAAAAAATATAATTAAAATAATACTAGGTATGATTGTATTAGTTCCTATTGTAGTATCAGCTCAAATAGTTCCACCAATACAGACAGGTGTATGTCAGCCATATACCCTTATCTGTTTAGCTGGTATTATAGTGAATTATTTGAAGGTAGCTATATATCTGATTATAGGTTTAGCTGTAGTAACATTTATTTGGAATATTTATAAGTATTTCTTTAGAGAATCAGAGAAAACAGAGGCAGGGAAATATGTAATGTATAGTACTATTGGATTCTTCGTTATGCTTTCATTCTGGGGGCTTGTAGCAATATTGAGTAATTCTCTTCAATTACCAAATACTACTCCGGCATGGCCATTTAGCGGTAATCGTGCAGTAAATAGTATAAATAATAATCAATTAAATCCAGGGAACACTATTCCAGACACAACTACAAGGTAAAGAATATCAGTTATCTATCCACAACTATATTTGTACTATATATCTATAGTGTTATAATCAATATAAGTTTATTAATCGTTTAATATAAAATTATGAAAAAAATAATCGCATTCGTTCTAACTTTTATGCCTAGTCTAGTTTTTGCTCAACAATTAACAGATGTAAATCAAGTAGCAGATAAAGCTACTAATATTGGTAACCTTATTATTGGTCTAGCAATTTCCATTGCTGTTCTTTGGATTATTATAAATGTTGTAAGATATCTTGTCATCAGTGGTGATCCTGAAAAGAAAAAAGAAGGAGGTATGGCTATATTATATGGAGTAATAGGTCTATTTGTTATTCTCTCTATCTGGGGACTTGTAGCAATACTACGTAATTCATTCCGAACTCAGGATAATGTTCCTTTGAATGATATAAATAGAACAACAACCCTTCCAGATCCAAGAAATATCTAATTAGTATTTCATGATTGCTCTTATAGCAAATATAGCTTATGCACAGACTTTTTCTAAAGTCTCTGCTAATCCTGTGGTCGGTCCTCTAATCACAAAGATAGTGAATGTAATAGTCGTCCCTCTAGTCGGCCTACTCTTTGTCTTTACTGTACTTGTATTCATCTGGGGATTATTCGGACTTATAAGTAAAGGAGATGATCCTGGTGCTAGGAAAGAAGGACAACAGCATATATTATGGGGAGTTATCGGTATGTTTATCATGGTTGGTGTATATGGAATAATCAGACTCATATCAAATACTGTTGGTGTACCGGATCCGTTCCTATAATCAAAATATAATATATACAAATATATACAAAAGAGAAAGGGCGACACAGGGTCGCCCTTTTTGCGTCTATCCGATTGCTATTCGGAATAGACAAACTTTGCTTGCCGGACAGAACCGTTCTTTTCTGGAATCAATCGGAATTTGATGCCTGTTCCAGTGAGTTTCGGTGCTTTCCAGCTGATCTTTCCCCAATCTTTCCATGGTGGGACTTCATATTTATAGTCTTCACCATTCTTACCAGCACCGATGACCCAGACTTCATGCCATAGATCATCGCGTAGGGTATTGGCCCGGATATTGACCGGAAACCGCTCTGACCATTCCTCGGTGAGGGTGATGGTGTGGGTTATTGGAGTGCTATAATTCACATTTGACCAATTCCCACGAAACTCACGTTTGGCATAGACGAAGAGGGATATGCCCAACCCTATGAACAGTGTCCACCATAAGAACTTAGTATTGAATTTGTTCATCTTATTCTCCTCATGGCTTACTAGTTACAGAGCCGACATTTGCGATATTCACACCGCCTTCGTTTACAATCTTTGTGTATTTGTCTGCTTTCAGGACTTTTTCATCAAAGATTTGTTGTCGAGCTTCTTTTGCTGAGAGTGATTTGTCGATTGACATTCTCTTTATGATCTGTTGGTTGATTGTTTCCGTATCTTCCAATTCAGCCTCTCTTTCTGCTAATTCAGTAAGGCGATTATTTCTTGTCTTTATGACTTCATCTGGAAGGTTTAGAACAACTTGGAATTTCGGGAATTCAAGACCGAAACCTCTTGTATCATCGACATGACTATCTGGGTCAGTGTCGGGTGTTGGTAGTCCACTGATTAGTTTTAGAAGCTTATTGATCATTTCTTCTCCGGCTATTTCCATTTCTGCGCTAGTTTTATCTTTTGCAAAAACCTGTACCCATACAGTAAGAAGATCATCCAATTGCTTCTTAGCTCCTTCGATTTCTCCGATACTCAAGAATCCCTGAAGGTTTGCTTTGTTTGGTTTCATACTTACAGAAACCGAACCAGACATATAGACATTATCAAGACATCGGATTTTTTTTTTGAGAATGAAGTCGTGATCGATTTGAGCCATATCGACTTCTATGAAGCCAACTACATCAATTGGTAACCAATCAAGTACCATAGTTAAACCTTCAACTACGGTATCGGTTTGTTTTCCAAAAAATGTCAGTAACCAAACCTTTTTTGTCGGTTTGGAGACTGGGCCTTTGATGCCTTGCATCATAATGCCACCAAGAACGAAGGGGACTAATCCCCACAGATTTACTTGTAAAAGCATATATAGGCCCAATACAAGCAGTGAGATCATGATACCAATAAGCCATGCACTGTATTTATTCACACTATTCCTTTTTTGTTGCCTCGTTTTCTTAGGACGAGTGGTTGTTATTCGATTGTCAAATCCACTATAAGATTAACATGATTTCATATAAAAGTCAAGATTTTATGGAATAATATAATATTAAAAAGAAAGAGCATCACTTGCGTGACGCTCTCTTTGAAAATTCTTTTGCGAGGATTAATTTCTCGCGAGGTAGAATCTTACCTCAAGGGGCTCATCGGTCAGGTTGACTAACCAAAGACCCGAGGGTCTCCTGTCATCATTCTGACTGGGATGGAAATCCCTGGAGAGAATCCAACATGGCTGAATCTCGGTGCCTAAGTTAAAGGCACTTTTGATCAGCTCTGCTCTCGTCTCCACCCTGACTTTCCACTGTCCACTAGTCGGGTAGCAGTAGCAGATGCTACCTCGGGGTGGGAGAATCTTTCGAAATCCCACTGAGGTTTCATCTGTTCTGTTGCAATCACCCTTGAACAGGGGATCGTGCATTTCTGGCACACTGCCATCCAGAGGCCACTGTGGTGGCTCGGGGGCAGAAGGAGTCTGAATCCTCACCTCCCGTTCCGCACTTTCCCTCTTCGCTGGCCTATTGCTAGGGACATCAAGGTGAACCTCGAACAGACTCTTTAGTTGCATCGTGGTGGTCGTATTGCTATTTCCAACCACGATTACACTGTTGTCTGCCTTCACCGTCGGCATGGCCGGGGTGGTAGTGGGTGGTGTTGATGACACGATTGCCACCGGAGCCGCATTCGTCGCACCAGTTTGCACTGGGGCGATGATGGCTGGCTTCGGGGAGGGAGTGCTGTGGTACTTATCCCACAACACTTTCCCGAAAAACCCGAGAGCGACAAGGACGAACATACCTGGGCCGAGAATCCATGGGATCCACCAGCCTTCTGGTTTTTTCGCGGCCTTCGCATCGGCTGCGTCCTTCGCGTCCTTCGCGTCCTTCGCGTCCTTCGCGTCCTTCGCGTCCTTCGCGTCCTTCGCGTCCTTCGCGTCCTTCGCGTCCTTCGCGTCCTTCGCGTCCTTCGCGTCCTTCG
>CAYOER010000002.1:0-74062 GCA_964403205.1 uncultured Candidatus Saccharibacteria bacterium | reverse complement strand
TCGGTCTTGGCCAGTGATAAGCTCTCGCCTCTTTTTCAAGCCTCTCGAAATACTTGATCATATTTCTTATTACTTGTGTGGCGTTTCTATCATTAAAGATTTTTGTGATTGTATGGCGAAAACTTTTTGAGCCATGTTCAAAATACAATACATAAGTAGTGGTCATAGGTACTTCTTTCTAAATCATATATATCATCGAATATGGAGATAGTCAAATTGACAAACATTAGTTATTGCCATAATATATGTTTATTATGAATACACTTATATTACAACAAAGACAAACTAACAAAAGACTCGAAAGTTCTATTAAAAGGGCTCGACGTAGTTTATTTGAATTAGATATCGCTCAAGCAAAGTGGGAAATCGCACATGGTAAAGGAAAAGTATATGCATCAGCCGATGCATTAATGCGAGATATTACAAAAAAGCTTAGACAAAAATAATGTCTAGAATCATATATTCATTACCTATCTTCGAAAAAAGACTACTTAAACTTCTTAGATATAATGGAAATATTAAGGATGATGTGAGAAAAACAATTGGCTTACTTGAAAAAGATGTTTTTATTCCATCACTCAAGACCCATAAACTTCATGGTAGTATGAGCAAAGTATATGCATGCAGTGTGAATTATGATTTTAGAATTATTTTTTCTTTTGATTCAAAATATGTTTATCTAGAGTCCATCGGAACACATGATGAAGTATAACCATCAATGAGTGTATCAAACTTGAATATCTTAATATAATATGGTTTTCTCATTTATTTTATTTGGTTTTCTTATGCAGGTAACCCAGCCCTTTCTTGGCCGACCTGTTTTGTTGTTTGAGGTGCTATTGAAACCACTAAATACATATATATCATGGAATATGAAGATAGTCAAATTGACAAAAGATTTTAATTTTATAAAATTATCTCTATCAAACTTCACTACTATTGAGTTTTTCACTTAGTCCCCAATAGTCACTTTTTATAAATCAGTAACAAAAAAAATAATATGATCAAAAAATCTATTACAAATAGAGATGGTAAATTAATTATATATACTGGTCCAAAAGGAACGGTAGAACTTCGTGCTGATACTGATAAAGAAACTATTTGGGCTAGTCTCGATCAAATATCTGAGCTTTTTGATCGCGATAAATCCGTTATATCAAGACATGTTAAAAATATATTTAGTGAAGCAGAGCTTGATAAAAATTCAGTTGTTGCAAAAAATGCAACAACTGCCACTGATGGTAAGATATATGTAATTGAATATTATAACCTAGACGCAATTCTTTCTATTGGTTATAGGGTAAACTCTCAAAAAGCCACTCAGTTTCGTATCTGGGCAACAAGGACTCTTCGAGAATATCTTATCAAAGGTATTGTTATTAATGAGGATAGAATTAAAAGACTTCCAGATAGAATACTCTCTGATCTAGATGAAAAGATTAGTTTTATTCAACGTACAATAAAGAAAAGGGAATTGAATCAAAATGAGACTGATAGCTTATTGTCGGTTATACATGATTATGCAAATTCATGGAAATTTCTAAAAGAATATGATGAGGGTGAATTAAAATTAAGAAAAAGTAAAGATAAGGAGAAAAGGCATTTCGAATATGATTTCATCCGTAATGCCGTAGATAAATTAAAAGATGATCTTATTTTAAAAAATGAGGCATCTGATTTATTTGGAAATGAAAGAGATGAAACATTTAAAGGTATTCTAGAAACAGTTTATCAGACATTTGGCGGAAAAGAGTTATATGGAAGCTTAGACGAAAAAGCCGCTCATCTACTCTACTTCATCATTAAAGATCACCCATTTTCTGATGGAAATAAACGCATTGGCTCATTTATCTTTATTTATTTCTTAAAATTGAATGGAATTCTATCACGTATAAATGGAGAAAATAAAATAAATGATAATACACTAGTAGCACTAGCGCTTCTAATAGCTGAAAGTGATCCAAAGGATAAAGAATTGATGGTTGCCCTCACCACCAACCTTCTAGCGTAAAATCATCTTTTTTGCTATAATCCTAGCCATGTCAAAAGATTACTACAAGACACTTGGCGTAGATAAAAGCGCCTCAAAAGACGATATAAAGAAGGCTTTCAGAAAGCTCGCTCATGAACATCATCCAGATAAAAGTGGTGGTAATCCAGAGAAGTTCAAGGAAGCGAGTGAAGCATATTCCGTATTATCAGATGATGCGAAGAGGCAACAATACGATACATTCGGTTCTGCTGGAGCAGGTGGATTCAATCCTAATCAAGGTGGATTCGGAGGGCAGGGATTCGGTGCTGGAGGATTCGATTTTTCCAATTTTACCCGTCAATACAGTGGACAGAATGGACAAGCTTTTGAATTCGATCTCGGCGATATATTCGGGGAATTTTTCGGTGGTGGTTCCAGACGACCGCGTAAAGGAGCGAATATAAATGTCGATATAGAATTATCTTTCAAAGAATCAATATTCGGTGTAGAGAAAGAGATATATATAAATAAAGAAAAACTTTCCATTACTATCCCTCCAGGTATAGAGAATGGCCAAGGACTACGAGTACAAGGTAAGGGTGAAGACGGCCAAGGTGGCAAGGGAGATCTTATAGTACGTATATGGGTAGGGAGTCATCCAATTTTTCGAAAGGAAGGATATAATCTAATAATGGAATTACAATTGAAACTCACTACAGCACTTCTAGGAGCGACTCTAGATATTGATACTCTTGATGGTAAAATAGAAGTAAAGATTCCAGCAGGTACTACACACAATGAAATATTACGTATAAAACAGAAAGGCGTACCTAGTGAAAGAAGTGATAGAAGAGGGGATTTGCTAATAATTACAAAAGTAAATATGCCAAAGAAATTGAGTAAAGAAGCTCAGAGATTAATAGAAGAGCTTAAAAAAGAGAATATATAGTGATATAATATCTTTATGTCAAAGAAAATATTACTTTCAGGGGTAAAGCCAACAGGTAGACCACATATTGGTAATTATTTCGGTGCTATGAAGCAGTTCAAAGATCTTTTAGATAGTGATAATTATCATTGTTATTTTATGATAGTAGATTATCATGCATTGAATTTTATTCAGAATAAAGAAGAAATGCGAAGGAATATTCTAGATCTTGCAATCGATTATCTAGCGATAGGGCTTGATCCAGAGAAAAGCATAATATTCAAGCAATCAGATGTATCTTCACATACTGAACTTGCATGGATATTCGATACTATCACTACTATGCCATATCTTATGCGTGCACATGCTTATAAAGATGCAGAAGCAAAAAATAAAGAAATAAGTGTAGGCACATTCAATTATCCTATGCTTATGTCGGCAGATATTCTAATCTATGATACAGATATAGTACCAATAGGTCAGGATCAGAAACAACATGTAGAATACGCTCGTGATACAGCACAGAAATTCAATAATATTTATGGAGAAACTTTCAAATTACCAGAACCGATGATTATGAAGGAAGTAGCTATAGTGCCTGGTATAGATGGTCAGAAAATGTCAAAAAGTTATGGTAATACCATATCACTTTTTGCTGAAAGAGATGAAATAATAAAGTCAGTTATGGCAATAGTTACAGATTCTAGTGGAGATATCCCTATAAATGTCTATAATATTCACAAATTATTCAAAAATGAAAATGAATTAAAGAAGATCTATGATGAAAATAAGGGTAAATATAAGATCTTAAAAGAAGCTTTAATAGAGGACATAGATACTTTTATTAAGCCATTACGTGAAAAGAGAGTAGATATAGCCCAAGATGAGAGTAAAGTTATAGATATATTAGAAAAAGGAGGAAAAAGTGCAAATAAAGTAGCAGAGAAGAAAATGCAGGAAATAAGGAAAGTACTGGGAGTATCACTATAATAATCACAGAATAATAAAATATTAGCTCAAACTACTATTGACTAGTAAGTCATTTTTATCGTGCAACTAGAAATTTTATCGAAATTTTATTATTTTTTTATTATTTCTTTATCACCGTATGTATATACTTGTCTTATTATTAGAAATTAATAGAAAAAAAGTATGTATAATATAAATATAAATATAAATACAAAGAGGGTTAGAGGATTTACCCTTATAGAAATCCTGATTGTTATAGGGATAATAGCAATACTTGCAACTGTAGTTCTAGTAGCGGTAAATCCCGCCAGACAGTTCAGGCTTGCTCGGGATTCCCAGAGAGTAAGCAATGTAAATGCGATTTTGAATTCCATTAGCCAGAACATAAGTGAAAATCGTGGAGTATTCCATTGTGGTACGACAACGATTGCTCTACCAGCTATACCAACTGTAGTAAAGAGTGATATTTCCTCTGGAGGTTTCAATCTTGCAGAATGTGTAGTACCTACGTATCTATCAGCTCTACCGTATGATCCAAATTCTATAGGGGCTTATTATAATGATATAAATGACTATAATACCCAATACATTATCTATCAGGATAGTAATGGCAGGGTAACAGCTAGCTCTACTGGGGAAATAACATCATCTATATCCGTTACAAGATAAAGATTTTGTATTATACTGGAAAGCATGACTTTCAAGGACTTTTTTTCACCATTATCAAATAAAAAGATAAAACAGCTTTTATTAATTTCGGCTATACTTATTATTATAGCTGTAGTTATTCGTGATAATAAAATGGTTAATGAACAGATTCCTACGGAAATTATTGTAAAGGAAGAAAAATCTTTGATTGAAGAAAAATCTCAAAATGAAGGAAAGATAAAGGCTACAGAAGTTAAGAATGTAGAAACAGTAAAAGATACTATGGTAAAACCAGAAATATCTGCAGAAGAATATCTAGTGGGGGATATAGAGACAGGAGAAATCTATTTACAAAAGAATATAGATAAAGTCTTTCCTATTGCTTCTATAAGTAAATTGATAACAGCCGTAGTGGCAGTTAATATTCTAGATAAAGATAAAGAAATAAGTATAACTAGTAAGATGTTAGAACCATATGGAGATTCTGGGAAATTATCCCCGGGTGAGATATATGCTGTGGATGATCTTCTATATCCACTACTTATGGAATCTAGTAATGATACAGCAGAAGCCATAGCTATATCTTATGGATATGATGAATTCATAAAACAGATGAATTCTCTTGCTTATGAAATAGGGATGGAGAAGACTTCATTTGAAGATCCTTCTGGACTAAGCTATATAAATTCTTCAAATGTGAAAGATTTATTTGTACTTGCAAAATACATATATAATTATGAGAAATCATTATTAAATATTACAAAGAAGACAAATATAAGTATCGCTAGTACAACTGGACATATTGCACATGATTATAATAATATAAATCCACTATCTTCATCTACAGACTTTATAGGTGGTAAGACAGGACGTACAAATGAAGCAAAGGAGAGTATGTTATCTATATTCAATCCTAAAATAGGAGACAAGGTATATACTATAGCTATAATAGTTCTAAGATCAGAATTCAATGAGAGAGAGAACGATACCATGGCTCTACTACAACAGTTTATAGATTCTATAAAATAAAATCTAATAATGTGTATAAAATATATTGAATAGTATTGTTTAATAGACTATAATTAGTATGTCGATAAATTATTATTTATTATTTTATATAATTTTATGAAAGGACTTCATATTGTTTCTTGGATACTCCTAGTTATTGGAGGTTTAAACTGGCTATTGGTTGGAGTAGGCATAGGCGATGTTGTAGCAAAGCTTGGCTCTACAGTTGCAACCATTGTCTATGTATTGGTAGGTCTTGCAGCTCTAGTTGAGCTCTTCACTCATAAGAAGAATTGTAGTGCTTGCAAGGGTTCTGATGCATCTCAACCTATGTAATAGCAGTTTATCTTTTTATGTACATACAAAAGAGGACTCTTCGGAGTTCTTTTTTGTTTAAAAAACAACCGCTATGCTGAAGGCAGAGCGGTGTATAGTGGTTTAGAGATCTAGATTAAGCTCTATTGGTGGTGTATCTTTTGGCGAGTCTTTATGTCCCGCTTTTAGATGATTGAGTCCTTTCATACTCAATGCTTCGAGATACATGGTAGTTTCGAAACTACCAAGCCTTGGATGTTGTCTGTATTGATTTGGTTTGAATAGCTTGACCCACCATGCATGCCAAAGTGAAATAGGACATTTGCTAGTTTTCCATATCACCATAGCATTACAACGATTACAAACAGAGAACGTAATACTATAAACTCTCCGTATCCACCAGCGCCAACGTCTCTTACCAGTCTTCCCTGATGTCCATATTGATATGGATTCATCATTTGCAAGATGGATATAGTGATAGCGCTTGAGCTCGAATACTGCTCCACAATCACAGCGTCTACCTATACGCTTATAAAGGCGATAGGTAAATACAAAGATTGGGAATAGAATCAGAAAAATTAGAATTCTCATATTGTTCACGAGGTGCTTTCTATACCGAATTATACTATATTTTCTACCTATTAATCTATAAAAGTAAGTGCTTTTCCTGTTTTTCCACCACGTCCAGTACGCCCAATACGATGTATATAGTCTTCGTATGTAGAAGGGAGCTCATAGTTTATAACATGGCTTATATCTGGTATATCTAGTCCACGAGCTGCTACATCTGTTGCTACTAATATTTGGCTTTTATTTTCTTTGAATTGGGATAATGCTCTCTGTCTCTGACTATGATTCTTATTACCATGTATAGATTCTACTCTATGGCCTTTATTAGAAAGTTGTTTCGATAGCTTCTCCACACCCATCTTTGTTCTTCCGAATACCAATACTTTTTTGAATTCATCTTTAGTTAATAGGGAATGCAATAGATCGAATTTTATTTTATCTTTTACATACACTACATCTTGGTCTACACCACGAGCAGTATCACCAGTCTTTACAGAAATACTCACTGGATTATTCAGGAATTCTTTTATTAAATTTTTTATATCACTAGACAATGTAGCTGAAAAGAATAATGTATGACGATTCTTCGGCATTATAGACAATAGAAAACGCATATCATTTATAAATCCCATATCAAGCATTCTATCACTTTCATCTAGTACCACATTCTGGCATCTCTTCAGATCTATACAGTTTCTCTTCACTAGATCTTTTATTCTGCCCGGAGTTCCAATGATAAAATTATGTCTATGTTGTAGATCACTTATCTGCTTTGATATAGACATTCCACCAACAGTTGAAACAGAGAAGATATTTAGATCTTTTGCAAATTTTATTAATTCTTGATTGATCTGTATTGCAAGCTCTCTTGTCGGTGTCATGATCAATACATTCTGATTTCTATCGTTAACTACTTTATTTAAAAGTGGAATAATAAAAGCTGCAGTTTTACCTGTTCCTGTATTGGCAATACCAACAATATCTCTATTATTCAATATATATGGAATAGCCTGATCTTGTATCGGGGTAGGGTGAATATAGCCTGCATTTATAACATTTTTCTTTAGAGTTTCACTAATAGCAAAACTTGAGAAAGAGTTTATTGATACATATGGCTTATTGTCTAATATAGGAGAAGCTTTATTTATGAATTTTGAAATATCACGAAACTGCTTCTGTCCCGGACGGGATCTTCTTATCTGTCTTCTGTACATATAGTCCTTTACTATATTACATCATAGATATTTTGTCAAGATAACTGAATATAGTGCTATTTTGTAAGTAAGAAGAAGAGATATAGACCTATAGCAATAGATATTAGACCATAAGCGCTGAATAGGCCTCTGGATTTATTTATTACCATTTTGCTCAACATGCCAGGTGTAAAGATATATGCTAGACCCTTTATTAGTACTATCCATACAAAAACTGTTATTACAGTTTTCCATGTACCATTCCAGATATTGTATTGTATAAGATACATAGATGATAGGAAGACTAGTATAATACCAGTCAGATATGTCATAGCTGGGTGGTCAAAGAAATCCCTAAGCATATGAGGCACTGTTCTACCTTTCATAATAAGAAATACACCACTAACTACAAGATATATTGCTAATATCTTTGTTACTAAAATTGTGATATCCATATAACTAATTTAGTTATTATAATAATGTCTATAATTGTATCATTTATGATTATATTGATAAGATTGAATTGTGGATAATATGATATTATGAATATAATATGGCTATAAATAATATGACTATTTTTGTATTTGGTAATGCAGATTTGAAAGGAGATTCACTTCCTTTAGAAATTTTACCAGAATTAAATAAAGAATTTCCAAATATCACTTTTGAATTGAAAGATCCAAATGAAGAATGGGATATACCAAATAATTTGATTATAATTGATACTGTTGTAGGTATAAAGAAAATAACTGTTTATAATGATATATTGAAATTTGATAACGCACCTAGAGTTTCCATGCATGACTTTGATGCTTTTGCTAATATTCGTCTTCTAATGAAACTAGGCAAAATAGATAAGATAAAAATAATTGGTATTCCAGTTAATATTAGTAAAAAGAAAGCAATTTCTGAGATTGTGATGATAATTAACTCTCTATATAAGTAAATCTAAAAAAATAAATAATTAATTTTCTAAATAAAAAAACGTGCCCACTAGGAGCAACGTTTATCTGAATTCCCTCATTCAGATTTTCTCAACTATCATATGTTTATGTCCATAGACTATATCGCCAGCCCGTAATGGAATACGGTATTCATTGATAGCGATGATATGTCTATCACTGATTTGTAGACTTACAAACTGCGAATCAGGTGTCTCTATAACTATGGCTTGCCATACATCTTTTTGAACCGGTTCATCATCATGACGATGGATATATCGCCAATAATGGACTACAAACTCATAACTCCAGTTTGTTATATCTTTATATGCTCCAGGGAAACACACAGCTAATAATTGCTTTCTAGGTTCGCTATCATTTCTTACTGTTTCCTCGAGTTCATTATATTGTTGTTGGCTTATTTTCTTTGCATCGAGTCTCACTCTTGCACATGGCCATACATAGCGCAGGAAGAGTCTCTCACCTGTCATTGGTGTACTCATTGTTTTTACTTTCTCTTATCTAGGGTAACTTTATCAAAAATAATGATTATTTGCTACAATGGCAATATGGAAGGCATTATGTTATGTAGTAGATATTCCTTTGGTCCCAATCGTCTTCACTATTGTGGTCCAGATGCTAGTAAAGAATTACACGATCTTATAGAAAGCGGGAAAAACGATTTTGGTTTACACCATCTTTTGAAGCAATTCCAGACACTTTATCCATATTTGAAATATATAGCTAGAGAAAATAATATAAAAGATCCTTTTGATAGACGTGTAGTAGAGGCGTATTGGCTGGGTAATAGTCTACTAGAGACTATAGAGAAGAGAAATTTACACAGATTTCTTATTGATGATCTTCATATAAAAGATAAAATAGATAAAAGAGAGTTTCTATGGTTAGAAGAAAAAATAGGTCAAGGTGCATTACCACATCATTCTTTCCATGTATTGAATGTCTGGCGACACAATAAGGATGCAAATATTGCACAGAAGGTAGATAGTATGAATGAATGCTGTATAAATTCTGGTATAGTAACTGCTGTTTCTGGTAAAAATATTACTGTTCTTACAGAGCCGATAATCTATATGAAAGGGAAGTTCTCTTTCGGCACAGCTATCACTAGAACTCTGACTAGGCAATTGGAATCAGAATATGATATTGAACAGATAAAGATAGGTCAAATAGTCTCTATACATTGGGGTATACCTTGTGAAGTAATAGATAAAAAGCAACAGAAAAATCTAAAGAAATATACATTGAAAAATATTGAATTTGCAAATCAAACTATTTAACCCTCTTCTTTTTTTCGTTCCATTTTATTTTCAAAAAATGTGATGCACAGCTCATACATGGATCATATGCCCTTATTAGTTTTTCTATTTCTACAGTTATCTGCTCTTTAGACGTATCTGGAAGTAGTCTCTCTACTAGAGTCGCTATATCCCTTTCAATATTTATCTGATTCTGTCCTGTAGGTACTATGACTTCACCTTCTTTTATCTTACCATCTGCTCCGAGTACTACCTTGTGATATAGCGTACCGCGTGGTGCCTCTACTACGCCTATACCTACGCTTTCCTTCATTTCTTTTTTTATTATTGGCTCAGCCCTGAATGTATTCTGTGTTAATAGATCTATTGATTCATCTACAGAATGTAGTATTTCAATAGCTTGAGCTAGATTATTATAGAAAATATCAGTAGAAGGGAATAGTTTCAATGTATCTTTCAGTGACTCTTTTGTTTTCGGATGTAATCTATCCTTTGCTAGATTTATACGTGCTAGAGAACCTACCATATAACCTTCTTTATCATATGTATATGCAGATGCTTGGGAATATGGAAGTACTACATGTTCTAGATGGGAGCGGAATTCTTCCTCACCATATTTCTCTCCGAGACTCGTCTCTATAGATCCATAGAGATAGCCAAATGTCTTATCAGGTATAAGCGCCATATAATGCGTTTTACGATCAAAATGGAATGGGGAATTCTTGAATATTTCTACTGTACGTAATACTGCCTCACGTATAGATTTCAATTTCTTTATTGCCTCATCTATACCGTCTTTCTCTGGGAAATGCAGATAACCACCGAGTGTAGGGTATATAGCATGTACACTCCTACCGGCTATGAGGGTTGCTAGATAATTCCCAGCGGACTTTATATCGAAAGCATCATGTAATATCTGATGTTGCTCTGGAATATTCTCATCTAGATCTAGGAAGGCATCTACTCCGTATATATCTGGTAAACAGAATATGTATAGGTGTAGAGCATGATCACGGATAATAAGTCCATGTACAGTGAGTGCACGCATTATTTTTGTCTGCTCTGAAACTTCTATATCTAGAGCATCCTCACATGCTTCTATAGCACAGAGTAGATGAGCGTTCGAGCATGTACCACATATTCTAGATAGATGCTGTGGTATAGATCCTATAGTTTTTCCTTTCATAGCCTCTGTGAAGAAGCGCTTGCTCTCTACTATAGCAAACTTTACACTCTTAACCTTATTATCTTCTACAGAGAGATGTAGTGAAGCATTGCCTTCTACTTTCGTAATATGGTCAAGAGATAGATCAAATGTATGCATATATTTTATTTATTTAAATTTAGTTTTTTGAAACTCTGTTACTAATGCTGTGATTTTCTCTAGGAACATTTTCGGATCCATAGGGCATCCTGGTACTTCTGCATCTACTTTTACAACTTCTGATAATTTCTTCACCATTGGTAATGAGCCGAAACGTGTAATGAGGAAATCAATACTAGCTTTCTGATCTGGTGTGAAGGTATTCCTCTGTCCTGCGGGTAGCCCTATCACAGCACAAGCACCTATAGCTACTACTCTTTTTGATATGCTTCTTATTTTCTTTACTTCCTCTTCGTGTGCTGGAGAAGCTATAGCTCCTTCTATACATGCTATGTCAAATTCGTCCATTATATTTTTTGACTTCAATACTCGTACATGTCGGAAATCAAATATCTTTTTCCATTCTTGCCAATGATCGTTCATAATCTCTGTAAGAACTACTGTACTATCTTCACAGCATGAATAGGAGAACCAACCTAATTTTATTTTTTCTACTTTTTCCATATTTGATTATATTATTAGATTTTTTAAATCGAAATTAGGATCTGCTAATTCTTTATATTTATCTGAAACATCTATATTTTTTTCTATAATCTTGGCTAGGGGAGTCAGTTCTGAAGTTCTGTTTATCATAGTCACTCCTACGAGCTCCTTACCTACTATGAGTATACGTGCATAGGAGTTTATTTCTGGAGAACCACGCTGTATCATTATACGATCTGGTAATGCTCTAGCATCACCGATAAAAGCAATATTTATATTCATGCCTTGTGTTGTATAGAATGATACGAATTTGAAAGGAGTTTTTATCCCTACCATATTGAGTCCTGCTATACGTCCTTGTTCACGGGCATTCACCCAGTTTCCTAATTGTATATTTTCTTCTAGAATTAGATCTTTATATTCTGCAATATCTCCGGCAGTATAGATATGTGGGGCATTTGTTTCTAGATACTCATTTGCTAGGATACCACTTTTTATATCTATACCTGCTTCCTTGAGCCAGTCCATGGCTGGAGGTACTACTCCTACTCCGGCTATTACTATTTCACATTTTATTTTTGTACCGTCTTTCAATATTACTTCTTCTACATGATCATTACCTATAACTTCAGCTACTTCAGCATTTTTTATTATCTTTATACCCGCCTTAGTTAAAGCATTTTCTATCATTTCACCTGATGCTCTATCTAGTGTGGGTTCCCAGAAATATGATTCACGTAATAGCATGGTCGTTTCTAGTCCTGCCAATTTCATAAGATCTGCCATTTCGAACCCTATGAAGCCACCACCGATGACTACAGCACTTTTCGCGGTCTTTATTGCATCTATTATGGCTTTACCATCTTCCAATGTTCGTAGGGAATATATACCCCTCTTATCACTGCCAGAGACTTTCCATGGTCTTGCTCGGACACCAGTCGCTAATAATAACTTTTCATATGATATTTCCTTACCACTTTTTAGAGTTATTGTTCTACTGTCTTTATCTAGTTTAATAGATGTTTCATTATTTAAAAATGCAATTTTATTTTTCTTATACCATTCATCACCCTTCATGAATATCTGTTCAAATGGTATCTTTTCTAGGAAAAAGTTCGGCTTTGATAGCATTACACGTGAATACAATGCATGAGCTTCATCGCTCACTATAGCTATGCTTCCTTCGGGATCTTTCTGTCTTATTGTTTCTCCTGCTGTAGTTCCAGATGCACCACCACCTATAATCAAATATTTATATGATTCATTCATATATTTATATTAATTTGGAAATAGTTTTTTTCCTTCTTTATCAAATAGAAATATTGCTTTTGTTGGACAAGACTCTGCTGATGCCATAAGTGTCTGATCATCTATTACATTTGCATCTATTATTATTGCTTTATTTTCATTGTCTAGTGCATATGTTGCACCTGCTATCGCTATACATGAAGCAGCACTGATACATAGATCTCTATCTATCACTATCTTTGCAATATTAGAACCTTCTTTATTGCGCGCATATTCTTTTGTATTTGCCATAATATTTTATTTTTTTATATTAAATAATTCACAATTAACTCTTAATAATAATTTTTTTAATCTCAGGAATTTCCTGCCTGAGTATACTTCCCAACATGTTATTATACGTCAGATTTTTCAAAGAACAATGTGAACAACTCCCTGTTACTTTCAAGGTAACTGTACCGCCTCTTATACCAATAAGGAAAACATCACCACCATGCATCTGTATATATGGTCTTATTTTATCTATTATTTTCTGTATTTTTTCTCTCATCTCAGATATTAGAAATTTATCAAATACTAGTAATCGCTGGGGCTCTATATAATATCCTTAGTTTTGCTAGACCACGATGTACTTTCACTGTTATAGCATTTTTTGTCTGCCCAGTTATAAGAGAAATCTCTTTTAGAGATAGATCCTTAACAAATTTCATTAGCATAATCTCTCTATACATCTTTGGAAGTTTATGAATCAATAGGAATGCAGATTTACCATCTAAAATATTAGAGATTTTCTTTGATTCGGAATCATCAGTATGTGGATCGAATCCTTTCTCGGCTAGAGTCTCTAGAGAAGTAGTTTTATGTTTTCTATATTCATCTATAATAAGATTATTGAGTATATGATATAGAAAAGCTTTTATAATATGTATTTTTCCACCTCGTACTAGATATCTCCATGTTTTCATAAAGGTTTCTTGAACTAGATCTTCACCGGTATCATGATCATTTATTTTGAAAAAAGCATGTAGATTAAGACCTTTATTATAGTCATTGTGTGCCAATGTCAATATAGCTTTCTGCTTTATAATTTGTTTTTTATTCATAGTAGAGAATATTTAACTTAATGCTGATTATACCATAATTTATAGTCACTTGTCTATTGTAATAGATTAAGCTATATAACGGCTATATGATTATGAAAAAAATAAATAAAAACAAAAAGAAGATACTGGATATAATCAATCCAGTTGATAATGATTTCTTCAAGAAATTATGGGAGGAAAGCTGGACATATATAAGGACTGTGGTGGATGTTATGCGGGAACCTATATTGATTCTAGATAAGGATTTCCGTGTTATGGCTGCAAATGAGCCTTTTTATCAAACATTTCAGGTTAAAGCCAGGGATACAGAAGATAAGATTGTATATGAATTGGGAAATGGTCAATGGGATATTCCTGCTTTACGTAAACTTCTAGAAACTATCTTACCAAAACATACTTTCTTTAAAGGATTTGAAGTTGATCATGATTTTCCTGGTATTGGTCATAAAGTTATTATATTGAATGCTCGTCAAATATATTCTAGATTCAATAAAAGTCATCCCTCATCAGAATCTTTTCCAGAGATCATTCTTCTAGCTATGGAAGATGTTACAGAAGTTATGGCAGTTGCAGAGAAGCTGAGTAGCCATGTCACAGTTTTCGAAGCAGAAATAGAGGAGAGAACAAGAAAGATTGAATTATATATTGAAAGTTTGAAAAAAGTTTAGTGTAATAATTGTCTTGCTTGTACGGCATCATAGTATTATGGAGGGTTAAATATTAGGTCGAGCCTTTGTACTATTAACAATTAATGATAATTATTAAAATTAATATAATATATATGAATAATATAAAAAATGTTTTGAAAGTTTCAACTAGTGTTATTGTCGGGGCTAGTCTCATATTCGTTTTTGCGACTATGTTATTAGTTCCAACTTCAAAGGTTAATGCTGCTGAATATCCTAATATTCTAGTAGATAGTAATCTTACAGTAGGTTCTACTGGCCAAGGAGTTGTAGTTCTTCAGGGACTTATGTCCGAATTAGGATATCTCAATGTGCCTATTGGTATACCATTTGGCTATTATGGTCAGCTTACCAAGAATGCAGTAGCGAGCTATCAATCTGCAAGGAATGTAACACCTGCAGTAGGATATTTCGGACCAGTAACCAAGATAGCTATGCATGCTGATTTCTCATCACATGGCTGGTTGAGGCTTCTGGGCTGGTAATAATTTTTAATTAAATTACTATCTCGGATCTGAGACACAGTACAATGAAAATTGTACGGTGTTTTTGGTATATGTAGGGTAATAGAAAACCCCCGAGGACCGTATTGTCCTCGAGGGGCGTGTACAACTGTAACCTTATAAAGGTGTAGAGCGCTGATATAATATATAGCTCGTACCTCCAATAAGACTTTTTACCTTATATAGGACCGTTGTCGTCCAACCCCTAATACTTTTGCATTCCGGTTCAGGTGAAGAGTCTGATCTTGGGATATGCTTGTAAGAGGGTATTTATAAGGATCCGATGTGGATGTTTTCTACCGTATATAGTAACACCTTATATATAATGTGTCAAATAGATAAAAATCAAATTGAATTTGAAATAGGGGAATCAGACAAAAGAAAAACCCGCCAGCGAATGTGAGGCTGGGGGTTTTTGTCGATAATTGATCAAGTATTACTTCTCGACTAAGTTTGGTGGTGCATGAAGTTCTTCGACCAGAAGAGCGATAGGTAAGCGTGCCGGTATTGATATCCAATGTCCATCAATGCCACCTGTCAGATGGAGAAGGACTGAACCATTTCCACCTTCACGAGGTGGTGATAATAGACGGTCACCAGTTGATAACACATCACCTTTTTTGAGAACTCGTGGCTGAGAAAAGTAGTGTGTTCTCAATCGATTGTTACCACTACCACGATCATAGATGAATGTCTTGTAGTCTATCGGGGAAGTGTTAGACAATGCTGTACCGAGTAGATTCCTGATGGTGATTCCATTTTCACTCGTATTATCGATCTGATCATGCAGGATTTCTCCGCATATCTTTAAGAATGATCCAGTTTCTGGCCAATCATTTGCACTATATGGCAAGATTCCATGATAATATAACAATGCCCAATCTGTTATATGGAGATCTTTTGGATTTTGCTCACAGTATACACTTGCAAGCCTTTTTAATTCTTCAGGATGATATCTATGTAGCTTGAAGAGAATGCTAATGATTGCAGTTTGTAATCTAACGAATGGTGTCATGGTTTTACCTTTCCTTGACTTTGTTTCTGTTCTTTTATGATATTACATACTTTATGGGTAAAAATCAAGAACAGCGAGGGAATTATAGAAGTCTAATTTGAATAAAAGAAAAACCCGCCAGCGGACTATGGGCTAGTGGGCTTTCGAGTTTGGGGTGGGTATCTGCTGGTGTTTACTTGATCTCGTAAACAGTATGAGATTTAATCCATGTCAGATCAAACTCTGAACATAGTATCCCATTTCTACTCAATGCAATACAATGTGCCATATGAGGGACAAAATTCTCTGGTAAATTATCAGGTGACGACCATCTCATATCGTCACATTTATCTGACTCCATGATTTTTGGTCTTCCTCGCCAGCGTGTGGCTAGATAGAACATATCGATACGATTACCTGTCTCATCATGCTTAGGACGAGCAGATATATGAATGAGCGCGAGATCTTCTCTTTTAAGTACAATTCCGATTTCTTCTTTGGCTTCACGGATCATGGCTTCGGTTGGAAGTTCTCTCATTTCGACATGTCCAGAACATGGATGATACATACCATCCATATAACCTGTATTGAAACGTCTCATAATCAGAATATCACCGTCAAGACGTCGTAAAATCAAATAAACCGCTACTGCATTAACCATTCGGTTTTTCATAGTCAGGTTCTTTCTCTTGTTCTGATTTGAATATTACTGCAAAATATGGAGAAAGACAAGGAAATAAATATGAGTAATTTAATATAAAAAAAACCCGCCAGCGAATGTGAGGCTGGGGGGTTCATGTTCGGGCAGGTTACTAATCGCTATCGGTTAATCCACCAAGTCAGGATCCCTCTGAATGTTCTCGGTGCCAAATTGGCAATCATAGACAGTAGACGATCAGAGAAGGTTGTAAAGGAGGTCTTCCTTCCTCTCAAAGTGTCACTAATGATCTGCCTTGCTTCATGTTCAGCACTGTGCCATCCGAAGGCTCTGTAGACAGGTGGCAAAGTACTTTCAATGTTTTTGATCATTGGTGTAGCGATAATCGATGGATAGACTACAGTGAGACGAATGCCTTTCATCCTGAGTTCATCTCGGATATGCTCACAGAAAGTTGCGATTGCACTTTTTGAGGATGCATAAGAGGCGAAGCCTCCAGGAAGAACAGTCAAACATCCGATTGAACTCACAACTGCAATATGTCCTCCAGTCTTGATATGATGTCGCAGAGCTGTTATAACATTTACAGTACCATGATAATTCGTCTCCATGCAGATCCATGCATCTTCTCTTGTAGTATTATCCAGTGACCCGATTCTTAGAATACCGGCCGAATGGACAACTAGATCAAAGTAGATATTCTGTGCCCTGATAATCTTATCGAGAGTTTCAAAGTCGCATACATCAACCTTGATGGTAGCGATGACTTCTGGTCGAAACATCTCCTTCAATTCTCTCAACCGGTTATCGTCTCTACCTATTGCTACAACATGATAGTCCATCTGAATCAGTTCGATGACTATTGCTCTGCCGATACCAGATGTTGCACCGGTTACAAAAGCTAACTTTTGATTATACATAATCAGTCTTCTTTTTGATTGTTTTTTGTTTTCTGAGCAGGTCTACTGATTCCTACTCTGTGCTATTTATTAGAAGATATCACAGTTTATTGCCTGTGTCAATGATCATGTAATTACTTATTTATAAAGATATTTATCTATTATATTTTACACACCTCTTTTAGGGCATTTATATCATCTATTGTCAATTCATCATTCATACCCTCATTCAGATAATACATTATAGCTTTTGTATTATCTATATGTCCTAGCCCGAGTGCATGTCCAAATTCATGAGCCAGAACTCTCAAGAGTCTATTGGCACTATCGTATTGGAAAATATTAATTGTTGCTCCACTGGAGTCGCTTATATATTCTCCTTCGTCGAATTTCTCACCTGTACTCGCTCCTATTGTATTGTATTTTTCTACATTAAGATTCAATGTGACAATTAATTTATTGAGAATTATTCCAGTTGAATTTATTGCTTCAGCTAATTGATTAATAGATCTCTCTGCTTCTGTTATCGCTTTAGCCTTATTATTCAAAGCAATTCTTTCTTTTTCCAATATATTATATTGTTCTTCACTCCCTCTTTTTTGATTATTCCAATTACTAACGCTTTTCTCATAAATACTTTTATTTGCAGTATAATCTTTTATTAAAGACTCAATTTTTGCTTTCTCTTTATTATATGAAATGATAAGTGAATCACGTTTTGCTTTCAATACATCATAATTAGATTTATTATCATCGATCACTATACCCACATCTTCCATAGCATTTGTCGCTCTCTGTCTATAATCATAAATAAAGTTTATCTTCAATTTTCCTGTAGGTGAATATTCGAATAATTGTTTATCAATTGAAGATTCCCATATTTTTTCTGCCTTTTTTATTTCATTTAATACTTCTGTTTCTGTTAGACCGAAACGTGTATCTAGTTCTCCAATAGAATATGTTATTGGTCTTTTACAAGGTTGTATTTTATTTAATAATGATGAAAAAGCATAATCAATTTCTGCTTTTTCATAATAATAACCAAAGCCGAGTATTAATAATATGATTAATATGCTATTAAACGAATTTATTCTGTATGATTTCATAAGGATAAATTATATCCTATATTACTTCCCAATCCCAATCTCTTTACTGATCGTCTTCCAATGTTTTTTCAAATCCATCGCCAATGATTGGATTTCTTCACGGCCAACTTTTTTCTTCTCCTCATATTCCTTTGCTATAGTGTCAATGATCTGATGATATACAGGTTCGCTCATATCACGAACTTCTTCGAGTTTCTCTACAACATCTGCTTTCATTTTTATCGCCCAAGCCTTTGTCTTTCTCTGATTTATTTTACCTTTTGGGCCGAGGAAGAAATATGCAGCCGCTATACCAGCGATGCTAGCACCGATTGCAACATATTTTGCTGTGCCAGAGCTCTTTTTTATTATTTTATTTTTCATTTACTTTTGTTATTAAATGCTAATAATTAATTATTTTTTGTACTATCATCATTTGATTTTGATATTCGTCTTTTGCGGAGGGGAGGAAAGAACATTCGGAATACCATATTGTTTTCTAGACGTTCCTTGAGTTCTCCGATGAATTCTTCCGAATCGCTATAGCTACTCTTCAGAGTTTCTGAAAGTTTGTATAGATTTCTCCCAGCTTTGATGAGATATATCAATAGAATAGAAGTCAAGATTGTAAATACGATCGTTGCTATAGAAGATATGAAGAAAAAAATATCAGCTTTGAATAATGATGAAGACATAATTTTTATTATTTGATTATAATGTTAATAAAATAGACCAACTCAATGTCATTTATAGTTTGACATATTATATTGCCGTATTAGCTAGTGATTTATTACAGTGGTGATCTGGCAAATTTTATTGGAATCTCAAAATGACATATGGTCCGGTCCAGAACTCGTAAAAACAATAAGCAGTCCGATAATACCAAAGGCGATTGATGAATATATAAATACGCGTGTAGCTATTCTTTGCATGGTTTTAGTATAGCATAAACGGAGTATTATCTATTTTAATTACCAGCTTCACTCCACTGTCTCATAAAATCAGTGTCTCTTTCTAGTATAGCTCGTTTCATTTTGTCGCATCTATCACCACTTAAACCAGCATATCGTTTTTCTTCTATTTTCTCCTGATTATTAATTAGCTCTTTCTTTGAAACTATTGAATAATCAAGACCTATAATATTACCAGTCGATTTACCACCTGATTTATTAACAATATCAAAATACATCTTACCAGCTTCAGAATCAGCAATAATATTACCAATAGTTTTATCTTGGTACTTATCATTGATAAAATTCTTGATTTTCATCTTTTCAGCAACAATTTCTGGAATACCGCGATAATGACGCATTAGCAATTTCTGTCCGTTAGATGCTCCTGTCCAGACAGAAGCTATATCATTAAATTGGTATTTATTATCGCCGTCAGAATAATTACTAGCATTTTGCTCTAAACTATCCAACGTCGTGAATTTTGAATAATCAGATTTTCTAAAAACAAATGCATAATAATTAATTGAATCAGAGCTATTATAAACGGGATAGTAACCAACTGGCACCCAATTATATGGTTTGTTATTGTTAATAACATTTCTTTGAGCAACGGCTTGAGCAATGTCAACAGGTACTGTTTCTCCACGATTCTCTTCAATTACACAACCACTTAAACCAAAATTACCACCAATAGATTTATTTTGTTTAAAAAATAAATAACTCGCAACTAAAATTATTAAAACTGAAACAAAAATAATTATTTTCTTCATCATAATATAATATCATTTATCATATGAAAGTTCTAATAAATAAGTGTATCTAAAATATAATTATCTAATCCCTGTATCACAAGACAAATCAATATTTAAAGGGTACAATTCCTGATCCACCTCCTCCATTGTCGGTGTTTGGACACTGTGCGAACTCACAGTTGGGACCGATACGACCTACTGCGGATCCATCGGGACAGAGTTTCGCATCTGCTGTGCACATCGTGGGGGATGTAATGATCTTGGCAAATTCTATTGGAATCTCCAATGCGTCATCATTCTCTGGTAGACCAGAAGGATTATCTCTATGAAGAATGAGTGCTCCTCTATAACTGTATACATCTTTATCAATTGTAAAATCCAGACTTGCTTCAAATGGGACGAAGTCTTCTGTCATCCAATCACTTTTCGCTGAAGCTATACCTTGGGCTATTATCCTACCATCCCAATCCACTAGGTCTATTGGGAAACTAGCTTCGAAGAACCAAGTTCCTCTTGCCTTACCCTTTATAATTAGTGGACTTGTGATGATCTGATTAGGACGGGGAGAGTCTAATTGAATCAAATCTGTTTTATCTAGTTCATCACTGCTTATAATAGGTTTCTGTACTTCATTTTTTGAAAATTTCCAGACAATACCAAAAGTCGCTATAAGTAAAATAATAAAAATAATAGTTAATGTTTTTTTCATAATATAATATTGTATTATTTTTCCCTCAAATATTTACTAGCAATACTGAGTGCAAAAGATGGGAGTATGATAAAGACGCAAGTAAACAAAAGCTTGGCGAGTGTCTGATCCCACGGTGTGTCCATATGGTCTGGTCCAGAGCTAGTAAAGACAATAAGTAGCCCGATGATACCGAAGGCGATTGATGAATATATAAATACGCGAGTGGCTATTTTTTGCATGGTTTTAGTATATCATAATTTGATTGGTTGTTGATTATTTAGAAAATAAGAAAACCACCTCAGAACTCTCGTAATGAAGTGGTTGTATGGAAAACCATCACTTTTTAGGTGGAAGCTTGCGCATGATTTCTTCAAACTGAAGTCTGATATTCTGCGCACAATCTTGGAGTCCAGGATGAGTGTCTCCTCGCTGAACCCAAGTTTCCAAAAGACAGATGTGTTCATGAAGGAAATTGATGCTTGCTCTCAATTCCTCCACTTGTTTATCGTTCATATTATTTAGTTGTTTTGCTGACTATTACTCAGCACGGTTTACTTTTATGGAGTTTAAAGTAAGTATGTGAATATGTCAATGGTTTGTATTAAAAAAGAAACCCGCCAGCGAACGGAGGGTTTCTCCTGTTCGGACGGGTGTGGTTAGTTAGTGATACTGAGTTCGTTTTTATCCGCATCCACAACTAAAACTAAAAATGGACTTGGAAACAGAATTGGTTTAGCATCGACAACTACGGCTGGTTTTGTTTTCAGAATACCAGCATGACGCAATCTTGCTTCGGAAACCACAACCAAGGCGAACTTCTCAGCTTCCTTGCGGATATCGTGGCTTACCATACCTAGATTGAATTGCTCTTCCTTGCTTTTTGGGGTCGGAAGAATTAGAACTTTAACCCCGATGTGTTTTTGAATCTGCAGCCAATCTCGAAATGGCTCGAGAGTGAAATCCCATTGGCCATAAGAGAGTGCGTCAATGTGGTGAAGTGGAACGAATTGTTTATTCATAGTTTGATGTTTTTTCGTGGCCTCTAGTTGGCCGTATCCCACAAGACACAATAATGTCCTAGGGGATACAGCTAACTACCAACATACATGTCAAAAAACTACTATACCAGCATGGTAGCACGGAATATGTTTAGTGTCAAGTATTGCTCCGCGACCAGGGATTGGTTATAGAATTTAGAAAAAGAAAAACCCGCCAGCGAACTGAAAGCCCTAGGGCTCTCGTGTTCGGGCGGGTGTGATTGAATCCATTAGTGTTCGTCTTCTTCGGAGGCGATGGTCACTATTCCGTTTTTACGCGTATAGCATTCGCCGTCTGATCCAACAATGGATGAAGCGAATATGTCGAGCACAATGAATCCGTTATTATTTGGACCTGCAGGCGTGTTTGTTACATCTTCAGGAATCGTAGTTGCGTTCATGGTTAATTTTTTTTGTTTGGAACAGTTGTCAGATTCTCATCTGGTTCTATAAATAAACTAACACATTGATTAAGGAGTGTCAATTCAGTCTACAACCAGGGCATGGTCACGGAATTTAGAAAAAAGAAAACGCCGTACCCGAGGGTCGTGCGCTATGTGCTTAAATAGAGATTACTGATAATTCATGGTCTTGACTCAATCATCCCAAGTCAGAACTTCGAGTAGTTCGACATCATCAGTATTGAACCATCCCAATGGTTCGAGATACACTCTATCCCCAATAGGTACATTATTCAGTCCCCCAGATTGTTGATGAGCGAATATCAAGCGTGCGATCTCAATTTTGTTGCTGATCTTGATTTTGACACGACATGTCTGTCTGTATCCTCTGAGTGTTCTTTTGCTTACTTCAGTTATCATAAGAATTCTTTCAGGTTTGTGGTGATCTGGAATCATCGTACTATCTTCAGAGAGATTGTCAAATATAGAAATAGTGATAAGAAAGAAGACACCCTAAAGAATACTTTTTCTTATCAAGCTCCGCGACCAGGGCTTGGTTATAGGATTAAGAAAAAAGAAAAACCCGCCAGCGAACGGAGGGTTTCTCCTGTTCGGGCGGGGATTGTTCCAGTCTCTTAAAACATGGGATGAAGGAGGGAAGTCGGATATGCGTTATCCCAGTAAAATGCAGTTGCTACCAGTTTTGCATCTTTGGGACTTAGCTTGTAACGGCTCATGAAGTGGATGGACAGCTTGTGAATCCTTGAATGGCTATCTGACCATTTGATACCGCGTTTGAAGCAGTGCTCTTTCAGTGCAATCAAGGTTTTGTGTCCCAAACCCCTATACTTTAGGAGTTTTTCTGGTCCAGCTTGCGCACAAGCTTCCAGTGTTGTCAGACCTGCTTCGGTTAAGGTGTTAATTAAACGTTTCTTACCTGCGGGGATGATTTCAGTTATTTGTGTTGGCATATTCTCTTTTGAATTGAGTGTTGTTCGTTATAACCGCATCTTTCAAAACTCGTAAAAGATCTAAAAGATACGGTCAAACAAGAGGAAATATCAAAAAACTATGCTAATTTAAAACTATCATATAAAATAGTAGTTGTCAACTTGCTCGCAGTGAATTAGCATTCTAATTGCAACAAAGTAGGCGTGTGCTATTAAATCTTTACTTTTGTTATATATCGTGTATATTATACACAATGTCAAAAACAGATAATAATATTCGCTATGCAGTTCTTGCAACAGATATTGTCTGTTTAAGAATTATTGATGGAAATCTCTCAGTCCTCATTGGTAAGGTAATTTCTTCAAATCAATATAAAGGTATGTGGGCCCTTATTGGTGGACTTATTTTACCAACAGAGACAGCAGAAATTGCTGCAGAAAGACTATTGAAAGATAAGGCTGGAATTCGTAAGATTTATAAAGAACAATTATATACTTTTAGTGAAATAGATCGCGATCCTCGGGGAAGAATAGTATCAGTTGCATATCTAGCTCTTGCTGCAGATGATCCTCGTAAAATTACAAATACTCAAATTAAAACAAGGTGGTGCACAATAGATGAATTACCTATATTAGGATATGATCATAATAGAATACTTACAACAGCAATTGACCGCTTGCGATCAAAAATAATTTATACTTCAATTGCAAAATATCTACTGCAAAAGGAATTTACATTAACTGAACTTCAAACTATCTACGAAATAGTATTAAAGCAAAAATTTGATAAAAGAAATTTTAGAAAGAAAATTTTGTCTGAAGGTATACTTATCAATACAAACAAAACAAAGAAGCAGGGGATTATGCGACCAGCAGTTCTATATTCATTTATAAAGTGATTTTCTTAGGAACTATTCCTACTGGTGTGTCTGGGAAATATTGACATGCCATTTATTATGTTTTTTGTAATATTGTACTATTGACACTATATACGAGTTAATTATATACTGTAATTAGATTAGTTTGGTTTCATTTTTACCTTGCATTACGAACTGCTTGACAAAAGTATTTTTTAATGTAATGTGATTTATAGTAATTAAACACAATGATCTTTGAAAGGAATTATGACTGAATTACAAAGACTTCTCGAAGCCCTTAAGAAGGCGAATCATCCAGAAGATATTTTTGGACTGGAAAAGGGTAGTTCTGACAAGGTCTATCATGCAGTCCAGAAAGTGTTCCGTAGGCTGGCAAAGTGCATACACAAGGTCCGTCTTATGGGTAATCCCAAAGATGTGGCGGACACAACTGAGGCCCAGAGACTTCTCAACGTTTTTTGGCATACTGCCCAAGATAAAATCAAAGGTGGAATATACGGGGACAAGAAAGCAGAATTGTCACCGAAGCCCACTGAAGATCCTGCCTTGGTGCAGTTTAGTTCTCCCAAATATGTCTATACTGTCGGCAATCGGATTTATTCCGGTGGGACATGCGGTGTTTTCAGGGGAACTATTCAGGACAAGAAATCTGTTGTTTCATCTGCACTGTTCAAGGTACCGCATTCAATCAAGGATAATGACCTTATGGAGCGGGAGGCACGAGCATTTGACCTTTTCAGAAAGAAGGCAAAATCCTTGGCTAGCAATCCAGCTGGTCAGGAAACTGCACGTAAGTTTTTACTACGCATGCCGGAACTTCATGAGTCAGTTCGAATTGATGACGGTTCTGGGAAAAAGACAGTAAATATTTTTCTCATACAACCAGGCTTTGATAAAGGGTGGTATACACTAGAGGAAATCCGTAAGACGTATCCTTCTGGTGTGTCTACTCGACACATGACATTTATTTGGAATAGAGTTCTTGAGGGATTGACCCTCGCTCACTATTCGGGAGTGGTGCACAGTGCACTTACTCCAAATCATATTCTCATCCATGCAAAAGACCATCTTGGACAGATCCTAGATTGGACTGCTTCTTGCAAGATAAGTAGTGGTGAGAAAGTTCCTTATACTGATGACAGGTATCAAGCTTATTTTCCAGAGGAATTAAAATCCACGAGTATGTTACCATCTCCTGCGTCTGACATATACATGTCAGCGTGGTGCATGGTTTACATACTTGGTGGAAGTTCCGAAGAAAAAGTCATTCCTGACTCGGTTGAAATGCCAATCAGGGAATTGCTCAATAGATGTCTTCAACCAAAAAGTGTTCGAAGACCGCAGACAGCTGATGCTGTTTACACAGAATTTCGACAGATAACCAAAGCCGTTTTCGGCCCAAAGAGATTTGTCGAACTTGTAATGACCTAAACCACAACAAACAAAACAAGAAAGATACATCATGGGAAAACCAGTGGATGAGACAGAGGCGGAAAGTCCTTCCAAAGTTGCACAAACATTGGATGAGACCAAGAAAGAGACACAAACCGCAGAAACCGGCGTATCTGTTCAACCTGTTGTTGAGCAGGTGGAAGAAACAAAAACAGCCAAACTCTAAGTGGTTTGGCACAAAGAGAAAAAAATCACTATGGGACATTCAGGCTTCAGTTCAATGGACTTCGATGCTGGCGTAAGAGGGCTCGCAAGTTCTGGTTCAACCTTCAGTCGTTCAGCGACTGCTGTGTCGACAGGCGTTCGGAATATTGCCGATATCCTCGACCCACGCAAGCTCAAGAACGGGATGAGGGAATCATGCTTCGCTCCCGGTTTCAACGATGCGACACCGATCATTGTCGCCCTCGACGGAACTGGTTCGATGGAGCATGTTCCACACGACATGCAAAAGCAGTTACCAAAACTTATCGACATGATCACAGAAAAGGGGATCTCTGATCACCCTAATGTGATGTTCATGATGTTCGACGATGAACGCGCCACCCCACCGGATGCAGCATTCCAAATGAGTCAGTTTGAAATTGGCTCCAAAGAGTTGCTCACAGCACTCAATGAAATGATCATCCCCGGTAATGGTGGTGGAAACAATGGCGAAGCATATCATCTTGCATTCTATGCTGCCGCCAATCATACACGTATCGAATCATTCGAGCGTGACGGCGCAAAGGGTTACTTTTTCCTCATTGAGGACGAACAGCCTTTCTACGACAGTGGAGATCCCGCAGTACACGGGACTACCCCTGCACTGGCCAAAGAAGTCTTTGGGGACAGAATTCAGTCAGAAATTCCCATGCTCGAGTCTGTGCGGAAAACGTGCGAACGGTATCACGTTTTCGTTATTCGACCTGGACATACCAATCATGGCACGAACAAGTCCATCAAGAAAATGTGGCAGAAACTTCTGTCGGACGCAGGAGAAAATCCTGAGTACGTTCTGGAGGTTCCTGAAACATCGGACATTGTTCCAACCATGGCGGCTGCTATCGGTCGGCTCGCAGGAGAAACTGAGGATGACTTGGCTGATGTTTTGAAGTCCAAAGGAATCCGCGGTGTATCCGCTGCACTGATTGCGACACAAGCACTTGTTCCTGTTGCTCGTGGAGCGATTGTTGCCGGAAAAGTTTCCGGTGGCGCACTCGCAACATCCTCAGGCAGTCGCAAAGGAAGAAAGCGCACAACACACTAAGCTTGACAAAAATTAGGTTTTAGTGTAGAACCTAGCTAGAGGTAGCTAGGTTCTTTTTATGAAAAACACAAAAAAAGCTCGAATTATCGTTGGACTCGGTTTTGGTGATGAAGGTAAGGGAACTATGACAGATTTCCTCTGTCGTCACGGTAATGCTGATCTTGTAGTACGTTATAATGGCGGATCTCAAGCAGCGCATAATGTAGTGACTGATGAAGGGCTACATCATACCTTCTCACAGTTCGGTAGCGGGACATTCATTCCATTTGTCAAAACCCTTATTTCGAGATACATGCTCTGGGACCCGATAGCTCTGGCCCATGAGACGTCATGCTTGTCACCTAAACTCAAGCATTTCGCTCTGGATCGTCATTTTATTGATGAACGTGCACCAGTTATTACGCCATTCCATGTTGCAACAAATCAAGCAAGGGAGTGGATGCGAGGAGGAAAAAAACACGGTTCATGTGGAAAGGGAATTGGTGAGACAATGTTTGATATTGTCAATCATCCTGATGAAGTCATCAAAGCAATTGATCTTACAAATGCAGGGAAACTCAAAGCAATGCTCGAAGTAATTTCTGAAAGGAAACGCAATGAACTTGCGGAGCTGGGATTAGATTTCGGTGAAAAACTCCCGAGAACAATTGCATTGTCACTGAATATCTTCAGTCCGGAAAAACTTGATCAATTGGTCGATGCCTACAGATCTATGGCAAAGCATTACCAATTTCTGAACGAAAAGAAAGTGGCAGATCTTGTTCAATCTTCAAAACCTGTATTTGAGGGAGCACAAGGAGTTCTTCTGGATGAGTGGCAGGGTTTTCATCCATATACGACATGGAGTAGGATCGTGACAGAAAATGCGCGTTCCTTGCTCAGGGAATGTTGTTTTGATGGGGAAGTTGAGACAGTAGGCATTACACGATCTTATACGACCAGGCATGGTTCAGGTCCATTTCCAACTGAAGATGTAGGGATGTATGGAGTGAGCCTTAAGGAACACAATACATTGAACGATTGGCAAGGCGGCTTTCGTTCAGGAGCACTGGATCTAGTCCTTCTAAAATACGCTGCTGAATGTACGCGTGCTCATGGAGGACTTGACTCAATAGCTGTTACACATGTTGACATATTGCAACATCGAAAAGTTCTGCCCTATGTTGATCAATATCTTCATGATGGTCTACCCTTTGGTCGTCTCATTCCAAATTACAAACGTGATCTGGACTATCAATCGAAACTAACCACAATGCTCGAGAATGTAACTATTCCTGAAATCAAATCGGTCTCAACTGAAGACCAACTCTATAGACTCATTCAGGAAAGCACTGGATCAAAGGTAAAATATACCTCTCATGGTGCATGTGCTAGAGACAAAAAAGTCATCGGTTAATACTGACTTCTTGTTCTACTCACAAAACTTCGCAGGGCAGTCCCTACGGAGTTTTTCTTTTTTATGCTCCGCATGTTGGACGAGCTCCGAACTGTGAACTGGTCAGTAATTAGTAATGAAATACAGTTTATCAGGACTTTGCATATGTTTCAATGGTATAAAAAAAGCCACAGAATATCTGTGACTTGCCTGACAATTTCTCACATGAGAAGGTAGTCAGCATACCTTTTGGATCTTGAGGCGACCCTAATATCTTCGAGGTGGCAGGTATCCCAAGTTTTCACCACTTGTAAGATACTCACCACGTTTCGAAGTCTTGTGTAATGACAACGAGCTTTCCGAACCATTGTAATAGAAACGGATTGTTAAACAGCCTATGTCATCATTCTTAACGAAACGCATCATGCCCATCTCGACGTCGTTATAGTCATCACGAACCTCAAGTGTGTCGCCATCATGAAGCTCAATCTGAGGGTTACTTGATTCTGAGTCAAGGGAAGTGGACATCATTGGTCGAACGAAGCACCAGTATTTTTTTGTGCCTACATCCAACCTCATTGTTACACCAGCAAAGGTGATTGATGATTTGTTGGTGACTTCTGGATTGGCTGACCACATACCGTGTAGGAAGTAGAGAATGGCTTCACGCCAATGGCTTTCCTGGAAGATACGACCTGCCACTTCAACGTAATTACCGGTTTCTAAGTATTTTTTAGCGACGAACATTTTGTTTGTTCTCCTAATTTGTTGTTTGTGTGCAACCAGACATTGGTTACATCTTCAAAATTCCAGTGCAATTAGAATCTAAAAGATGCAACCAATTTGTGGGTAATATGTCAAAAAACTGCTATTTTTTAATGATAGCATATTTTATTAAGTTTGTCAATTGCTCCGAATGTTGAACGAGGTTAGAACGTATAGGTAGGGTATAGTAAGAGCGTTTAGATGCTTTTTATGGATTTTATAGTATTTGTGTAGGATGTACACTATAGAAAGTCACAGTAAACAAAAGATGTTACTTTAAACTACATATAATTATGTAATAAAGACGACTTGATTGAATGAAGTATGGTATGATAGTGTTATCTTTACAAGATAATTATTATCTTTAAATTATAATTATGACTACAAAACCTTCCACAGTATCAGCTTCAATTAGGGCAATTGAATTAGCACGTTCCGTGTTTGAACATATACACGGTAATCTTGGTATTCTCAAATTCTCTGTAGAAGAATTAAAACCTACTAATGGAAGTCCAACTACAGAATCTCAAAAATGGGATGTTGTTTGTAGTTTTTTTGAGTCCCTTGGTAGTAGTTCGCCTACTCGCTTTCTTGCCTCAGTAAATCTAATTGAAAACACTGTAACAATAAAAAAATTATCTGCAGAAGGTGTGCCTCCACAAAAATATACAGTTTCAAAACAAGAAGATTCAACTGAAAATAATAAATAAAAAAGTGCTTCTCGATTTAAGTTCAGATGGTTTTAATTTTGATAAGGAAATTAGCCCGTTTATAAGACAGGGTATAATTATTGACGCGTGTGTGATTAAAACACTTATTGATGGTTTTATTGAGACAAGAATAAGTAAGAAGAATTCGGCAAACATACCAGATTTTGAAATGATTCTACGTTTTTTGGAATTAATCAAAATTAAAAATGAGTGGAATAGATTTTTTGTTACGCCTCATATTTTAACTGAGGTATTTCAATTATTCCGAGATATGGGATATCACAAATGGGAAAACTATCAAGATGTCTTGAAGGAGATTATGCCATTGATAAATAGTATGGGAGAAGTAAAAGCAGATAAGATCAAGATTCTGAAACATATTAATCATAAAAATCCAGTTATTCAAATGGGTGATATTTCGATATATGTTACCGTTGATGATCTCACAGATAGTAAAAATAAAATTGCGGTTTTATCTGCTGATTTAGAAGTAATTAATAGATTTATTAATGATCCACGAGTATTGGCAATGAATTATCGTCAGATTATGCTTAACTTTAATTAAATGGTTATGAATTATGACTTTTGAAACCACGCAACAATCTTTCCGACAATAAGAGCTAAAAGACCAAAACTAGCTAAGGCTATTCCATAAACTGTACCATGCTTACTAAAATCTAAACCACCTTGAGGTAGTGAATAATGTCCAGCCCATGCAAGTCCTCCAAAGATAGCTATTATAGAAAAGAAAATTATCCATTTACCAGTCTTACGAACTGGAGATCCATGAATGGTTACATGTTTTGTACCTCCTATTCCAAACCAAGCAACAATAATTGCAACAATAACACCACTAATGATTGTTATGAGTAGTTCACTCATGTTACTGGACAATTAATGACTAAATTCATATCGATATTATACCCATTAATCACTTGCGTGCAAAAATATCAAAAAGGCGATATTATGATGATATTCATAATTATTATGAAGTAAAAACATTATAAATAAAATACGTGCCTAACCCTCGTAGTTTTTCTGCGAGGTATGGCATAGAAATCCATCCTTGATATTGAACCCCGCGTTCAGCTCATCAGGGATGGTCATATCAGGAAACTGGTATGGGATCGAAAGGTCCGGCTGGCACGGGGTTCTGTGCTTCCTGCCAGCAACATAGCAACCATCCCTCTATGTCTCAAAAACCATCAAAACAAGAATCATCTACCAAAAAGGTTAGTGAAAAATATAATAATTGGACAAAAGATCAACTCATAGATGAGGTTGATCGTCTCAGTAAACACAAGAAATACGGACTCGTCTGGGAAGATAAACCAGAGGATGTAGTTGAATTGTGTAAGACAAATATTCCTGTTCTGAAAGAAATAAAAAGCAGAGAAATAATTACTGATGAAAGTAAACTAGTGAATATTTTAATTGAAGGAGATAATTACCATTCGCTCTCTGTTTTGAACTATACACATGCTGGTAAAATTGATGTGATATATATAGATCCGCCATATAACACGGGTTCTACTACATGGAGATATAACAATGACTATATTGATAAGGATGATGGTTACAGACATAGTAAGTTTATTACTTTTATAAAAAATAGGCTAAATCTTGCAAAAAGTTTGTTGAAAGATAATGGATATTTTATCTGTGCAATAGATCACAACGAACTTTTTACTCTTGGTTTACTATTTGATGAATATTTTGGCGAGGAAAATAGATTGGGTCTAGTGACAGTTTTGCATAATCCTAAAGGTAGAAACTTTACAAAGTTTTTTTCCGCCAACAGTGAGTATATGCTTGTCTACTCGAAAAATTCAAGTCTTGCTGAATTTAATAGTGTGGCAATTGATGAAGAAGTAATGGCATCCTTTGATATGAAAGATAATGATGGAAAAAGATATAGATTAGAGCCATATATGCGTTGCCGAACAGAGACACTAAGAATAAACAAACCAGATTTCTATTATCCAATTTACTATAACAAAAAGAATGAAAGGTTTTCTCTATCACCATCATCTGACTCAATAAAATTATTACCAACATCTAATAATGGCAGAGAATTTTCGTGGATAAATTTACCAGATACATTTTTAGAAAAAAATAAGGAAAATAAAGAATTTGTTGTAGAACATCTTGATGGTCGTTATCAGCTTTTTAGAAAATTTTATGAACAACAAATATACAAAAATGTTTGGACTAATAAAAAATACTTTTCAGAATTTAATGGATCAAATCTAATCAGAGATATACTCGGTAATAAAATCTTCGACTATCCTAAATCAATATACCTTTTAGAGGATATATTGAAAATAACATCTAAAAGAGACTCAATAATACTAGACTTTTTCGCTGGTTCTGGCACGACAGGTCATGCTGTTATGGAATTAAACAAATTAGATGGTGGAAATCGTCAATTTATTCTTTGTACGAATAATGAAAATAATATTTGTGAAGATGTAACAAATGAGCGTATTAAGCGTGTGATAAGGGGTTATAAAAATAATAAAGGAAAGGTGATAAAAGGTATTGGTGGAAATTTAAAGTATTATAAAACCATATTAATTCCAAAGAGTTACAACAGAGATGAAATGAAAATCAGAATTACCGAAGAGTGTACTGAAATGCTATGTATAAGAGAAGGAATATATGAAGAAATAAGAAATAAATCTGCATATAAGATATTCAAACAAGGTAAAAAAATTATGGCAGTATACTACTTTCTTAGTCAGAAAGAGTTACCTGCACTAAAAAAGGAACTAGATAAGATGGAGGGGGAAAAGATTCTATATTGTTTTACTCTAGATTCGCTGGGATTAAATGAGTCTGACTTTGAAGATTGGAAGGAGGTTAGATTAGAGCCAATACCACAAAAAATATTAGATATATATAAAGAAATCCATGAATATTAATTTAAAAAAATACCAAGAAATAGCATTAAATGATCTTGTTTTTAATACAAGCCACTTTTTAGACAGACAGGGTAAGGGAGAAGTCATAGTCTTCCAATCCCCGACGGGATCAGGAAAAACTGTAGTAATTGCTAAATTTATTGAGGAATTGATAAAAGAAAGAAATAAGGACGATCTGTGCTTTATCTGGCTATCTATTGGTAAGGGAGAACTTCATATACAAAGCAAAAAGAGTTTAGAAAGTATTTTTGGTGGGTCACCTAGGGTTTCTTTAGTCGAAGAAGAGTTTGGTGGAAGTAGAGTGATAATAAATAGAAATGAGGTTGTTGTGGCAAACTGGGAGAAATTAAGAAGTAAGGATGGAGAAACAAAGGAGTGGAAAAATATCTTAATGAAAGATGGAGAGAAAGTTAATTTCAGAGAATTGATTGCTGAGACTAATAAAAAAAGAAAAATAATATTGATAATTGATGAAAGTCATATTGGTCATACTGCAGATAGAACAAAAGAAATCAGAGAAATAATTAGTGCAGAAGTTGTTATTGAAATGAGTGCGACACCTAAAAAAACCGATAGCGGGGCTAGGGTTGAAGTAAATGTTAAGGTGAATGCAAATGATGTAATTGAGCAAGGGATGATAAAAAAAGAGTTAATTATTAATGATGGAATAAATGAAATTTCAAAAGATGAAACTGATTCTCAAGATTTAGTATTGATGACTGCTCTTAATAAGAGAAACGAATTAAAGAAACTATTTGAAAAAATGGGGTCTGACATAAATCCTCTGGCATTGATACAGATACCCAATTCAGATGCAGGTGAGGCAAAATTAGACTCAATACAGGTATTTTTATCTAAAAATGATATTACAGTAGCAAATGGTAAGTTGGCTATATGGTTATCTGACAAGAAGACAGAAAATATTGATGGCATTATTGATTTAAATAATAAAACAGATTTTCTTATCTTTAAACAAGCTATTGATACAGGTTGGGATTGTCCAAGAGCTCATATTTTAATAAAGCTTCGAGAGTCATCAAGTGAGACTTTTGAAATACAAATTGTTGGAAGAATACTTAGAATGCCAGAAAGAAAGCATTATGATAATGAAAAGCTAAATACAGGATATATATATTCTAATGTTGAAAGTATTACTGTAAAACCAGACGAATATAAGTTAAATATTATAAATAGATTACCTGCAAAAAGAATAGATACTTATAAATCTATTAAACTTCCTTCATATTTTAAAACTAGAGCAGACTATGGTGATATAAAAGCAAATTTTTATGATACATTCGTGATAAAAGCTAATGAATATTTTGGAATTTCTGGAGAAAAAATAAATGATAATAAAAAGTTAGTAGAGAAAGTTGGCGTATCTCTAGATATGGATAGATATAGTCAAAAAATAATGGCAGATACTGGCATTGAGACTAAAGATTTTGATTTACTCAAAGGTGAAATTAAAGCTGATGATTTTGCAAAGCTATCAGCATCTTCTGATGAGATAGAAAATAAATATTATTCCTTTCTAAAAGAAAATCTAGGCTCATTTAGTAATATAAAGAGATCAACACCTATTATATCTAGCGTTATTTATCAGTGGTTTGAGCAATATTTAGGTTTTAATTTGAAAAGGCAAAATGTATACATACAAAGTATTATTATAAATGATGATAATCAAAATCATTTTAAAAAGATAATATCTGATTCTGTCGATGAGTATAAAAAGATTAAAGACATAGAAGTTAAGAAAAGATCAGCTGAAGGAGAGCGGTTCTATACTTTTGAAATACCCAAAAGCGAATATTATAATGAGAATGTAAGTGAAAAGGTAGAAAGAGTCCCTAAATATGTAATGAAACCTTGTTATTTAGAAAAAGATCGTTCTGAGCCAGAAAAAGCTTTTGAAAACTTTGTTGAGGAAAAAGGAGACAAGATTGAATGGTGGTGGAAAAATGGAAAAAATAAAAATGATTATTTTGGTATTAAATATTTATTAGATAATGAGATTTACACCTTCTATCCAGATTATATAGTACAGTTTAATAATGGAAAGCTAGGTATTTTTGAGACCAAGGATCAAAGTGATGCTGATGGTTTGACTATTACTAGAGAAAAAGCAGAAAGACTACAGCAATATATTAGAGATCAAGAAAGAAAAGATATATTCGGTGGAATAATAGTGAAAAAAGGTAATCAGCTTCTAATTAATAATTTACAGGAATATAACTGGGATAAAGTCAAAAATAGTGATTGGTCTGAGTGGACACCACTAATTTTCTAAGTATATGAGATTTCTACCACAAACCTCAAAAGAATACCCACTAAGAATATTCATTTACTGGCTAATAATCTGGGCTATACTATTTCTAGTTTCTACATTGAAAATGCTACCAAAAATCTCAACTAATGGATATGTAGTTAGAAAAGATGTGTGTTTAGAAGAGGCTTCTTCTGGAAGGTTTGATGAATATACAGAATGTGTTGAATATGGTGACCCATACTACATTCCAGTAGGTAAAGAATTGTTAAATAATTTCAAGAATTACGGTATTTTTAGTTTTGTGATTGTGATTTCTACTGGCCTATTTCTTATGTTTGGTAAGAGAATAGAAGAAAAACAATCTAATAATGATATATAATAAAGAAATGAATTTTATTTTTAATGGATGTATAATAAAACTATGAAAGCAAATCTAGCAATCAATATTGCAAAAGATGAATATAATAAGGATTTAATAATTGATTTAATCACAATTAAAGATTTACTTATTGCTGGAAATCTCGGCTTTGGTAAATCAACTTTATTACATAAGATTATAAGCACATTAATATCAAATAATTCTCCAGAGAATCTGAAACTGATTATGATTGATTCAAGTAGAGTTGAATTACAGATATATGATGGAATTCCACATTTACTCATTCCGAATATTTTCGATCCGAAGAAAGTAATACTTGCTATGAAGTGGTTAGCAAAAGAAATTATTAGGCGTCTAGATATTCTAAAAGAAAATAAGTATAGAAGTATTATTGACTATGATGGAAAAGAGGATATGCCAGTTATTGTCTTAGTCATTGATGAACTTGCAGATTTCATGGGGATTTATCCAAAGGAAATCGAATCAGTAATTTTTGGAATCGCTCAAACTGGATATATTGTTGGAATTCATATAATACTCTCTACATCCAGATCAAATAATAAAATAATAACCAAGTCTATTCGTGATTCTATAAGTACTCGTATTGCAATGCAGAATTCCTCAATAAAAGAATCAAGGCTTATTATAGGAATGCCAGATGCTCATAATCTACATGGAGTTGGAGATATTCTCTATCGTGAAGGATTGAAATATCCTATTCGTGCTCAGACCTATCAAATCAATCATGATGAGGTTAAAGCAATGATAAAAAGTTTAAAGAATAAGTATAAGAAAATAATTAAAGAGAATAGTGGAGAATATGAATCACCTGATAATTTTTTTAATTTGAATGAAAATAATGAAATCCTTGAATACGATAATCTATATGAAGAAGCAAAAAAAGTTGTTCTAGAGGGTGGTAAAGCATCTACTTCTTATATCCAAAGGAAATTAGGCATAGGGTATTCAAGATCAGCACAATTAATAGACTTACTTGAGCAGAATAGGGTAATAGGGTCAGCGAATGGGGCAAAATCTAGAAAGGTATATAGAGATAAGAGTAAAGAATAGTTTGTTATTAAAAAAATCCTAATCAAATTCTAAAATTTCTTTTAATACATAGGTGATTGAATAATATATGATTATATAGTAGAAATATGGAATTAAATAATTACTCAAATTTTATTGATAGGCTTTCAGATGAGAGTATTCATCACCTTGCCGAAACGACTAGAAGATATTTTTATCTAGCTGAAATTCAAGTGAGAAGTCTTGAGAAGAATCTAGAGGATGGTTTCAAGATTGGAGATATGGGTAGTTATGCAGAATATTGCTATTCCTATTGCTTCGGCTTTTACACTCTTATACGGACATGTCTAGAATCATCTCAAAGATTATCAGAGTATTTTCAGCCAAAAAATAATTCACGACAATTACAGGATTATAGAGATAAAGAGTTACCAGATATAATTGAAATAATAAAAATCGCAAATAATATCGTAAAACATCCACTAGAAGAGACTGAAGATTTTAATGGTAAAAAAAGACGGGAAAGAAAGACTGTATTTTATGAACTAGGTGGATTAGATACCTTGGGAAGTATTGGGATTTATGAGTGGTCTATTGAAAGAAATATACCACATATATTGAAAAATATTTATCCGATAAAGGATTTGAATAGAGTTTATAAACATCTTGAAAATTTAGCACTGATATATATAGATTTTATCAAATTCAAAAAACTGTAGTTGATATTAGTAATGAGAAGAAAGATGCGATAAGATTTAAATAAAGGCTGTGGGATATAACAAGAAGATAATAATGAAAATACCAAATATAAAAAAATACATAGAGATTTACGGTGAAGGTTACTTGTTCAATGTTATTGGACCTAGGGTAAAGAAAAGGGGATATTTTAAATTCAGTGAATTTTATGATATTTGTATGTGGAAGTCAGCAAGACAGAAGCAGAGATATATACAAAATAGAGACATTATTGAAGAAATATCTAAAAAAGCTTTTGCTGAGAAAGATGAAAGACGAAAAATGAAAATTCTATCAAAAAATTTAGATGGGGTTGGCATACCGACAGCATCAGCACTACTTACTGTAGTATATCCAGAAAGTTATGCTGTTATTGATATTAGATGTTTAGAAATGCTCAGAAAAATGAATTGTAACATTAACAAGTATCCTTCCTTGAACATTTGGGGAAAGTATCTGAAAATCATGAGAGAATGGTCAAAGGAAAATAGTGTTACACCTAGAGAATTGGATATGGCACTTTTTGCTATGCATAGGGAAGGTTTAAATAAACAGAGTTATAGGAATTTAAGGTAATGAGGACAGTATCATGATAAAAAAATCACTAGGAAAAACTAATAAAGAAGTTATGGATTCCGCCGTAGAACAATTTGCAGATATCTTGGTAAAGCATATTGATGAAAATTCTGAGGATGAAGAAGCCAGACGATTGATGAAGGATCATGATATTGATAGAGAAACTGCGGAGAAAGCTCAAGAATTGATTGATGAGGGCTTAGACGAAGAAGATGCTATTGAGTTGGCTGATGAGATGTAGCGATATATGATAGAATAATTACGGAATAGCGAGAGTTGGTATTTTCTAGCTTTAACTAGAAACGGGGGTCGTGAATTAAGTCCGTCATCCGCCTTTGTGCGGTGGATTGTCCGAAAGGGCGAAGGTAGCGGTGAAAAGCGATAACTGGCTTACGGGTCTACCAAGAGTGCTATTCCAACAAAGAACTTCCATTCGTGGGAGTTTTTTGTTGGGTATTGAAAAATTTATCAATAAGGAGTAGATTTAATCTTATGAATCCTGAAGATATGCTTCAATTAGAAATATGGTGGGTGATGCAACAACTTAGAAAAGAATCATTACTAAGTGGACGTCCTACTTTCTCACTGAATAAAAAGGAGATGTTTGATACTGGCAAGATCAATGATCATGTTCCCAGTAATCAAACTCAAAAAAAGATTTTATTCAAATTAGATGGTTTGAGAGTTATTAATATAGAAGATATGGATACTAATTATTCTAATCTTGGAATAGTATTTCCTATTGAGATGCCAGTCTTTGATAGAAGAAAAGATGAGGAGTCTGAAATCAAATTTCGCATAACTATCCTTCAGCCAAAGTTTGATGAGTATTACAAAGAATGTGAAATTAGAGAAGGTAAAGACAAAAAGAATGAGGTTCTACCACAACAGATTTCTAAAGCGGATGTAAAGAAACTTTATATCTTAGAACGACTGAAGGATGAATGGGATTTAGCTCCGAAAAAGATTAATGGTAAAAAAATATCTGTTTCTGAACAAACTCACACCGTTTGGCAACGAAAGTGCGATATAAATTATAATCAACTTGGGAATATACTAGGAACATTTGAAGAAGAAAGTTTAATCAGATATCAGTTTTATAATATAGGAATGTAAATATGATGGGAGAACTAGAAATACAATTTCCTGAAGATTTTGAAGAGCGATACAATGCTTATAAGGTAAACCTGTTAGGACAAACAAATAATAAACTAAAAGCATCACCTACGATATATTATGAAGAGAGTAATACTAAAAAATATCAAGGTGTGAAGGAAGTTATAGATATAAAGACTTTGAGTATTAAGATTCATGATTATTCTATATCAAGACGAGGTATAAAAAAGAAAATCAATAGTACAGATAAATTCCTTATATTTTTCTTGTACTATAAATATATAGAAAATAAAGATGAATGTTTTAAAATTGCCCAACTAGTATTAGAGATGGAAACAGAAATAGGTAGAAAAACCCCCAGATACATCAAAAATAGGATAGGTTTAATTAATAAGATCATCAGAGAATTGGTAGTGAAGGGTAAAACAAATATAGGTGATTTCATTAAAAATAAACGCGAGCGTGGTTATCATTTAAATCACAAAATTTTAGTTTGAGTCACAAAATCAGCACAAAAAATAGAAAGTAGAGAACTTTAGGAATTTTTTTATTCTAAAAAAGCTTTATTTAGTATAGTTTTTTAGAATTCATCACAAATTAGTCACATCTTTTGTGATTTTTTTATATGGGACGATGATCCTATGCAACTGAAAGTAAGAAGCATAGAGGAATTAAAGATGATCATCAAAAATGATTACAAGGTTGATTTATCTGATGAAGATGCGAATCGACTAGGTTTTTCACTACTTAAACTTTCTAAGTCTGCATTAACTGCTCTAGATGTGGTGGAAGATAAACATTTATTAGCTAAGTCAATTATTAATTAATCTTTGGTTGTCGATTAGGGTTTTGGTGAAAAGACTTTGCAGTCAGCACCAGAACTCTAATCGGAAACCTGACTGCAATATGAAAAATAATTTAAACCAACAAATAGAATTCATATCAAAGCTTTTATTAAAGACATCTTGTCCTTCATGTAGTGAGCTTATAAAACATGAGAATATTATAGATTCTCGTAGTAGGAGAGAATTTATTATATCTGGTTTTTGTCAAGATTGTCAGAATATAACTTTTAAATAATATGGAAACTAAAATAAATATAAAAGATTCTCTTAGCCAAAAAGAATTTATCTCTCTATTCCCAGATACAAGGTTCCGTTATATTCATGATGTAAATAAAACAGTTATACAAGGCACTAATGAACTTGATTTATCATGGAATGAAAGAGGATATGGTGTTTTCTTTACAGTTAATGGATTTCCATCCTGTGGTTCAGCTACACAGGCTCAATTATTATCATTGAATGGTAACTATACTGATTTTGATGTAGCTATAGAATTATCACAGGAAGAAAAAAGCAGAGAGATTCAAGAAACTCTTATGAGTGGTATAGACGCAGGTGTACCAGCACCAACAATTATCAATCGCACTCAAAAAGGTGCTCATTTCATCTGGCTATATCCAGAGAAACTCGAACCAACAGTAGAAAATGTTGCAAGATGGAGAGATGTTCAAAAACGAGTAGTTAAGTTTTTCAAGGGTGATAAGAACCCTATTGATCCTTCTCGTGTGCTTAGACTACCATATACTTTTCATTTAAAGGACCCACAAAACCCTTTTGAGATAAAAACAATATCATATAAACCAGAAGCAAGATGTACACTTGATGAGTTAGATATAGCAGTTCCTAAAGATTCTGATAATGAGATTGATGAAGAAAAAATTCCTGTATCGGATATCTTAAAAAATGGAGTAAAAGTTGGTGATGGAATGAGACATATGGCTATAGCACAAGTAGCTGGTTTAGCTCTAAAAAATGCCACCACACCAGAGGAAGTTGAATTAGCTCGCTTGGCAGTATATGGATGGGATAGATGTGTTGTCAAATCACCAGAACCATTCCAACAGAGAAAAACAGAGTTGGATGATACTATAGAAGGAATACTAAAACGAGAAATAGCTGGGAGACAGAAAGTTTCTGAAATTAAACATCATCTTTGGAACATTGGGGAAATTTTAGCACATGATTTTGGTAATGCTGAGTGGGTTGTTGAATCCTTAATTCCTAAGGAAGGTATGACAGTAATATCTGGTAGTCCGGGAGATGGTAAGACTTGGGTAACAATTCACACAGCTATATGTGTATCTAGAAATATTCCTGTATTTGGAAAGTTTAATGTAACACAAGGAGCAGTATTGATCATTGATGAGGAGGATCATATAAGACTATTAAAAAGACGACTGGAATTGTTTGGAGCAAAAGATACAGATAATATTTACTATCTATCTCAAAATGGTATCAAGGTTGATATTGAATCTGTTCGTGATTATATACTCGGAATTGTAAAAGAAAAAAATATTAAGCTTCTCATACTTGATTCATTAGTTAGGGTTCACAATCAAGAAGAAAATGATGCAAAAGGTATGGCGAAGGTATTTAGTAGTTTACAGAAGATACTTGGTGCAGGGGCATCGATTCTATTTACACATCATCATAGGAAACAACAAGGATTTGCCCCTAGTAATTTAGGACAAATGATGAGAGGGTCTTCTGATATTTTGGCAGCGGTAGATTGCCATATATCTATTGAGAAAAAGAAGGATGAACCAGACCAGCTTATTATTAAACAAAGTAAATTACGCCAAGATGAGGAGCTTAAGCCTTTTGAAATTAAAATTTTAAAGAATAATACTAATGATAAAGGCAAACTATGTCCATCAGGAATTGAATATGTGGGTGATTATGATGATAAGAAAAAGAAAGCAGAAGAGGTATCAGAAGCTATTACCACAATTCTTTCAGAAGGTATGAAGAACAGAATTGAACTACATGAAATTCTAAAAGATGAATTTGGTAAAACAGCCATAGATGATGGAATAAAGATTGCCGAAGAGTCTGGAGCTATTGTGAGAGTTCCTAAAGAAGAAATATCAAAGGAAAATAGAAGAAAAGCATACTATCGAATACCTAGTGCAAATGATACTGAGCATCCTGTTTCCCAACTCTCTATAGATATGGAGAAGCAGGAAGATACAGGACATATGTCACTAGCTCAAAATGAATGGTTCGATTCTATTTCAGAGTCAATTAATGATTCGTCTGGATGATAGTCAAATTGGTTAACTATTTACAAGCCTTAATGAACTTCCTGTTTTCTAACCTATATATAGTATAGAAAGCAGGAAGATACAAAAAATGACAAAAAACAATACAAATACAATAAAAGAAGCACTAATATGGACAAATGCCAAGCGTAAGGTTAGAGACTTACTTGGAGCAGAATATAACCCTCGAAAAATGACTGAAAATGAGAGACGAGACCTCGAGGATTCAATAAAGGAGTTCGGCACTGTGGTACCTGTTGTTCTGAATACAGGAACACGAGAGAATATTCTGATTGGTGGACATCAGCGTGTGAAAATATATGCAGACTTAGGAATTGAGGAAATCAATGTAATGATACCAAGTCGAGAATTGAATGAAAAAGAAGAAAAAACATTAAATTTACGATTAAATAAAAATACTGGAAGCTGGAATGAAGAAATGTTGAAAGAATTAGACATGGACTTACTTCTCGAGGTCGGCTTTGGCGACGAGGATTTACAAGCTCTGTTCGATGATGTGGATGTTATAGATGATGATTTTGATATTGAAAGGGCCGTAAAGGAGACTAAAGTAGCTAGAGTGAAGCCTGGGGAAATATGGCAAATGGGAGACCATAAACTTTTAGTAGGAGACTCTACCGTATCAGAACAGGTACAGAGACTTATGGGGTCTGATCTTGCAGATCTTATCTATTGTGATCCTCCATATAATATTGGTCTTGATTATTCAAAAGGTATAAGTACATCTGGAAAATATGAAGGTTCATATACTGGAAAGAAAGATTCAAAAAAGGATGGTGTTTATGCTCTATTTATAGATTTGAGTATTAAAGCAACATTATCAATCGCAAAACCTAATGCACATGTATTCTACTGGTGTGATGAACGATACATCTGGCTTATACAGACACTGTTCCGTCAAAATGAAATCGATAGTAAAAGAGTATGTTTATGGATAAAGAATAATTTCAATATGACTCCACAGGTGGCATTCAATAAAGCATACGAACCATGCGTATATGGAACTATTGGTAAGCCATTATTGAATAAAAATATTACGAATTCAAATGAATTATTAAATAAGGAAATAGGTAGTGGCAATCAAGTACATGAGGAAATAATAGACATAATAAATATATGGCTAGAAAAAAGAGATAATGCTCAAGACTATAATCATCCGACACAAAAGCCAGTTACCTTAAACGAAAAGCCCTTGAAGAGATGCAGTGCCCCCGGACAGATTGTATTTAGTGGGTTTGCTGGAGGTGGAAGTGACCTGATAGCCTGTGAACAACTTAATAGAAAATGGAGAGGAGTAGAACAGGATTTAATTTTCGCAACTGTATGCTTGGACCGTTGGGAAAAATTTACAAATAAAAAAGCAAAACTATTATGAAAATGAATATTCAACAAGGAGATATATACAGATTGGGTGAACACGTGATCGCATGTGGGGATTCACTCAATCAAGAGTTTGTGAGTAAAGTTATAGGTGATAAAAGAATTAGAGCAATTATCTCAGATCCTCCCTATGGGGTTGCATATGTTGAGGGTAAAAGAAATTTCAATAAGCTTGGTATTGATACGGATAAGGTGATTATTGGAGACCAGCTTCAAAGTGATAATGAATATTCTCTATTTACTAAGACATGGTTAGAAGTAGCGATACCTCATCTAGAATCATACAATGCTTGCTATATATTTAATGGAGACATGATGTACCCAGCATTACGAGTAGGAATGAAAGATGCAGGTTATTACTATAGTCAAATGATTATCTGGCTGAAAAATCATGTTGTATTAGGTAGAAAGGATTATTTACCAATGTTCGAGCTTATAGCGTATGGATGGTATGGCAGACATAAAATGGAAAGGAGTAAAGCAAAGAGTGTAATATTTCATCCTAAACCAGTAAAATCCAAACTGCATCCTACCCAAAAGCCAATAGGATTATTAAGAAAGCTAATACCAAACTCAACCAAGATTGGAGAATACATATACGATCCTTTTATAGGTTCTGGTAGTACATGTATTGCATCAGAGCATCTAGGTCGAAGATGTATAGGGATTGATCTTGAACCATCATATATCTCAACTTCAATCATTAGATTAGAAAAACTCATAGGTAAAAAAGCTGAAAAAATATGATTGTTGAAATGCCAAAAAATGCCAAAAATCAAGGGGTCTATAAAACACAAGATTTTGAATCCTATGCTATGTGGAAAGCTATCCCCTCAGTTCTTCGTGGTCAACCAAGACAAGTACTAGAGAAGTTTGGAATAGATGATGAACTTGCCATAAGTCTACTTGGAATTAAAACGCAGACAGAGTTTGCTAAAAGATTTGATATAAAGGACTTAGCAACTCTTACAGATTGGAATAGGAAATTGGAAAAAGATGGATTAATACATAGATTAAATACTTGGTCACGCAAACTTACTCCAAATGTACTCATGGCACTTTATAAGACAATAATAAAGGATGGCAAGGCATCAGAAGTGAAAGCTTGGTATGAGATTGTTGAAGGTATGTAATTAAAAATATGGAAAATCAAGAAAAAAATAAACATATAAGTATAGAAGAAACCGCTGAACTTCTATCTCAAACTATGAGAGATGTAGTAGAAAGGAAAATTACTCTACGACATGCACTGACGGTATCTCGTATTGCGATAGCATTAGCAAAAGTTATTGAGGTTGTAGATTTAAATAATAGGGTCGAATTTATTGAGCAGTTTCTTAAAAAGAAAAGATAGCATGAAAAAACTTATAACATCATTACAAAATGGAAACTTAACCCCTAAGGATAGAGTATTACTATTAGTACATAGTTATATAGAAGAGGATAAAACTGGCAAGGGAATCTTAACTAAGGCAGATAGACATGCAATAAGTGATGGTTGGAGACCAAAGGAAAATAGTGAAGCAAGAGAATATAATCGTTTTAATGACGGATGGAGATTAGCTGGATTTGCGATACTTGATGCACAGACAATATATTTACATGCCGTTATCTCATATACGCAAATAAGTAGACTTGTAGATTTTATTGAATGGTCAAATTACAAAAAAAATAGTGAATATTTTAAACGTCTTCATGGTCTTGGTCTTAAAATAGATGATAATAATGCATTAAATATCCTCCTTCAAAATAGTGGTCTTGAATTTGAGCAGGTTATCTATAGATATGCGTTTGAAAGTTTAAGCGACGACATTAAAAAGGATATTTTAACATTGTATCCAGATGCAGAAACTGAAAGACAATATCTTGATCAAGAAGAATCTATTGCGTCTATATTTAATAATAAGAAAAAGTTAGATATAGAAGATAAGGAAAAGATTACTAATTTAATAATCGAGTCACTTCGTAATAAATATCATACTGTATTCAAGGAGAATGGATTAGCAAGTGAAGAGTGGAATCTTTATCAATATTATGCTGATTTGCCAATATTAGAAGTAGTTAAAAAGTGGGCAGACAATAATAAAATATACATAGGAAATGAAACAAATGATTCAAATGAAATTCTAATAGAAAAAATTAAGAAGTATGCAGAGGAAAATGTAATTGATATATGTGAATTATTAAAAAATACTATACTTACATGGCTTGATGATGGTCTTTTTACTGAGGATTATATACCCTTATATAATAGTAAAAATAAAGAAACTTGTAATGGTGCTGATACAAAATTGCCACATGATGAAATCTTTATAAAATGGCTTAATGCTAAAGCAGAAGCAATAATAATGATTCAGGAATTGATTGATTTGGGAAAGCTAAAAGTTGAGAATAAAACAAGAGATATATTTAAATTTAAGGAAACAAGAAAAATAATAACAGGTGAAAGTTTATATTATTTAGAAAATGATAAGAAATTTGTCGTGGACTATAAAAAACAAGTTGATGATTTTAAGTTAATAAGTAATGTGTCTATATACATTAATCAACATAGATTATTAAAAGAATACGCCATCTTACTAGGATATGAAGAAATCTTTAAAAGATTATCTAAGACATATGAAATTGATTTAACTTATAAAATAAGTGAAAAGACAAATGCTCTCAAGCAAATCATTAAATTATTAAATAACGACTTTTATCGTATGGTGGATAAAATAGAACCAATAATTTATAAAGAGCATGACATCACATTTTCTATAGAGACTTTTCTAAATGATTTAATGGTTGATGTGGAAAAAATAGAACCACAAATGGGTGGAATCGTTGAAAGTTACCTTACTGATTTAAAGAAAACTTTAGAGGGTGATTTTTGATTTTCTAGCTGGGGACAACTAGGGGTGGACTTGTTAGAACCTAGCGGTACTGTGTTGTTTAAGGATTATAAGCAAATAATATTATTATATGTATAAGGAATCAAAACAAGAAAAAATAAAGTATTTTATGTATTGCCGTCGCTCGAGCGATACTGAGGATAGGCAAGTACAGTCAATTGATGCACAAAAAAGAGAATTAGGTGATTTCGCAAAAGAAAATGGACTTGAGGTTATTAAGATTTTTGAAGAATCACAATCCGCAAAGGCACCTGGCAGACCGATATTTACAGAGATGGTTGAAAGAATAAACAAAGGTGAAGCCGAGGGACTTCTTGTTTGGAAACTAAACAGACTTGCTCGTAATCCTGTAGATGGAGGAACTGTAAGTTGGATGTTACAACAAAGATTAATTAAACATATTCATACATTTGGTAGAAGTTATTATCCTGAAGATAATGTGATAGTTATGGCAGTAGAACTTGGTATGGCAAATCAATACATAAGAGATTTGAGTACAGATACAAAAAGGGGTATGCGAGAAAGGGTTGAGAGAGGATATCCAAGTGGTGTTGCTCCTATAGGGTATCTTAATGATATGTCAGCAGAACCTGGAAGTAGAGGATGGATAATCGATAAAGAAAGATTTAATTTAGTTCGCCAAATGCATGAGTTATTTCATACAGGAAAATACTCTATTCGTGGACTTATGAGAGAAGCAAATGAAAAGATGGGACTTAGAACGCCACAACATAAAAAACAGGGTGGTAAGAAATTAGTATTATCATATGTAACCGATACTATTTTAAAAAATCCTATATATGCTGGCTTTTTTATTACAAAGGATGGTGAACGACATAAACTCAATGATAGTGTTCCAAGAATAATATCCGAGGAATTATACTGGGATAATCAAAAAATACTTGGTGTTCGTGGTAGACCAAGACCATATAAAAACATAATGACTTTTGCCTATACTGGAAAGACTAAATGTGGAACATGTGGAGGTTCGGTAACTGCAGAACATAAGCATCAGCTCATCTGCTCAAACTGTAAGCACAAATTCTCATATTCAAATAAAACAAATTGTCCAAAATGTGAAATAAAAATAGGTGATATGAAAGACCCATTATATCTACACTATATCTACTATCACTGCACAAAAAGAGCACATCCAGATTGTCCAGAGGGTTGTGTACAAGAATCATATATAGATGGTTATCTATCATCGTATTTTCAAAATAATTTAAAAATATCAAAATCACTAAGTGATTGGTGTATAGAAAACCTATATCAATTGGATACATCAGAAAAAAATAATGAATCTGACAAGAAAGTATCAGTCGAAAAATTACTTACTCAGAAAGAAAAAGAGTATCAAGAATTAGTGTTTATGAAAACTCGAGGATTACTCAATGATAGTGAATTTATAAGCTCTAAATCGGTTATAGGGAGTGAAATAGAGACTATTCGAAAGGAACTACAAAGTATGAACAATATCGACCCACAGAGGCTTAAAGAGAGCCACAGAGCGTTCGATCTAGCCGTAGGAATATCAGAAATATTCAAGAATGGAACAGTTGAGGAGAAGAAATCAGCTTTGTGGGAAATCGGTTCGAACCTAACTTTAAAAGAGAAAAAACTCAATGTTAGCAACACAAAATTGTACTCAATAATTATAAATGGACTGATTGATGCAAAGACCAAAAAACCTCAGTTCGAACCTGAAAAAATTGAAGATTTATCAAGTCGAAACGAGGTTTTTGAGTATGTGCGTCCTACCTTGCTCCGCGACCAGGGCTCGAACCTGGGACATCCTCGTTAACAGCGAGGCGCTCTACCGACTGAGCTATCGCGGAATATTCTCGAACTTTGCTATAATACCAAATATGTATATAAAAGTGAAGGTAAGGACAAAAGCCAAAAGGGAAATGATAGAGAAGATAAAAGATGATCATTATGATATATCACTTCGAGAAGAGGCCAAGAATAATAAGGCTAATGATAGAATACTAGAAATATTCAGAAAAATGTATCCAAATGTATCAATAAAGATAATAAGTGGACATCATTCACCTAGCAAAATATTGAGTATTGAGACAAAAGAAGAATAGTCCTGTATAATTATAGTATTAGATAATATAAATCATAAAAATAAGAAATAAAATATGAATATAAATATCAAGAATACAAATATGGTTTTGACAGGTGCTATATATGGTTATGTAGCAAAGAGATTAGATGCAATAGAAAAGTTATTCAAGAATGATCCATCAGCACAGTGTGATATAGAGCTTGCAAAGACAACAGAGCATCATAAAACCGGTGATATTTTCCGTGCGGAAATACATATAATAGCAAAGAATAAAAATCATTATGCTAGTGCAGAAGAGAAAGATATATATAGAGCGATAGATGTAGTGAGAGATGAAATGCTCCGTGAGGTAAGATCATTGAAGGCAAAGAAAATATCTTTAGTTAGAAGAGGTGGAGCAAGGATAAAAAATATTATAAAAGGTCTCTGGCCTGGTAATAAAACAAATAATATAGAATAAATTATGGATCATATTCCAGAATTTTTTAAACAGAAAGTTAATCAATATTTATGTATTGCACTCATATCACTTATGGCTTTCTGGGTAGTTCTATATTATCTTACAGCTAAAGCTCAGATAATCGGTGAAAACATAGTTGTTACTTCTGAAGATTATCTCAGGAAATCCTTATAAAGCATTTCCTTTTTACCTTCGGGTATGACTTTCTCTATGAAGAGCATACCTTCTCTGAAATTTGCTTTTGTAATCTTTACTCTAATTTTATCTTTAAAGAAGAATGTACCTGGCCAGCCATCGTATGCCTGTATTTTCAAATAATTCTTATAAGGATCATCTTCTAGATCTATAAGTCCATTTTCCTTTTTTATTTTTTCTGTATAGCTTGCCTCTAGATGATTCTGTTCTTTTTCTTTTATTTTTCCATTTATCCAGTTAGGTAATATAGAAATTAATAATTTATTTCCTACTTCAACTAGAGATTTACCCAGTTCATCTTTTTTCGGTGGCCATGGTTCCAATATCACTTTTCTCTGTATTATTGTAGGTCCATGATCCATTTCATTATCTATACGCATTATTGTTACTCCAGTCTCTCTATCATCTGCTAGGATTGCACTTTCTATAGGGCATGATCCTCTGTATTTCGGCAATAGGGAAGCGTGGATATTGAGAGTTTTTGCTTTTGGAATATTGATAATATTATCTGGGATTATTTTCCCATAGGCAATAACGATAAAGACATCACAATTATACTTTCTTAATTCTTTTTCGAAATTAGGATCTCTTAATTTATCTGGTTGTAATACTGGAACATTATGTTCCAATCCCCAGACTTTAGCGGGTGGTGGAGTGACTATGAGATTCCTACCCTTCGGCTTATCTGTTGCAGTTACTATAAAAGCAATATCATAATTTGCTTCATATAGCTTATCCAATGTCATCACTGCATAATCAGGAGTACCAAAGAATCCGATTTTTATTTTTTTAACATTCTCATTTTCTGGTGGGCAATCTTTAATATCATAAGCATTATCTATAAAGAGAATACCATTCAAATGATCTATTTCATGTTGGAAAACCTGAGCGAGTATACCACTAGCTCCGCGCTCTATCTTCTCTCCTCTTTCATTATATGCATTTATACTTACTTTTCTTGCTCTTTTCATCATTCCATATTTCCATCTTACAGATAGACAACCTTCTTCTACTTCTTGTCTTTCTTTTGAGATTTTTATTATTTCTGGATTTATGAAAATTAGATTGGAGTTATCGCCTTTATATTTCTTATCTGCAGTGCGCAATACTTCTCCAGAGACTATAAAGATTCTCAGAGCTTGTCCTATCTGTGGTGCTGCTATAGCTATACCATCTTTTTCTCTTTTTAGAGCACTTTGCATATCATCTAGGATCTGCTTTATTTTATCTGATCCAATATCAGCAATAGGAACAAGATCTGCTTTTTTTCGCAGTACTTTATCTCCATTTTGGACAATCTTTACCATATATATACTATAACTTATTAGATGATTTTATAGCAAATGTTCAGGATCTACTCTTATAGATACTATAGGCGAAAGGGAATTCAACTTCTCTAATAGAGCTCTATCTATCCATTTATTATTCTGCAGTCTTATGAGTCCATGTAGAACATATTTACCCTTTACTGTATGTGTAAAAGCAGGGAATACTTCTACTTCATAAGGATCTAGAATATTCTGTGCTATTTCCATTTCTTTTACTATATTATCTTTATTACCTTCTAATGTTAGCTTTATAAGAGTAGTAAAAGGTGGATAATGGAATTTCTCTCTTTCTATTATAGTGTCTTTGTAGAAATCATTTGTATTACCTTTCAGACCATACTCGAATACTTTCTCATCACTTTTTCTAGTTTGTATTATGAAATCTCTACTAGTGAGCGAGCGTAACTTTATCAATATTTGCAATATCTTTTCTTGAATACGGAAATCTGGAATAGAGAAAAGGGAATCAAGAGAAATAATTGCTGTATTTTCTACTTTATCATGCATATATTGAAGCATCATCTCTCCACCGAGTAGTATACTGCCTGGTTTATTGCGATACTTCTGTATTATTGATTTTATACTTTTATCATTTGGTGTATTCTCTCCATCTATACGAAATATTTCTATATCTTTGAATTTATCTTTTATTTTTTCTTCTATTAGATCTATGCCGATACCAAATGTCGCTAGTCTCCAGCTCCCACAGATCTTGCAATACTCTTCTGTAGATCTTCTCTCACCACATCTATGACACATGAATACATTTTTTTCTTCTCCTTTTTCATTTTTTACTTTATGTATTACTACTGGTAAGCTACATTTATTGCATAATACTATATTCTGACAATCGGCACAGACTGTAGATGGTGCTAGACCTTTCCTCAATCCGAATATTATCATTCTTTCACTTTTATCTTTTGTTCGTCTGATAAGAGCTTCTACTTCTGGGGAAATTATTTTGAAACTAGATATTTCTTGGCCTGTTTCTTCTGATTTCTTTACTATATATTGACGCATATCCACAAGAGTGTCTTTTCCAGTACTTAGCGATCTCCATTTGAAAAGTGTACCTTCTATTATTTCTCCTTTATTTTTTCTATTAAGAGTTTCTAATCTTAGGAAATTATCAGAGAAAAATACTTTTATGCCTCTTTTCTCTGCTAGGATTTCTGCAAAGTGTCTAATATCCATATATGGTCTACCGATACCCCTATATACTCTATTACTTTCTCTTTCTATAACTATACTTTCTATATCTTCTCTAGGTATAGATAGGAAAGCTCCAGTAGCGATGACTATGATAGGATGCTTGTCCCGCATAATATCATTCCACGTCTCTACTATTTTCTTGTCTCCGAGTGATCCATGTAGAAGAAATGCGTATCCTTCTATACCTTTCTCCAATATGCTAAAGGCGTATTCAGCCTCTTCTATAGTAGGGAATAGGAAGAAAATACTTTTTCTCCTTGCGAATTCCTGACGTATTAGACTTTTCCAATTACCATACCTTTCTTCTTCATCACCTTGTATAGCATATTTTTCTTTTTTTTCTTTTTCTTCTATTAGATTTGGATTTATCTTTTCAACTTTTTTATTTATTTTTAATTTTTCAATATTTTTTAGAATATAATCTGGAACAATAGTATTCATCACACTACCGATATTGCTAGCATAATAATCTGCTATATATGCCACAGTTTCCATGAAACTATTGGAAAAGAAATTCATAGCTTTTATTTTTCCTAATTTTTTCAAAGCAAAAGAGCTTTTCTTTATTTCACTTTTCATATCTATGGCAGGCTTTATAGATATAACAATACCTTTTACTATTTTATTCCTGAGTGGAATATCTACTATTGCACCGATAGAAACTTCCTGATCAGTAAAGTAGGATAAACTCTTTATTCCGATAGTCTTTGCGATAGGAATTGTTTCAATAATAAACATATCTTTAATATAATATTATTTATCGCTAAAAGTCTCTATTTTTGCACCGAGTTTATTCAGTCTCTCTGCTAGATCCTCATAACCTCTATTTATATTGTATACACCTCTGAGTATTGATACACCAGGACAAGCGAGCATAGCGATCATAATAATCATAGCCGGTCGTAGGGCAGGGGGGCATACTATTTCATTTGCGCGGAATTTCGTAGGACCCTTTATATAGAAACGATATGGATCTGCAAGTATTGTATCTGTACCGAGTTTATCCAATTCTTTATAATATATTGCTCTCTCTTCATAGACCCAATCATGTATGAAGGTCTGTCCTTCTGCTACAGCTCCGATAATGGCAAAGAAGGGGAGATTGTCCATATTTATTCCTGGATATGGTAGAGCATGTATCTTCTCTTCTAGAGCTATGAGATTGCTAGGGTAAGTCTTTATATCTACTAGATTCGTCTTACCATTTAATGCTTTATACTCTTTCAATATTTCATATCTGAATCCCATTTTCTCTAATTTCAATAATTCTAATTCTAGAAAATCAATAGAACATCTCTTTATAGTTATAGAAGATCTAGTGACTATTGCTGTAGCGATAAGTGACATTGCTTCTATAGGATCTTCGGAAAGAGCGTATTCTACTGGAATATCTATTTCTTTTTTTCCATAAACTGTGAGTGTAGATGTACCTATACCTTCTATCTTTATTCCTAGGAGTTGTAGATAGTAGCATACATCTTGTACTTGATAATTGGCAGATGCAAATTTTATTACAGTTTTTCCATCTATCCCTGCTGCTACCATAAGTACAGTTTCTGTTACTGTATCACCAGCTTCATAGAGTATTATTTCAGAAGCATTCAATCCTTTATGACTGACTTTATAACAATCACTTTCGGTTTCTATCTTTATACCCATTTTATCTAAAGCATAAAAATATGGTTTGACAGTTCTAGAGCCGAGTTTACATCCTGCTGGTTGTGGTATTTTGAAATTATTAAATTTATGAATAAGAGGACCGATAAACATAATACCTCCTCTAGTTTTATTCATTTGATCTGCTACTTGTTCATTTATTTTTTCTATTAATATTTTTTTTGGTGGAGTGATAATCATATCATTTCTACTCCATTCTATTTTTACTCCTATACTTTCTAATATTTCTGCAATGCGAAAAACCTCTTCTATTTTCGGTACATTTTTTATAGTCGTTATATTTTTATTTATTAGAGAAGCACACATCACACCTAAGGCGCCATTCTTTGAAGTTCTTACTATTATTTCGCCAGAAAGTCTTTTTCCTCCTTCTATACGGAAATTCGGTGATTTTAGCTCTTTTTTAGCACTTTTTAGCACTTTTACAGTCTTTTTCATAATCTATTTATATCATATATAATCTAGAAAATATAGGAAATTGCAAAAAGGTCAAAATAAGAATATTATTCAACTATATGTCATTATTTAATCAGAAAATCGGAATAGATCTCGGTACGGCGAATACTCTCGTCTTCATACCAAGGAAAGGCATAGTATTGAATGAACCATCTGTAGTCGCAGTGAGAGAACAAGATAAAAGAATATTAGCAGTTGGTAATGAAGCAAAAGAAATGATCGGCCGAACTCCTGATAGTATCATCGCTTATAAACCGATGAAGGATGGAGTCATAGCAGACTATAGGGTGACCGAGGCCATGCTACGATACTTCATAGATAAAGCTTTACCAAAATGGAATATTTTCAAACCTGAAGTCATGGTTTCTGTTCCTGCTGGTATCACATCTACAGAGAGACGTGCTGTCATAGAGGCGACTATACGTGCTGGAGCCAGGAATGCCTATGTAGTGAAAGAGCCGATACTCGCAGCTATCGGTGCTGGAATACCGATACATGAGGCGCGTGGGCATATGGTAGTAGATATAGGCGGAGGCACTACAGATGTAGCAGTGATATCCCTCGGTGGTATCGTAGCTTCTACATCTGTAAAGTGTGCAGGGAATAAAGTTGACTATGCTATTGCTGATTATATAAAGAAAACTTTCAATCTCGCTATAGGAGATAAAACCGCAGAAGATATAAAAATAAATATTGGTTCAGCTATACCACTTGAACAAGAGTTATCTATGATGGTAAAGGGTAGGGACTTTATCACGGGTCTTCCTAGATCGACAGAATTGAAGACAAATGAAGTAGTAAAAGCAATAAATAAAGAACTTCATACAATGATAAAAGCAATGAAAGATGTATTGCAGGAAACTCCGCCAGAACTGGCTTCTGATATCATAGATTATGGAATTATTATGACTGGTGGTAGCTCTATATTACGTAATTTCCCAGAATTAGTATTCAGAAGAATAGGTGTGAAGGCAAGACTCGCAGATGATGCACTTTTCTGTGTGGTGAAGGGTACAGGTATCGCTCTAGAACATCTAGATACTTATAAGAAAAGCATAATAGCGAAGAGATAGAAATCTGTAGACATACATATATTCATGTGGTAGTCTTTGTTTAGACTTGATCTTTTCAAATCTACGAATCTCGACGTAATTCGAGCAAAAATATTGACTTGAGAAGTTATGAAAAGACTACCGATTGTCAGTGTCAGTTTCCTATTACTATGCTCTGTGTATGTACAGGCACAAATGACTATTGGACATTACAATGTCCATGATCTTGGAACTTTTGGTGGTACTAGGAGTTCAGCTTATGGTATTAATGACAATAGGCAAATCGTAGGTTACGCAACATTACCATCTGGAGTAGAGCATTCATTTCTCTATTCGAATGATACATTCCGAGATTTAGGAGTTTTCGGATCTGCTTCTGCACGACTATTCTCTGCTGCTTATGCCATTAATCAGATCGGTCAAGTGGCTGGATATGCACAGAGCTCTGGTGGTCAAGGTGGAAACTATGCTTTCATATATCAGAATGGTAGCATGACTGATCTTACTAGTCGTCATAGTGGTGCTTGGGGTATAAATTCTTCAGGAGATATAACTGGTTATTATGTAAGCAGTGCCAGTTCTTTTCTATGGTCAAATGGAAATCAAATAAATCTTGGTACTGGTGGGACTGGTCTAGGTATTAATGATTCTCGACAAGTTGTTGGTTTTGATCGGAATGAACGTGCCTTTCTATATTCTGCTGGGAATATAAGTTATCTTGGTACGATATCTGGTGGGAAAAGCTATGCTTTTGGAATCAATAATACTGGCCAAATTGTAGGTTGGTCAGATGGATATGCTTTTCTCTATCAGAATAACTCCATGATTGATCTCGGTTTAGGTTCAGCTAGAGCAATTAATACTTATGGCCAGATTGTAGGTTTTAATGGTGACCATAAAGCTATGATTTATCAAGATGGCTCTATGCTCGATCTCAATACGCTTATTGATTCAGATTCTGGTTGGATTTTACGTGAGGCGAATGCTATTAACAATAATGGAGAAATCGTTGGATGGGGCAACAATCCTGCAGGAGAAGAGCATGCTTTTTTGTTAACCACGGGAAGTATAAATCCGTTTACCATAATAATGGCTTCTGATAATTCACCTGTGGGAGGAGTACCAGAACCTTCTGTGTTAATAAGTTCATTGGTTTATGTTTTGTTTGGCGGTTTTTTGATTAAGTTGCATCGCAGATAATTCCAATTCTAGTAGAATTGTCTGAAGCCTACTCTTGAGAGATTTAGTCTCTACGAGTAGGTTTTTTTTATTATATAAAACAAAAAGCCGCTTTCGCGACCTTTTGTTCAGAAATACCATCGGTTGGAAATTCCCTTTGACAAGATATTATAAATATATACTATAGTTAATAACTAGTCCATATTGCTTATATAATTTTTCAAGCATATTATTAGAATATAATAAAGAAACCGCCGCGAAACGCGACGGTTCCGAACGATTGATTTAGTATATATTCGTTAGGTTAAAAAGTCAAATTTTAATATAATGTCACCCCTCAAAAACCTAAAATCCCTCGATCATCACGCTTATTTCATCCATTCTTTCAAAGATACTTTTTTGCATTTGAAGGACTTTCTGAAAAGTAAATTTGGTATTTCGCATAAACAAAACCCTGATTTTTATTATGAAAGATTTGAAGTATTAGGAATAGATGAAAGTAGGAAAATAAAAGAGAATCATTTATCAAAGAGTTTTAAAGAGGGAAATAAAAGGATATTTATAATAGAATGTTCTGGTATAACACATGAAGCACAGAATTCACTTTTGAAAATATTTGAGGAACCAAATGAAGACAGTCACTTCTTCCTTATTATGCCATCTATAGAAATACTTTTACCCACTCTACGTTCTAGACTTTCTATAATAAAACACAATGAAGAAAATAATAATTTTCCAGAAAAAGAAATAGAAAGATTTATGAAGATGAATAAGAAAGATAGAATTGATTATGTAGATGATATAGCAAAGAATATAAGTGATGAAAAAGCAGTAAAGGCAGATGCTCAGAGCTTCCTCACAGCTCTTGAAGTTTATCTATATAAAAAAGAAGGATTGAAAAATACAAAAGCTTTGAAGGCAATATTGAAAGCAAAAGATTATATGGGAGATAGGTCGCCATCGATAAAGCAGTTATTAGAATATGTGGTATTGACTATTTCTTAGGGTAGGAATAATATATCCACTAGATCATCTATCTTGTTCATTGAACGAGCGAGTCCCCGATACCGAGGGAGTAGATGACGAGAAAACATCAATGGCGCAAATCAATCGGCAACTTGCCTATGAATGCCCTCACCATCAACTCCATTCAAACCGCCTGATCGCCGTCGCGGTCCTTCCCACAACAACTTGGCTAGTTTAGTAACAGCCAGCCAGTCCCTCACAGGACAGGGTAATCCTGAAAGAAAGAATTAAGAAGGAATTATCCTTTCTCCACATCAAAAAGTAATAGGCACGCCTGAAAATGGATGATGCTGAAAACCTAGTTGATGGGCTTATGGAGAAAAAGTTCTTTTAGCACCCATAGACCTCCGCGTTCGTTCTACGCCGGACAAGTCTTGGGTGCTTTTTTATTTCCAAATTTATATAATATTTACCCTATTCTCTATCAATATGTTATAATACCCATATGTCATACGATTTCAATAAATTCAAAAAATCATTAATAAGCGCTGAAGAATGGATAAAAAAAGAATTCGGTAATATTAGGACTGGTCAAGCTAGCCCTACGCTTCTAGATAGTGTAAAGGTAGAGTCATATGGTGCATTGTCACCACTTTCACAGATCGGTAGTGTAAATTCCGAAGGTCCTAGAACATTACGCATCGTTCCTTGGGATGCATCACAGACTAAAGAGATTGAAAAGGCAATAACACTTGCAAATCTCGGTGTTTCTGTTTCTACAGATGATAAGGGTCTCAGGGTGAATTTCCCCGAGCTTACAGCTGAGCGTAGAGTACAGATAACAAAGATAGCAAAAGAGAAATTAGAAGAGGGTAAAAAGCAAATAAGGAATCATAGAGATGAAATAATGAAAGATCTACAATCAAAAGAAAAGAATGGTGATCTCGGTAAAGACGATGTATTCCGATATAAAAATGAAACACAAAAGATGGTAGATGAAAGCAATAAAAAGCTAGATGAGCTTTATTCAAAGAAAGAAAAGGAAATAATGGCATAATTAGAGAATAAAATCGTGACTGTAATAATCTTTATCATAGTTCTAGCAATACTGATTTTCGTCCATGAACTTGGGCATTTCCTATTCGCTAGATGGTGTGGAATAAGAGTAGATGAATTTGCTCTGGGATTCGGGCCGAAAATATTTTCAAAAAAAGTAGGAGCTACAATATATTCTTTGAATCTTATACCTTTTGGTGGTTATGTGAAAATATTCGGAGAAAATCCAGATGAAGAAAGTATAAGCGGTCCAGATAGTGCTAGAAGCTTTGTTAATAAAAGTAAATTAGAACAGATAGCTGTACTCGGTGCTGGTGTGCTTTTCAACTTTATCTTTGCATGGGCTATCATCACTATCGCTTTTCTATCAGGAGTATTAGCTTCGAAGGATAGTTATCCTCAATACACAGATAGAATGGAAAATAGTCATATTGCTATTACATTTATCAATCCCAGTTCTCCAGCAGAGAAGGCAGGGCTCAAGCCTGGAGATGAGCTCATAGCAAGCTCAGTAGAGGAAATACAGAATAATATAAATGCAAGTAAAGAAAATGGAGTAAAGATAAAGTACAGAAGAGATGGAGAAGAAATAGAGAAAAGTATAATAGCTGAAAAGGGAATAGTAGAAGATAAATATGCAATAGGAATAGCGATGGATAATGTTTCTACTTTGAAACTCCCAATTCACCTAGCAATATATGAAAGTGCTAGATTTACTATTCATATTATCTCTGCAACCTTTGTTGGTATTTGGGATTTGATCTATGGAATATTCGATGGCTCATCTAATATGTCGGCTGTTACTGGACCTATCGGTATTGCAGGACTTGTAGGAGATGCGGCCAAGCTCGGCTTCACTTATCTACTTATGTTTACCGCTATTATTTCTATAAATCTAGGAGTATTGAATTTCATACCATTTCCAGCTCTTGATGGCGGAAGAATCTTCTTTGTCATAATTGAATCAATAATAAGAAGACCTATAAAACCAGTGATAGCAAATACTGTTAATGCAATTGGATTCGGTTTACTCATATTACTTATGATCGTTGTGACTTATAAAGACATTGCAAAATTATTTGTAGATTAATTATTTTTAAGCTAATATAAAACCATGAAGCAGTCATTACTTTTCACTAAAACTAGAAAAGATGCACCAAAGGATGAAGTATCAAAGAATGCAGAATTACTTATTCGTGCTGGATATATACATAAAGAAATAGCAGGAGTGTATTCCTATCTTCCTCTAGGACTGCGTGTTATGAATAAAATAATTGGAATTATCCGTGAAGAAATGAATAAGATTGGTGGACAAGAACTATATCTCACCGCTCTACAAGATAAGAAAATATGGGAGACTACTGGTAGATGGAGTGATGAGGCAGTGGATAACTGGTTCAAAACAAAATTGAAGAATGATACTGAGCTAGGACTTGCATTTACCCATGAAGAGCCATTGACTAGTATGATGAAGGATCATATAAGATCTTTCCGTGATCTACCTGTATATGTGTATCAATTCCAAACAAAATTTCGAAATGAAACTAGGGCAAAAAGTGGCATAATGCGTGGAAGGGAATTTCTTATGAAGGATCTTTATTCTTTTTCTATAGATGAAAAGGCTCATGAAGATTTCTATGAGAAGGCAAAACAAGCATATATAAATATTTTTAATAAAATAGGGATAGGTGATAGGACTTTTGTAACATTTGCTTCTGGTGGTTCTTTTTCTAGATATTCCCATGAATTCCAGACTATTACAGATGCTGGTGAAGATAGTATTTTCATAGATGAAAAGAAGAAAATTGCAATAAATAAAGAAGTGATGAATGATGAAGTATTGAAAGATCTAGGGATAAATAAAGAAGACTTAATAGAAAAGAAAGCAGTAGAAGTTGGTAATATATTTTCTCTCGGTACTAGATTTTCAGAATCATTTGAACTCAATTATAAAGATGAAAATGGTACAGAAAAACCAGTAATAATGGGAAGCTATGGTATCGGTCCTGGAAGAGTGATGGGTACAGTTGCAGAAGTGCTATCTGATGATAAGGGTCTAGTCTGGCCGGACTCTATCTCACCTTTTTCAATACATCTAATATCAATAGAAGATAAAGAAGGTAAAGTAAAAAAAGAAGCAGATAAACTCTATGAAAATTTAATTAAAAAAGGTATAGAAGTTCTCTATGATGATAGGGATATGAGGGCGGGAGAGAAATTTGCAGACAGTGATCTTATCGGTATTCCAAAGAGAGTGGTGATAAGTGAGAAAACTCTAGAAAAGGCAAGTGTGGAGGTAAAAAATAGGAGGAATGGGGAGGTGGAGAATATCTCGATACACTCTTTCTTGTCTGTCTAGTTTACAAAATATTTCTATTTAGCTACGATTATTGCATCAGAGTTCACTTTTTATAAGCATGTCGTGAATTCTTTCTATAAAAGTTACTGTAGATATACCGTGTTATTCTTTATACTTGAATATTTATAAGACATAAGAAAAAAATAATATGAAAAATAATACTTCATTTGCTATTTTCGAAATTCACAAAATTCGTCGGTACTTTGATGAGAAAACAGAAACTTGGTATTTTTCAGTCATTGATATTGTGGCAGCTCTGACAGAGCAGGTTGATTTCAAAAAAGCTTAAAGTTATTGGACGACCCTAAAAAACAGGCTTAAAAATGAGGGAAGTGAGTCTGTCACAAAATGTGACAAACTGAAATTACAGTCCGTTTGCCAAAGACGCGAGAAAGGCTCTTGAAGAGAAAACAGGCAAGTCGGTTATAACTGGGAATAATTATTTGCCAAATAAAAAACAATTAAAAGATTAATGAAGTGAACTGGTGACAAAACGTCACCAGTTGAGATAAAAGGATGGGGGCAAATTGCCACCCCCCTTTGTAATATATGAATTATCGACAGATTGTCTATGGTTGAGTTATCTACAATCTGTAGTCAACTGAAATTAGAGAAGAGATTAAAGAGATCTATTGTTTCTGGTGGGAATTTCAAGAGACTTTAGGATTCTATTTTCTCTTGAAATAATCTGAATTCTATTGTCCAACTAGAAATTTTATCAAAATTTTATTATTTTTTTATTATTTCTTTATCACCCCTATGCTATTTTAGGTGAATGAAATTAAAATTAACTAGACATTCTCAAGATATGATATCGTATCGTAATATAGATATAGAGCATGTAAAGAGTGCAATTAATAATCCAGATTATAAGGAAACAGCTTTCGAGGCTAGAATCAGAGTAAGAAAGAAGATTGGTCAAAAGGAAATAGAGGTGATATATTGTAGGGAAGCATTCAGGGATAAATATGAAGAATATCTGATTATAACTGCTTATTATATATAATAAAATATGAAAATAGACTATGACAAAGTAGCAGATGCAATATACTTTACTATCAAAGATGGTAAGGTTTCTAAAACATTGAAAGTTAAAGATAGATTATTTGTTGATGTTTCTTCAAAAGGGGATGTTTTAGGTATAGAGTTACTTGATGCATCATCTATACAAAGCAAAGAATTAGAGAAAAATATAAGAAATGGAATTCCTGTAAATTTAATATCAGACATACGTACTAAAGTTTAATCTTCCCCAACAATACAAAACCCCAACCAAAAAACTCAATTTTCAATCAATTTACTTAATTCTAGATCTAATGCCATGGCGAGCTTCTCCATATTTAAAAGGGTAATATTCTTCTCACCTCTTTCTATCATTCCGATATAGGTTCTATGTACCCTAGCTATTTCACCAAGTCTTTCTTGTGATATTCCTTTCTTCAATCTTTCTTCGCGTATCCTTCTTCCGAACTTTAGAAGTGTATATGTTTTATCTTTCACAAGGAAAGTGTAGTATTTTGATACTATTAGTTCTACATACTATAGTTAGCACTTTTCCACCTCTTATCCACAGATTGACTTGATATTATTGATATTGAAGAGTATATTGCTGTATATAGTCGCTAACTATAGTTAGCATCTATTCACAGAGCTTATTACTATTTAATAATTAATTATTTAATAAATAAATGAAAAATAAACTATCGTTTCCTAATATTGCTATATATACTTTTATAGCAATGGCACTTATCTTCAGTGCAACTGTTTCTTTTGCTAATGTTGCTAGGGCAGAAGTTGCTATAATAAATAGCCCAGCGAATAATTCTTTTATAAATACAAATACTGTTAGTGTAGATTTTACAGTCAGTGATAATTTTGTACAGTGTAAATTAAATCTTGATTCATATGCTGATTGTTCATCTCCACATAATTTAACAAATCTTTCTGATGGTGTTCATACTTTTGCAATTCAATCATCAGTAGATGGGATAGCTAGCACTACAACGAGTATAAGTTTTACAGTAGACAAGATTTTTCCAACTATTACTGTAAATCCATTTGATTCAACTACTCCAACAAATCAAGATATCACTGTAACCGTTATAACTAATGAGGGTACATTAGATTTTGATTCCCATACTTTTGTTGAAAATGGAAGTTTTAATTTTACTGCTACAGATGAATCTGGTAATTCTACAACCGAAACTGTAACTATAAGTAATATTGATAAAATAGCTCCAGAGATAACATTAATTGGTCAAAATTCTGTTAATGTTGAATTTGGTTCTAATTATATTGATGATGGAGCTACGGCTTTGGATTTAGCTGATGGAGATATTACATCATCTATAACAATAGATAGTACAGTAAATACATCAGTTGTCGGAGTATATACTGTAACTTACAATGTTTCAGATTTAGCAAATAATAATGCCATTCCAGTTATTAGAACAGTAAATGTAGTAGATACCACTGATCCAGTTATTACTGCTCCTATAGAACCACAATCTTTTCAAGCTACAGGTGCTTCAACTGAACCTACCTTAGTACAAGCTACAGCAGTAGATACTGTAGATTCAAATCCGACAATATCCTATGAACCACATACCTTTAATGTTGGGACACATACAGTTACTTGGACAGCTACAGATGCTTCTAGAAACAGTTCCACAGTAACTTCACAAATAGAAATTATAGACAGTACACCACCAACCATCTCCTCTCATGAAAATCTAACAGTTGAGGCCACCTCAGCATCTGGAGCCACAGTTAATTATACAAATCCTACAGCTACAGATTTGGTAGATGGAAATGTAGATGTTGATTGTACTCCAACAAATGATTCACTATTTAGTATTGGTACAACTCCAGTTATATGTAGTGCTACGGATTCCTTAGAAAATCAAAATACTTTAGAATTTACAGTAACAGTAGAGGATACCACAGCTCCGATCATTAATGTAATAGGTGGAATTTCTACTACTACAATTACAATGGAAGTTGGTGATACATATACAGATCAGGGTGCAACAGCTTCAGATATTGTTGATGGAGATATTACATTATCTATTACAATAGATAGTACAGTAAATACATCAGTTGTCGGAGTATATACTGTAACTTATAATGTTTCAGATTTAGCGGGTAATATAGCTGTATCGTCTACTAGAATAGTAAATGTTATAGATACTACAGATCCTACTATTACTGCTCCAGAGAATATTGTTCAAGATATGAATAATACACTTTCAACGTCTGTTATCCTTGGTAGTCCAATTGTTTCAGATATAGGAGACTCATCACCTGAAGTAACAAATGATGCCCCATCTCTATTTCCATTAGGTACTACTACTGTAATATGGACAGCTACAGATGCTTCTGGAAATTCTGCAACAGCTGAACAAGTAGTAGTAATTACTGATATTACTGCTCCCTCCCTCTCCATCACCTCTACTTCTCTAACAAATGACAATACACCAACAATTACAGGTACTACAGATGATAATACTTCAGATATTGTAGTTACTATAAATGAAAATGATTATACAGTTGAACCAGAGAATGGAGTATGGTCAAAAACAACTGATACTCTTTCTGATAATCCGTATACTATATCTGTTTCAAGTACTGATATAGCAGGAAATATTGGTAATGCTAGTGGAAATATTGTAGTAGATACAACTTCACCAACAATATCATCATATCTTCCATCTGTTGGAGCTCTAGATATTGCTTTGAAAAATTATATAACCCTTACATTTGATGAGGCTGTTAATGTAAATAATAGCAATATTACATTTAATCCATCATTTACAGATTTCACAGTTGCAGATTCTGGTACAAATGTAATAACTATAATTCCAAATAATAATCTATCAAGTAATACAGAATATTCCGTATCTATTTCTGGAATAACTGATCTAGCAGGGAATACTATGAATTCTACTCATAATGAAATAGATTTCACCACAATAACTACTTATAATATTCCACTATATCATTCAGAAAATAATTCATGGAATCTAATATCATTACCAGTAACTCCTCTTGATTCTGATATTGTAGATGTTCTAGGTAATGCAAAGGATAGTATAGATACAGTATGGACATATGATCCTTCAAATCCAAATTCAATAAATGGCTGGTTAACATATTCTCCAAATGATCCTGAAGCTACAAATAATCTAAGCTCTATGAAATCCGGTTATGGATATTGGATAAATGCAAATAATGATTCATCTATTTCAGGTTTAGGAACATTACTTTCTGTAGGTCCTAATCTACCAGCAAGTAGAACATTGGGGTCAGGTTGGAATCTAATAGGTTATTATCAACTTCAAGAAGAAAATTCTAGTACTCCAAATGATGCATTTGCAAGTCTCGGTGGAAGTTATTCTGCACTATGGGGATTCCAGAATGATGGTGGAACATTCAAGAATGTAAGTCTAAATGACACTATTCTTCCTGGTGAAGGATTCTGGATCTCTCTTCCACAGGAAAAGGAATATACGCCAAGCAATAATTAACCTGAATTATCTTAATTAACTGAAATGAAAAGATATATAAAAATTATTCTAATTTCTTGCATACTTTTATTCTCTACACCATCATTAGTATTAGGTGCTAGTCCTGGTATTCCGCATAAATTCTACGGTACAGTAAAAGCAGAAGATAATTCCGTACCAGCTAATGGAATAATAGTAGAGGCCAAAATAAATGGTATTGTAAAAGCTCAATCAGCTATTAATAATGGAAATTATGGTTATTTTCCAGTACTTCTCTTTGTTTTGGATGAAAATGGAGATAATAACGGTAAGACTATAAATTTTCTTGTAAACGGAATAGATAGTGGAGAAACAGCCATATTTGTAAATGGTTCATCTACAAATCTTAATCTGATAGTACCTGGAACATTCACAGTTCCTTCCCCCACCCCCAATACTGGTAGTGGAGGAGGTGGCAGTGGAGGAGGTAGTAGTAGCGGTGGTTCATCATCCAACAACACTAATACAAACACAAATTCTGCGGATATTACTGGAGACAATAAAATAGATGTATTTGATTTTAATATTGTTATGATTGATTGGGGGAAAACTGGAACAAATATTAAAGGAGATTTAGATAAGAATGATAGAGTTGATATTCTAGATTTCAATATGCTGATGATTAATTGGACAAGATAATTAAAATAATATGAAAATAAAGATAATAATTACAACAATTTTCCTAGGTATAATAACAATATTTCCGAATACTATTTTTGCAGCTAATTTTACATTATCTCCAACAAAATTATCATATACAGTAGGAGATATTATAACTATTCCAGTATCTGTGAATCCAAATGGAGTCACTATCTATACAGTTTCTCTAAATATGAATATTCCTTCTGATCTATTATCAATACAATCATTCACTATGAATGATGCATGGATGCCTTTGAAACAAGCTGGTTATGATTCTATAGATAATATAAATGGAGTATTGATAAAAACAGGTGGATATCCAGGGGGCTTCAATTCTACTACTGCATTTGGAAGAATCACTCTAAAAGCAAAAAAAGCTGGAACTGCAAGTATCGTCTTAAATAGTACTTCAAATATTCTAGATAAAGATAATCTAAATAAAAATAGTGGATCACAGACTATAATTCTTACGATCAATCCATTAGTAAAAAAGGTTATTGTACCTCCACCTACATCTACTGTACCGGCTGAAACACCAGTCATAGCTACAACTACAAAAGAAGAAATAATAAATGAAATATCAGATACAGAATCAGAAGTAGTAAATACTACAGATAATCAATTAACAGCAGCAGTTGGGGATACAGATAATGGTATTAAATTCTGGTTATACTTTGCTATCGCAATTGCATTAATAATAATAGTTACAGCAATAATAGTTTGGAGAAGAAATAGGAATAAAGACCAAACTCTTAATCAGTAATCAATAAAAATCCCAACTTCACAATATACAACAATAGTAACTAACCCCCCCCACTTTCTCTCTTGAAATAATCTAATTTCTATTGTACAACTAGGAATTTTATCGAAATTTTATTATTTTTTTATTATTTCTTTATCACTAATCTGATAAGGTATGGTTATGTCATACAAGAAAGATTTCGATAATTGGAATAGTGTAAAGAAGAAACTTGAGAATGTCAGTTTAAAGATTTCCTTTTCTGATAAGGAGATTTGGTGGTGTAGTACGGGTGTTAATGTAGGAGCTGAAAATGATGGTAAAGGGGAAATGTTTACTAGGCCGGTTTATATTCTAAAGAAAATTAACTCTAAGACATTTATCGGTATTCCATTAACAACTCAATTAAGAGAAGATATTGCACATTTATCATTCTATTTTGATTATGAGTTTCATACTGCATTAATTTTACAGGTAAAAGTCTTTGATAAAAAAAGGTTAGTTAAAAACATTGGTATTACTTCAGATTATCTACATAATAAATTGAAAAAAGCGACCGTAGCTTTTATATTAAGCTGATCGCCTCTTTCTAACTATGTAGGTCGCAACCTACTTGGCTTGTCTATGCCGGAGAATACTAATATATTACCAAACCTCTCCCTATTGTCAATACATTTTTTAAACAATACAAAACACCAAATCACTTTTGGAAATAGCACTATTATAGAGAAATATGGTAATGTATGGCTATAAATATGCCAAACTCTAATTCCAACAATAATTCCATAAAGAAATTCAAAGAAAAGATATATGGGTTTCTATCCAATGATCTAGGTATAGATCTAGGTACTGCCAATACCCTCGTATATCTACGTGGTAGGGGAATAGTGGTAAATGAACCCTCTGTAGTAGCGGTAAATCAGAAAACAGGTAGAGTAGTGGCGCTCGGCACCGAGGCCAAGAATATGCTAGGACGTACACCAGCACATATAGTAGCGGTGCGACCATTAGTAGATGGAGTTATTTCTGATTTTGAAGTTACAGAAGAGATGATAGCCTATCTTATAAAAAAGGCAGAACAATATTCTAAAAAGATATTGGGTCCTAGGGTAGTAGTCGGTGTACCATCTGGAGTTACAAATGTAGAGATACGAGCAGTGAGAGATGCTACGAGGAATGCCGGAGCGAGAGAAGTATATATAGTAGAACAACCGATGGCAGGAGCTATCGGTATACGATTACCGATCGAAGAGCCAATAGGTAATATGATAATAGATATCGGAGGTGGCACTACAGATATCGCTATAATATCAATGTCAGGAATAGTAAAATCAAAAAATATAAAGATAGCTGGAGACAAGCTCAATAATGATATAATGTCCTATATCAGGAATGAATTCAAGATTCTTATCGGAGAAAAGACAGCAGAATATATAAAGATAGCAGCTGGTGCGGTAGTTCCAGGAGAATCATTGGAAACCACAATACGAGGCAGGGATCTCATCACTGGTTTACCTAGAGAAGTAATCATCACAGATTCAGATGTGAGAGAGGCCATGGCAAGCTCTATAGATATATTAGTAGAATCTTCAAAAGAAGTTCTAGAAACTACACCACCAGAGATACTCTCTGATGTTATGAGAAGGGGAATACATCTAGTAGGCGGTGGGGCACTCATAAAGGGATTAGATGTATTACTTGAGAAAGCATTGCAAATACCAGTATATATAGCTCCAGATCCTATGACAGCCATAGCGCGTGGCACAGGTATAATACTAGATGATCTAGAGAAGTATCAGGATGTTCTCATACAAAACGAAGATGAAATACGACAAAATAAATAATGATCATCGTTATGGATTATTATCAAAACCAATAAAAATAATTTTATTAGTTTCTATACTTTTATCTATTGTATATTTTCTATTTCCGAGATTTCTGCCATCAGTTTTTGCTATAGTTGCTAGACCATTCTGGAATATACCGAGAATAGTGAAAAATGGTGAAGAATTCGTATCGGTATCTAATTTAATAAAAGAAAATGAAGAATTAAAAAAGAAAATAGAAGAAAATGAGTCTAAATATTATTTTCTAGATTTTATACAAGAAGAGAATAAGCATTTGAAAGAAATAATGGGAAGAAATCAGAGTGATAATTCTATCTTAGCAAAAATAATAAAGAAACCGCCTTTTTCTGCTTATGACACTATAATAATAGACATAGGTGGAAGTCATGGTATTGAGAATGGAGATAAAGTCTATGCTCTAGGCGATATTATACTAGGTGAAATAGTAGAAGTTGGAATATATACATCGAAGATAAAGCTCTATTCTTCCTATGGAGAAAAGTTCAATGTATTTGTCGGTAATAATAATATAGAGACAATAGCGTATGGTATGGGAGGGGGAATATTCTTTGCAGAATTACCAAGAGATACAGAAGTTACTATAGGAGATATTGTCTCTGTTCCTGATATGGTGGATTCTTTTGCAGGTAAAGTATATGAAATATCAGAAGAACCGTCTAAACCATTTGAAAAGATTTTTATAAAACAACCGATAAATATTTATGAATTAAAATGGTTAATAATACGAAAATAAGAGTTTTATTAGGAATAATAGTTTTCTCTACTATATTATGGGGATTCTGGTATTTGCCATTGATTATATCTATTATTCTAGTTTTTATTATACCGAAATATTATGAGATTATCTTGTGGGGGATTATGTATGATGCCCTATATGGTATACCATTAGATATGTTTTGGCATATTCCATATATATTCAGTATTGCTAGTATTTTATTTTTGATTGCATCTTTATTTTTTAGAAAACATCTAATAGTCTATGAGTAATAAAATAAAATTTAATAAAGAAATAGATCCAGATGAAATTTTCATTGATTCTAGGAATTTGCCGAATTATGATACGAATCAATTCGAAGGTCGTCTAGATAAACCGATTTCGAAATTGAGTATGATTGTTTTATTTTCTTTTTTTATACTTATAGTTGGAACATATACAGTGAAGACTTGGATTCTACAAATAAAAGATGGTGAAGTATATTCTATAAAAAGTGAGAATAATAGATTACGAAGTACACCACTCTTTGCCTCTAGGGGAGTAGTATATGATAGGAATGGTGTAGAGTTAATCTGGAATGAACCGGGTACCGGAGAATTTCCTATTAGGAAATATATAGATTTACCAGGACTTTCTCATATTCTAGGTTATGTACAATATCCTTCGAAAGATAGTGCGGGATTCTATTATAGAGAAGATTTCCAAGGTATAGATGGAATTGAAAAATATTTTAATAAAATCTTAGGAGGACAGAATGGTTCTAGGATAATAGAAGTAGATGCAAGAGGTAGAATGCAGAGTGAGAATATGACCAAGCCACCGAAACAGGGTGATACACTTACTCTATCTATTGATTCTAGATTACAATCAAAGATATATTCTGCAATAGAAAATACTGCAAAGACTGTCGGTTTCTCTGGAGGTTCTGGAATAATAATGGATGTGAGAAATGGAGAGATATTGGCACTGACCAATTATCCAGAATATGATTCGGAAACTATGTCTTCCAGGAATGATACAGTAAAAATAAAATCATATTTATCAGATAAGAATCAGCCATTCCTAGACCGTGCTATAGCTGGACTATATGCTCCAGGGTCTATTATAAAGCCATATATTGCTCTAGGTGCTCTGAATGAGAATATAATTGATCCAAATAAAGAAATATTGAGCACTGGTTCCATAACTGTCCAGAATGAATACAATCCAGATTTACAGACGACATTCAAAGATTGGAAAGCACTTGGTTATGTAGATATGCGACATGCTATAGCTATGTCATCTGATGTGTATTTCTATGAAGTTGGTGGTGGTTATAAAGATCAGAAAGGTTTAGGAATAGAAAATATAAATAAATATTTGAATATGTTCGGCTTTGGCCAATCAATAAAGAATTCATTTTTCTCTGGTCCGGCTGGTATAGTGCCGAATCCTGCTTGGAAAAAAGAAATTTTCAATGGTGAAGTATGGACACTCGGTAATACTTATCATACTGCTATCGGACAATACGGTTTCCAAAGTTCACCAATACAGATAATCAGAGCTATGTCTGCAATAGCTACTAAAGGTATTTTGAGAGATCCCTCTATTATAAAAGATACAGAAGGCAAAATAATAGATGAAATAGATTTGAAGGCAGAGTATTGGAATATTATTCATGAAGGTATGAGACTAGGTGCTACTATTGGTACTGGTAAAGCTCTCAATTTCCCATATATAGAGATAGCTACGAAGTCTGGTACAGCAGAGCTCGGTACAGAGAAAAGCAGTGTAAATTCATGGATTACTGGCTTTTTCCCCTATAAGAATCCCCATTATGCCTTTACTATAGTTATGGAGAAAGGTTCTTCTCATAATCTTATCGGTGGAGTGGCAGTAATGAGAGAAATAATAGAATGGATGAAGGAAAATACACCTGAATATCTGGAATAAACTTTGTACATATTCGTATTTTGTGCTATTATAATGAAGCTATATATTAATAATACTTAAATATAATCTATGAAAGAAACACCACAATATCTAACAAATGATAAATTAGTAGAATTCAAAAGTGAATTAGAACATCTCAGAAGTCAGAAAAGAAAAGAAGTTGCAGAAAATCTAGAATATGCAAAGAAGCTCGGAGATCTCTCTGAAAATGCAGAATACAATGAAGCTCGTCAGGAGCAAGCCGAGGTAGAGGATCGTATAAATCATCTCGAGAATCTCATAAAGACAGCTGTAATACTAGATGAACAACATGGAGATATTGCAAATATCGGATCTATAGTAAAGGTTCAAAAAATAGGTGAAAAAGATATAAAGACTTATAAAATTGTGGGTTCAGAAGAATCAGATATGGCAAGTGGTAAGATTTCCAATCTTTCTCCCATCGGTTCATCACTTTTAGGAAAAAAAGAAGGGGATAAATTTAGTGTAAATACTCCAAAGGGTGAAGTTACTTATACTTTGATTAATATAGAATAATATTTGAATTATGGCTTCATTAGAAGAAATACGTAAAACACGATTAGAAAAATTAGAAATATTGAAAAAGGCAGGAATGGAAGTTTTTCCATCTCGTGTTCCTAGGACATTCTGCCTAGGAGATGCAAAAAAGAATTTTAAACAATATAAGGAAGATGAAAAAGAAATTTCACTAGTAGGTAGGATAATGGCCATAAGAGGTCAGGGGGCGATACTCTTTGTTGTTCTATATGATGGAAAGGGTAGATTGCAAGCAGTTTTCAAAAAAGATTCTATAGAAATAAATAAATTCAAACTTTTTACTGATGCTGTTGATATTGGAGACTTTATTTCTGTTACAGGGAAGTTTTTCACTACTGAAAGGGGAGAAGAAAGTATTATGGTAAGAGATTGGACAATAGCTACGAAAACTCTATTACCTCTACCAGAGAAGTGGCATGGAATACAAGATACAGATGAGAGATACAGGAAGCGTTATCTAGATATACTCATGAATCCAGAATTGAAAGATCTTTTCATGAAAAAAGCAAAGTTCTGGGATGTCACTAGGGACTTCTTGAAAGACAATGGCTTTATAGAAGTAGAGACTCCTACATTAGAGATAACTACGGGTGGTGCAGAAGCTACACCTTTCAAAACTCATCATAATGATTATGATCTAGATGTATATCTACGTATTTCAGTCGGTGAACTCTGGCAGAAGAGACTGATGGCTGCAGGATTCCCGAAGACATTCGAAATAGGTAAAGTCTATAGGAATGAAGGCTCTAGTCCAGAACATCTACAAGAATTTACCAATATGGAATTCTATTGGTCATTTGCTAATTATGAAGATGGAATGGAGCTTGTTAGAGAAATGTATATAAAGATTGCAAAAGAAGTTTTTGATAAAACAGAATTCACTACCAGAGGCCATACATTCGATCTTGCCAAAGAATGGATAAAGATTGATTATACAGAAGAGATAAAGAAACAAACTGGCATAGATATAAATAAAGCTAGTGATAAAGATATAGAAAATAAATTGAAAGAATTGAAAATAAAATATGAAGGTACAAATCGCGAGAGACTCGTAGATACAATCTGGAAATATTGTAGGAAAAACATTTCTGGTCCAGCATTCCTCATCAATCATCCAGTACTAGTAGCACCGCTCGCAAAGAGAATAAATGGTGGCAATACAGTACAGATGTTCCAGCCGATAATAGCAGGAAGTGAAATGGGTAGGGGATATTCAGAACTCAATGATCCTATTGATCAGAGAAAGAGATTCGAAGAACAGAAGAAACTTATAGATGCTGGTGATACAGAAGCGATGATGGAAGATCTAGAATTCGTAGAGATGCTAGAGCATGGTATGCCACCTACATGTGGTTTCGGTTTTGGCGAGCGACTATTCGCTTTCCTTGCAGATAAACCTGCGCGTGAGCTTCAAATGTTTCCACTTATGAGACCGAAATAGTAAAAAGGAATAAAATAAGTGATTTCAGGGTACGTAAATTTTTTGCTAAAAATTTACTCTGGTCCTCGGCCGTCGCCTGCGGAGCCCCTTCAATCACTTGTTTTATTCCTTTTAACTTATCCACCTGTTATCCACAGGTTTTTTGATACAAAAAATGCAAAGTGGTATATAATATCCATTAAGTGGGAAGAAGTGGTAAAGAGGTAATTTTCAAATAATTTGTAATTTTTTGGAAAGCTAGATTTACTACAACTTACACAATCACACTATATGCTCATCGGAGAATACAGACATGTAATAGATGATAAGAACCGCTTGTCTCTTCCGGCAAAATTCCGCAAGGAGACTGGCAGGAAAGTCGTGATAACTTCTGGGTTAGACAATTGTCTATTTATTTTCACAATAAAATCCTGGGAGTTGATTACAGAAAGATTATCTTCATCCGATTCTTCGATGCTTTCTGCGGACAACAGAAGTTTCAATCGCTATCTCCTAGGAGGTGCGATTGAAGTGGATGTTGATGCACTAGGTCGAATGCTTATACCAGAATACTTACTAAAGAGAGCGGGGCTAGGACGCAATGTCGTCATAGTAGGTGTCAGGGGAAGAGCAGAGATCTGGGATGATGCCCGTTGGGATGCGTATAGACAGGAGATAGAGGGCAAGGCCGATAAGCTTGCCGAGAAGCTAGGGAGTGCTGGAATTATATAGAACATTATATAGACCATGCACATTTCAGTTCTTTTAAAAGAATCAATAGACGGCTTAGATATTCATCCAAAGGATATTTATATGGATCTGACTCTAGGTAGTGCTGGTCATGCAAAATATGCATTAGAGAAGATGAATGGCAATATCACAGTTATCGGAGTAGATGAAGATACAGATGCATTAGAGAGATCAAGAACTATTCTAGGAAATAATAAAAATATTTTCCTAGAAAAAAGTAATTATAGAGATATAGATAAAGTTCTGAGGGATCTAAGAGTAGAAAAAGTGAATCGTATAATGCTCGATCTCGGAATTTCTTCTGATCAGATAGAAGAGAGTGGAAGAGGATTCACATTCAATAAAGATGAACCTTTACTCATGACATTTGCAAAGAATCTAAAGAAAGATGATCTTACTGCAGAATATATTGTCAATAATTGGGGAGAGGAGAT
>CAYOER010000001.1:85052-87854 GCA_964403205.1 uncultured Candidatus Saccharibacteria bacterium | reverse complement strand
CTGGCGCCACATCACCTCTGCTTGCTACAGGGCTTGGATTCATCGGTCTTCTCGGCTTCTTCAAGAAACGCCGATAATAGCTTGTCTTTTTCTTAGTTCATCTGTTAGTTCACCCGCTGGGTCACATTCTGTGATCCGGCGGTTTTTTTTTATATTATTTCTTACCTTTTAATGTATAATTGTAATATGCTAAAAAATACTTTTGATACACTATATTCACGTCTGAATACTTATCAGAAAAGCGCTGTAGAGGCTATAGAAGGCCCTATAATGGTCATTGCAGGCCCTGGAACAGGGAAGACGACTATACTGACTTTACGTATTGCAAATATTCTAAAGAAGACAGATACCCCTGCTCATGGAATACTCGCTATCACATACACAGATGCTGGGGTCAAGGCCATGAGAGAGAAACTTTCTGGAATTATCGGTAATCGTGCACATGATATTCATATTCATACTTTCCATAGTTTCGCCTCTTCTATCATAGCAGAATTCCCAGAGCACTTCATAGAAATCTCTGATATGAAACAATTTGATGAAGAAGGGATTGGTCAAGAAATAATAATTAGAAATATTTTGAATGATACAAAGTTCAATGATCTCACACCTCTAGGTAAACCAGATATGTATATAAGAAGTATTATTTCTGCTATAAGCGAAGCAAAGAAAAATAATATGTCTCCAGATATGGTAGAGGCATATGCAAAGAAAGAAATAAAAAATATTGAAGAAGATGAAGACAATATCTCTACGCGTGGTGTTACGAAGGGTAAGCTCAAGGCAGAAGCATTGAATAAAATAGAAAAATGTCAGAAAACCGTTCTATTTTCTAGTGTTTATGCCAAATATGAAGAAGAGAAAAAGAAAGCAGAAAGACTAGATTTCGATGATTTAATTATAGAATTATTAAAGAAATTAAGAGAAAATGAATTATTATTGCGTCTAGTACAAGAACAATTTTTATATATTCATATAGATGAACATCAGGATACAAATGATTCACAGAATTTTATTATTTCTATAATTGCAGAATTTTTCGATACTCCAAATATTTTTATTGTTGGAGATGAGAAGCAAGCTATATATCGTTTCCAAGGTGCCTCTGTAGAGAACTTCATGCTTTTGCAGAAGAAATGGCCAAGTATGAAAATGATTTCTCTAGATACTAATTATCGTTCTCATCAGAATATTCTCGATGCTAGTTTCTCTATGATAGAGAATAATTATGAAGAAGATGAATATAAAGAATTAAGAATAAAATTAAAAGGAGAAAAAGCAAAAGACAAAATAAAATTAATTATTGGGGAGAATACTAAAGCCATTGAACTTTATCTCATAGAAGAATTGAAGAATATATTGAAGAATGAAAAAGATAGTAATATAGCCATAATAACCCGTAAAAACAAGGAATTAGACCGTATAATAGAGCTTTTAGAATCTCATCATTTACCAGTTTCTTCTGAAAGAAGTATAGATATTTTCCATAATCCTATAGGAATTCTATTTTTTGATCTTATAGAATATATTGCAGATCCTTCAAAAACGGATTTACTAGCAAAGACTTTGATCTCTGGACTTTGGAATATAGAATTTGATAAAAGTATAGAAATAATAAAATTAATTAAAAGTGGTAAAGATATAAAAATAGAAAAGGTTATACCAGCTATTGTAGATATTAAAGAAAAGCTATTAATAGAAAATTCTTTAGGATCTCTTATCTATATTGCAGAAAAAAGTGATTTTATAAAAATAATTTCTAGAGATCCGTCTTATATACATGTTTGGAGAGGGATAATATCTCTAGCAGAATCTCTAGTACAGAGTGGAGATATACATGGTCCATTGGAACTTATAAACTCCATGCTCGCATATAGATTATCCGCAGAAAATAGAACGATAAAGATAACTGTAGGTGCTCCAGATGTCCCTATAAAAGCCATGACAGCACATGGTAGTAAAGGATTAGAATTCGACTATGTTTTCATGCCTTATGCTGTAGAAGAGGCCTGGATAGGGAAGAATAGACGACCTAGCTTCGTACTTCCTAGGAAACAAGCCGATCAGAATGATATTACAGATCTTCGTAGACTCTTCTATGTTGCTCTGACTAGGGCAAAGAAAAATGTATATATAATGCCTAGTTTAGAAGAATCAAATGGTGATATTCTCACCCCATTACGTTTCATTTCTGAAATAGATGATAAATATATAGAGAAGATAACTCTATCCAGAGAAGATACAAAAACTATTGTAGAAAAAAGTAAGACTAATGAAAACGAAATGAAGATTCTACATTTAGCAAAGAATGTTCTAATGGAAAAAGGTCTTTCTGTAACTGCTCTCAATCATTTCCTCGAATGCCCGAATAAATTCATTTATCAAAGTATATTGAAACTGCCTCAGGCTCCAACGCCTAGTGGAGAGAAAGGTAGTGCTATGCATGATGCTATATCACAAATATGGAAAAATAATATAAATGGAGTAAAGAATATAGAGCAGACTCTCGTCGAAAGTATAAATAATTATTTGAATAATTCCATGCTTTCTATAAAAGAGAAAGAAAGTGTAAAGAAAGAACTTATGGAAATGGTAGGTGATATTGCAAAATCATTGGAATCACATTTCAATCTAAAAGGTAAAATATACACAGAACATTGGGTGAAAATGCTATACAAAGACATACCGATTCATGGGAAATTGGACGCTATAGTGGATATGACAGATGAGGTAAAAGTCTTTGATTATAAGACGAAACAGACTATGTCAGATAATGCTATAAAGGGTGATACGAAAAGCTCT
>CAYOER010000001.1:0-84952 GCA_964403205.1 uncultured Candidatus Saccharibacteria bacterium | reverse complement strand
GATATAAAGTCGCTCAATATAGAGAAAGAAGATATAGATAGAGTAAAGGGAGAAATAGACACTCTTATAAAAAGTGTTTGGAATGGAGAAATATTAAAGGGTTCTTGCGGGGAAAAAGATTGCGAATGGTGCAAGATGAGGAAATTACTCTGATTCTAGAAGTAAAGCATCTATTGCTTGCTTCACACTCTCATATGACTGTGCTCCGGGTATTGCAATATTTTTACCATTTGGAGTGATGATAATACTAGAAGGTGTACCTTCAATGCCAAATTTCAAACCATCTTGATACTGTGCTTCTACCTTATCCTTGAACTTTCCACTCTCTAAACAATTTTTGAAATCATCTACATCTAATCCAACATATTCTGCTATTTTTGGTAATTCTGTTAGAGCTAGTCCATCTGGAGATTCTCCTGTAACAGATGGTGTTATTTCATATAATCTATTTGTATATGCCCAGAATTTATCATTTCCTCCGAGTGAATCTGCACATTCCATAGCTTGGCTTTCCTTGCCAGCATTTACATGTAATATTCCTCCATCAGGACGTGTACCTGGTTTATCTATTGGGAAACTCCTATAGACCCAGGCAACATTGCCACCTTTGCCGTATTCATTCATAACTTTTCTCATAGTATTGTGGAAAACTTTACAGAATGGACATGATGTATCAGAATATTCTACTATTTTTATTTTTGCATTTGGATTACCGAGTATATGATCATCAGTTGTTATAGGTTTTAGAGTATTACCAGCTAGTATGCTGTCATTTACATTTGCTGATTGTGTACCTGGTGCAGGTTTCATAGTCCAGATAATAGATATTGCAATAATAGCTCCAGCTACAACAATAGCAGTGGGAACATTTAGAAATGCAGGGGCTTTAGGGTTCGAATCCATATTTTTGGTTTTATTTTATATTATTTAATAAAAGATGTGGTGATTATAACATAGATGGATTATATTCTAAATTATGATAGTGTATAGCTAATAATACATTAATTAACAATAACACTTATTTATATGGATAATTTTAAAAAAGGAGGTAGAGAAGGGGGTGATAAAGGAGGATTCCGAGGGGGAGGTAGAGGTGGATTCAAGGGTGGATTTGGCGGTGGAAGAGGTAATGATAGAGGTGGTGATAGGGGTGGGGATAGAGGGCCAGTAACCATGCATAGTGCTATTTGTGCTAGTTGTGGTAAGCCATGTGAAGTGCCATTCCGACCTACTGGGGATAAACCAGTGTATTGTAGGGATTGCTTTGCTGGTAGAGCAGCTATGGGTGGGGAAAGAGGTAGGAGAGATGATAGGAAGGTACAGACTAATACAGGAAATACGGTAAATAATGTTGGAAATAATGAAATGAAAAAACAATTAGAGGCTATAAATGAAAAATTAGAAAGACTAATTTCCACTATCCAAAACCTTATCAAAATTCCAGAAAAACCAGAAAAAAAGGTTTCTAAGAAAAAGTAATTTATTATCCTATCAACCTATCCTTATACTTCACATAGACAAATGAAGCGATAAGGGCAATTATTCCGAATACAATAAATGAAATTATTCTATATACTTCACCTAGACTCCATACATCTATAACGACTTTGAAAGCAGTAATTATAAATAATACTAATCCCATTATTCTGAGTCCTGCTAATTTCTTTGCAAAACCGATAGTAGTAAGAATAGCAGCATAGATAGCCCAGAGTATTGATATAGATGTATTGGACCAATTCATAACATTTGAAGATCCTAAAGCTCTTTCTAATTCGAAATATTTATTTATTTCCATTGTTAGAGCATAGAGTGTGAGTATATTTGCAATCATTATGAATGCATTTATACCTCTTTTCTGTATATCTACTGTAATACTTCCATAACGATGATAGAAGAAAGCGATGGCATAAGCAGTAATAGTTGCCATTAGAAGCATGATGAATGGACCATTCCAGAATATGATGAAGCCTTCTGGTCTAGAATATGAAACTATATAATACATAAGATCGAATATTCCAAGTACATATACTAGAACACCCATAATCTGGAATCCTCTACTAGAAGAAGTAGAAGCTAATATATATAGGACTATTGATTCTACGAACCACCATGCACATATCCAAGGTCCAGAGAATTCTATCGGTACAGCTATAGTGAGGAATGTTACAGCAACTCCAGGTAGGAAAATATTTATACTCCTATCACTTGGATTCTCTCTATATGCCATGAGAGCGATCATTATATAGAATCCAGCGACTAGTACTGAGCCGAGACTAGTATAATGCTTATACTCTGGCATCAGCAGATCATAACAAACAATAGCAAAGCCGAGTGCAGTAGCACTGATTACAAAATAATCAATAGGTTCTGCTTTCAATTTCTCTGCAACAATTCTGAATACAGATGATGCTGTAAAGATGATAAATTGTACAAGAATAAAGAGTAGAGTAGGTATCAATAAGTCCTGATTATATGAATTTACTAACCATGTTCCAAAGAGAATCCATGTACCTATTAGACCTACTATTATTAGATTTGTCCATTTCTTATAGAGTAATATTCCCAATATTCCGGCATTCAATATTGTTATATAAGTTAGAGTGATCCATTCTCCGAGATTACCTACATCTATGAGTATTGGAGTGAGGAAACCACCGATAAATGCTATAACAGATAGAGTTATTGTGGCATTCCAAATACTCAATATCACACCAAAAGCAGTTATCACTATCATACCCATAAAGGCAATCATAGGATCTACTAGATGATATAGAGCATATGAGGCAAAGACAGATAGATATAATATTGCTAAACCACCACCCATTAGAAGATCAGAATATTGCAAATACTTTTTTCTCAAATACTGCCCAATAGCTATTGTGATTATACCTATAAGTATTCCTATCATTACTCTACCAGATATTCCTATCCAATTATTATCAAAAGCGTATTTCAAGAAAAATGCAATACCTACAATAACTGCACCGATACCGATTCTTCCAAGTATTCTACCGGAAACTTCTTCACTAGATATATCTTTCTGTATATTATTATTTTGAGTAGGAGTCGGAGTGTATGTTGGAGTAGATGTGGCTTCAGGTGTAGGTATAGATGTTTCTGGAGGAGATGTCGCTCTACTATTTTTAAATAATATTTCTAGTTTACTTATCCTACTACTCTGATAGAACAATACAAAAACTATAATTAAAAAAAGTATTATATACATAATTTTATATTAAATAATATGTTTATAATTATCTCATATAATCTGTTATAATTAAATAGTGAAAATATTCCCTAAAATCTATAAGAAAATCGTTATATACTCAATAATCACTATTTTTATTGTTATTTTTATACCTGCTTTTATTGTTAATCTATTTACCAAGGCTTCCAATAATAGAGATTGGAATGAAGATCAGAAAGTTCTAGCATATGCAGATATAAAAGATAATACTGTATATATAAAGAATATTAGGAATATTTCCTATGCCTCTACTACTAGTTATACAGTGAGGTATTATGATAAAGCATTTGATATGAATAAAATAAAGAAAGTCTGGTATATAGTAGAGCCATTTTCTGGTATTCCTGGATCTGCTCATACTTTTCTCAGTTTTGAATTTGAAAATAATGAATTTATCTCTATTTCTGTAGAAATAAGAAAAGAAAAAAGGGAGGCGTACCATCCTGTAAAGGGATTGTTTAATAAATATGAATTAATGTATGTCATAGCCGATGAAAAAGATGTGGTGAAATTGCGCTCTAATTATAGGAAAGATCTTGTCTATGTATATCCTATAAAAGCAGAAAAAGAGAAAATAAAAGGTCTTTTCCTAGATATGGTGAAAAGGGCAAATAAATTGAAAGATAGTCCAGAATTCTATAATACTCTTACTAATACTTGTACTACAAATATTGTAAAACATATAAATACTATTACTCCGCATCGTATTTCAATACTTAATCTAAAAATATTCTTCCCAGCGGATTCTGATAATCTAGCTTATAAACTTGGACTTATAGATACAGATTTAACATTTGAAAATGCTCGTAAAAGATATTTTATAAATGATAAAGCAGAAAAATATGCAGACTATCCTGATTTTTCAGTAAGGATAAGGGGGGATATATAGAGAGGGAAATAAAAAATAAAAAAACCTATCCGCACTGGCGGGTAGGGTGTTATGGGTCTGTAAAACTAGAGTGAATGCATAAGGCGAACTTCACGATTGACGACATTGTGACAAATACCAGCTAGGCAATGTCTCATTTGCTGTTCACGTATCTGCTTTCCAGTTCGTTTGATCCTGATCTTCCTTCTGAAACGAGGGGAATAGTTCTGGAGATATCTCGACAAGTACCAAGCATCCTCTTCATTGAGGACTGGTCCTTCAACTTTCCATACTTGCCCATCAATATGATAGTAACCATCGACGATGATTCTCCCTACAGTTCTTACTGCACCTACTGTATTTTTGGCCATTGTATTATGGGTTGAGGTTTAGGGTTTATGTGCTTTTGCTGTATTAAATATTACATCTTATGTTTCTTATATGCAAGAAAAGATAATAAATAGGATAATAAAAAAAGCCCCGAATCATTCTCCGGGGCTCTCTGAGTGAGATCAATGCCTAACCTACACACGGGAGTTCAGGTTCAGGCACTTTCACTCTTCTATATACTAGCAGATTAGTGGTAGTTTGTCAAGGGGTTTGAAAATGGGAATAATGGGAATAAAAAGACCGGTCCGACATAGAGTGGGACCGGTGAGAAACATAGACAAAAGTCATTGGCATGGAGTCACAGACTCGACTGTGTATACACTGCTAACGTGATTCACGAGAAGCCTTTTGCACATATTTTCTGCATCTACTCTAGCAGAGTCCTGTGAATCTGCATTGTGCATAATCATGAAGCATTCTCCAGCACTGATTTTCTCTACTCCATGGAAATCCAGCTTATGTAGGGCTTGTCGTATCTCTCCATCAGCAGGATTCAGAACCGCTGGTTTCCTGAATACATGCACTGTCGTTTTGAATTTTGGCATTTGTCTCCCAATTTTCAACATATGCTTGATTGCATAAGTTGAGCCGAAGCTACTGGGGTTATGATAGCAGGTATTGTGGGAAGGTCAATAAAAAATAGATTTGCTATAATATATCTATGAAAATCACTAAATATGAACAAAGTGGCTTTATTATTGAGACAGATAATGGTTATAAATTAGCTATTGATATTGGCGCATATACTCCGATAGAAAAACTGAATAATATATCTGTAGATGTCATGTTAGTATCACATATTCATGGAGATCACTTCTCTCTACTACATATAGATAAGCTTTCGCCAAAGAAAATTTATTTGAATAAAGAATGTATAGATATGTTAGGAGATAAGACTTTACCTGGAGAAATTATAAAAATTAAAGTTGGAGACATAATAGATATAAATGGAATAAAGGTATTAGCAATATTCAATGTAGATCATGGTCCAAATACGAAGGTTAGACCAATAGAAAATATGGGTTTTCTCCTAGAAATAGATAATAAGAAAATATATTTTGCTGGAGATATGTTCTATTCATCTGGTATAGATACTGCAGGATTAGAAGTAGATTATGCACTTATTCCTATTGGAGGATTTTATACTTTTGGACCAGAAGAAGCCGTATCATTTCTAAAACAATTCAAAAGCGCTGGTGAGGTAATACCAATGCACTATGAGAAGACGCCAGAAACGAAAAAGGAGTTTGAAAAGGAGGTGGAAAAAATAAAAGTTGAAAGTATGGTTTGAAAATGGGGAGGGAGGTGGTAGGATGAGAAGGAAATATGGAAATAAAATCAACACTTACAAATCGATCTGGTCAAGTACTAAACGTTATCTATAAGGATATTGATAATGAATCTGAAATTAATAATAAAATAATTAAAAGTGTACACGCATATTGTTTTTATAATGATAAATTAGTGATTGTTTATTCTGAAGATAAAAAGTATTGGACTCCACCTGGTGGCAGTGTAGAAAAGGATGAAAATATCTGTGATACTGTAATAAGAGAGGTAAAAGAAGAGACAAATATGAAAGTAATTACTCAATGTTTTATTGGTTATCAGGATATATTTGAACCAAACGGTCTTATGTCACAGACACGTTCAGTATGCATCGTCGAGCCTTATGGTCAATTTATAAATGATCCGGATGGTGATATTACAGAGATAAAATTTATTAATCCAAAAGACTATAAAGATTATTTCAATTGGGGAGAAATAGGCGATCATCTTATGGCCCGTGCTTTGGAATTAAAGGTACGATTAGAAAGTTTGAAGATATGACAGGATAATAAGAATTATGAAATACTACAAAGGATCAATTTAACAAATGAGTGAAATGGGTTTGAAAATAGATTGAGAAAAGAGTAGTATAAGGGTATCAAAAGTTTAATTAAATTATATGAAGGAGATGATGACAAAAAAAGATGCTATTGCATATCTTTCTATTCCAGAGAAAGATTTTAAAAATTATTTTGAATCTAGTAAAGAAATAATCGGCGAGAAAATCAAAAACAGATGGTATTTTGATAAATATTTACTTAATAAATATAAAGAGCTAAAAATAGAAAGGACTGTATTATTAGATATTGAACAATATGAAAAATGTTTTGAATTTGCAATTAAAATGGTCTACGGGGGACTTTCCTTACACGGAATCCGTGGGGAAAGGACAGAAGTTCAAGCTGCTGACGATGTAATATTGGGAATATTAGCCGAGCATGCAATTAAGATGTTTTTATATAATAAATTTTCTATTCAAATTAAATTAGATGAATCTGTTCACCCTAATCAAATAACACCACAAGACATTCATTTAATAATGGATAATAAGATATTTAGATCACCTAAAATGGGTGTTGGAATTAAAGCAAGTAAAATGAAGAATGCTTTTCTTGTATTGGGTTCAAATGAATTAGACCTAAAAGAAAGGAGGAGTGATATTTATATATTTGCGCGAGTGGGTTTACCAAGTGATCATCTTTTTAGAATATTAAGAGACCATTCTTTTTTTGGAAAGGTTAGAAAATTTATTGATGATAATAAAAATTTCAAAAAAATTGGTAAATTAGAGGAAATACCAGTTTGGATTTGTGGTTTTGCATATGCAGAAGAATTAGAAAAAGTTAAAGCAATACCTGGTCAAAAATTTAGTAACGGGTATAGATATGTTAAATCTGTAAAATATTTACATAATTTAGATGACGATTGGAAAAAATTAATAAGCAAGCTTTAATTTATTGCTTTCAATATCTGCCTAGCTATTGCTTCAATTACGGGCACACTAACAGAATTTCCAAATTGTTTATACAATGCTGAATCTGAAATATTTGGTAATTTAAAATCATTAGGAAACCCTTGTATTCTTGCACACTCTAAGGGGGTTAATTTTCTTATACCTTTTTTATCTTTTATTATCGGTATATTATGGCCACCCGTACCCATATTAGCTGTGAGAGTTGGGCATACTCCTTTTTTATTTTCTCTAACATACTGTCTTCTCCATTGATATACTTTTCCTTCATCTTTAATAACACCATATAATTTTTTATATAGAGGCTTTCCATTATAGTAATATTTTTCTGGTACATCATCTTCTAGCAGATCAGTAATCTTTTTTGTTAATTTAATTGACTCTGGAAAATTAAAATTATCATAATGATTTTTATCTCGGAATCCTACAATATAAATACGCTCTCTATTTTGGGGTATATTCCCATACTCCATGCTATTAAGTACTTTTGATTTTATATGATAACCTAGATTTTTTAGAGTATTTTCTATTATTTCAAATGTCCTACCCCCATCATGACTTCTGAGATTTTTTACATTCTCCAATAAGAAACCCTTAGGTTTCCTCTCTTCTATTATCTTTGCCACATCAAAAAACAGATTCCCTCTATCTTTTCTGTCCTTGAAACCCTCTCTATATCCAGCAATAGAGAAAGCCTGACAAGGAAATCCACCCAATAGAAAATCAAATTCTGGAAGATCATCGATACCTATTTTTCTTATATCTTCTACTACTAGTTTAGAGTCTTTAAAGTTCATATCATAAGTGTCTTTACATTTCGCTTCAAAATCATTAGCAAAGACTGTTTTAAATCCAGCTTTTTCAAATCCTAGCCTGATACCACCTACTCCAGCAAAAAGATCAATAGTATGTAATTCATTCTTAGTTACTGTATCTAAACTACTAGTCTTATTAATATTTCTTATTATTTGTACTACAACTCCACGTATCTCTACTTCTTTTCTAAAAAGCGGAAGCAGGGTTTGATTTGCTGGTTGTAAGCGGAATCCACTATTTTCCCTATATATTTTCTTTAATGTTGCTTCGTTTTCATCAATTATAGCAACTACAGTTTGCCCATTTTCAGCAACTGATTGTTTCTTGATTATTACAAGATCACCATCAAAGATTCCTTCATCGATCATGCTATCTCCAATAACACGTAAAGCATAATAGCCTTGAGGACTTTTAATATTTGTATTTGTCAATGAAGCATAACCTTGTATTTCCTCAACAGCTTCTATAGGCTGACCAGCAGATATTCTGCCTAATATCGGAATTTCTACTACTGTGTCTAAGCTTTCTTTGCTATGTATACCTCGTGCTGAATTATCAGATTTTAAAAGGTATCCTTTTTTTGTAAGAGTCTTTATATGCTCATGAATAGTGGAAACTGCCTTTAATTTTAACTGCCTTCTTATTTCTTCAATAGTAGGAGATATACCATTTTCTGAAATATAGTTATTTATGAAATCGAAGACCACTTTTTGTTTCTTAGTTAAATTTAACATTAGTAATATTATAACCGAATAGAAACCGAAAAGTGTAGCAAGTTATCCACAATATTGATTTATTAGTGATTTTATATTTCAACTCACAAAAAATGATCTAGATACTTTGATATTGCAAATTGCAAGACCAAAACATGGTGGTAGTCGTTATTTACCATTATCTAATATCCATGCAGTAGTTAAGCAACTTATAGAGAGGCCAAATAAGCCAAAAGGAAAGATAGGTTTTTCAATTAATAGATAATTATTGACTCTACAAATTCATAGTGCTAATATCATCATAAATCAGCACCTCAAACAAAAAGGAATCAAGTGAAAACTCAAGAGGCAAGTGAAGTCGAGGAAGTGGAAGAAGTGAAATCTCTCGGTATCTGGCTTGTTATACGTAATATCCTATCCTGGATTCATAATCGTAGGCCATTGGCCACACTTCTCTGGTTCATTATCTGCATGACCCCTACTAGCATCTATATCTCTGTCAGATATTTACTCGAGCCAAACAGTCTCTGGCAGGAACTAATCCTTATCAGCCTTGGTATATACTTTATGGGAGCTGTCCAAGTCTTTATGGGATTTATTTATATTCTCATACTTATACTTATATGGAGTAGACCAGATCCAAAGGAAAGTACATGGATGGATAGCCTACCATGACAATTCCTTCATCTCAAGAGAGCCATTATGGCTCTTTTTCTATTATTATTAAGTTATCCCCACTTTTTATTGACGGTGAACAGTCGTTCACCTATAATGTATCTATAAATAAATTATCAATAATAAATTATTAATTAATTAAAATAAAAATATGAATAAATACACCTTAAAAAAAGAGATTATGAAGGAAATAAAAAATATCAATACACTTATTGATATGAGAATTATAAAAGGCATTTCATATAAAGACCTTTCCCGTCGACATAAATTCCTAATATCAGAGCTCAATTCTCTAGCCATGAAGCAATATTCATATGTGAAGACTCCGAAACCTGTTCCGGTATTAGCTACAAAAGCTCCAGTGAAAACATCGGATAAGAATCTCTTTAGCTTCTTCGGAATGCTTGGTCGATACGTAACTACATTTATTTTCTAATTATCAAATGAATAATAACTATAAGCAAAAAATTGTTTCTTTCTATACCGATAAGAGGAGAATGCCGAGTTATCAAGAGATTATGAATTTACTCGGATTCAAATCAAAAAATGCGGTATATAAGCTTGTGAACAAGCTGGTTGCGGAGAATGTATTATCAAAAGATTCTCAGGGTAGACTCATACCAAAGAAATTAAGAAGTGAGACCCCATTTCTAGGATTGGTAGAAGCTGGACTACCAACAGTGGCTGAGGAAGAACTTCTAGATACTATGAGTTTCGATGATTATCTTATAAGAGATGCTTCTAAAACTTTCATACTTGAGGTAAGGGGAGATTCAATGATAGAAGAGGGAATTAGAGAGGGAGATCTTGTTGTTGTAGAGAGGACAAAGGATCCAAAAGACGGTGATATAGTCATAGCTCAGGTTGATGGGGGATGGACAATGAAATTCTTGAGAAAAAAGTCTGATAAATCTATTTTTCTAGAGCCTGCAAATAAAAAGTATAAACCAATATATCCAGAATACGAATTAAATATCGCTGCTGTTGTAAAAGGAGTGATTCGTAAGTATTAGATCATTCATGTTATAATATGTGTATGCCTCCCACCACTAATTCCCGTAAATATCTAGCAGAATTTATCTACGGCTCTATAGACGGTACTGTTACTACCTTTGCTATTATTTCTGCTGTATCTGGTGCTGGACTCGCACCAGCTATCATACTCGCTCTAGGATTTGCTAATGTCTTTGCAGATGGTTTCTCCATGGCATCTTCCAATTTCCTATCACAACAGACAAATGAAGCTCTAGGATTATCTGGGGATATGAAAAAAGGTCCATGGAAAACTGCAATTATTACTTTTCTTTCATTTATTTTTGTTGGTACTATACCTCTACTTCCATTTGTTTATGCTTCTGCTTTTATCACATCTATAAATGCTTTTACAATATCTATCATAGTTACAGCTCTAGTTTTCCTTACTATTGGATTCATCAGAGGAGAAATATCTCATAAACATCCTATAATAACAGCAATAGAGACGCTTATTATCGGCGCCCTTGCATCATCTATTGCTTATTTTGCTGGTATGCTATTTAAAGGAATTTAATATAAATTAATAAAATAACTATGTATTATTTTATTATTAGTATTAGATACTCTCTACTGTACTAGTAGATACTCCTTCAACTTTAACTGTATTTAATTTCAATTGTAATTCGAATTCTAGAGTGAATATATTTTCTATAACATTATCTCCAAGATTATCGAAGAAATTATCTGAGCCATACTTTATATCCCACAATGTTCTGTCAATATCTGCCTTACCTTTCACTACTATTATATTGCCGTCTGTATACTTTAGACTTGCTGGTATTGTGATTTCATTTGTTATACCTTTTATTGTAAGATCACCTTTTACTAGGAAAGTATCACTAGTCGTAGCTGTGAATTCCTTTGCTATGAATGTAGAAGTTGCAAAATTCTCTACATCAAAGAAATCTGCTGATTTCAAATGTTTTGCCATTAAATCCTGATTCTTCTTTGAACCATTTGTCAGATTCTTTATACTTGTCATATCTATGAGGAAACTATTGGAAACTATAGCACCGTTCTTTACTTCGAATTCTGCTGACTTTAATGCTATTGTACCCTTATCTATCCAATTCTTTAAAATCTTTTTCTTTCCAGTCCATGTGAGCTTGGCATCGCTAGGACTAACACTATATGAACCATCTACTAGATTCACATTTGGTACTACAACAGAAGTAGAACTTGCTACTACCTCTGCATTCTCTACTTGTTTTGAAACTGCAGGAGCTTTATTGCTACCTACTAGAGCTATTATTATTAACACTACTACTAATATAACGATTACTGATATTATTTTTTTCATATCTTTATATCTTTTATTATCTTCTTATAAGCAAACCGCCATTAATATTTTGTATTATACACATTTAGAACGGTAAAGTAAAAGTCATGGCATTATCCTCCTTTTTCTCCCAATTATCTGTATTTAATTTCACTTCGTATATTGCTCCATTTGCTCCTAGATCCTTGTATTTCAAGCTTTTATTTGCAATTGCATAGTCATAGAGTTCTTTCGTAATCCTTACATCTTCTATACAATATTTGATTATTTTATCTATTTCACCATTTCTCCACCAATACACCGCCTCCATGCCATTCCCACTTTTCTTTTTTCCCAAAGTCGCTTCTGCTACTGTATCAAGTTTCAGCCTTTTTCCTAATACATCCTTCATTTCTTTCATCAAATCTATGCTTTTTATCTTTGTAAGATCTCCTGAATAATATTTATTAAGAATAGGAATATCGAAATGATCGCCATTCCATGTGATCAATGCATCTGTCTTCTCTATAATAGGCCATAATAGGGGAAAGTCTTTTTCTTGGAAACTCTTATAGCTATTATCTAGAGAATCATGAATACATAAAACAGAAATATCAAGAGCTTTCGGATCATTTGATCCTACATCTTGAAAGAAATTCTTTGTTTCAATATCAAATGTTATCAGTCTCATTATCTTTTCTGAATTTTTCTCAATCTACTCTTCTATTCCAGTAGCCAGATCTTTTATTTTATATTTTCCAGTCTTTACTTCTTCATCACCAATACAGATAATCTTCTCTATACCTCTTTTACTTGCATTACTTATCTTATCGCCTATTTTTTTTAAAGAGAAATCAACCATGACTTTCTTGCCATTATTACGTAGAGTTTGAGCTAGATCTAGAGAATAGGGAATATTCTGCTCACCCAGAGTACATATTGCTATATCTGCTACTGTATTCTTTGCTTCTACAATTTTTCCATAAGTCTCTAGAAGATCTCGAGCTATAACATCCCCAGCGCCAAATCCCACTGCAGATACCTTCTCCCCACCGAAAAGGGAAAGAAGATCATCATAGCGACCACCACCGAATATTGAACGTCTATTCTCTGGATTATTATCAAATATTTCAAAAACTGTTCCAGTATAATAGTCGAAACCACGCATAAGTGTCTGATCAAAGCGTACATTCGTAATCCCAAGTTTTTCTAGAGCCTCTATTATTTTCTTTATTTCTTTCAATCCATCATGCTCTTCTTTTGTCTGTGGAAGATGAATAGTAAATTCCTCAAAATTTTTAGAATTGAGTAAAGTAATAAAGTTATCAGTATTTTCACCTAGAATTTCATTTGCTGTTTTTTCAAATACACTTTTTTCAATTTTATTTTTTTTATCAATTAATTTACCTAACTTTCTGGATTGTTCATCATCGAGCTTGAATACTTCCTTTGTCACATAATTCATCAATTTACGATTATTGAGTCTAATTTCAAAATCCGTATCTGATAATCCTAATTTCTTTGTAATATCATAAGCAATTTGTAATATTTCTATTTCAGCTTGTATGCCGTCTATGCCGAAAATATCAACATTGAGTTGCCAATGTTCACGGAGTCGCCCCCTCTGTGGCTGTTCATAACGGAAAAGATTGGGAATAGAAAAAAGGCGAAGAGGGAAGACTAGCTCACGTCTTTTGCCTGCTACCATTCTGGCTAGTGTAGGAGTCATCTCTGGACGTAGAGTCACTTCTCTATCACCTCTATCAGTAAAGGTGTATGTTTGTTCATTGACTATTTCTTCACCGGTCTTGGCCCTGTACAGATCTGCTGGTTCTAGAACAGAGGCATTGTATTCTTCATAACCATATTTCTTAACTGTACTTTTCCAAATATCAAAAATATAATTCTGCACGGCCATATCAGCAGGATAGAAATCCCGCACGCCTTTATATGGATCTGTTCCCAAGTTCTTATTCATAAGGTATATTGTAACAAAGTTATGAAAAATGTCATTATTTGCAATAAAGTAATAGGGGAGACACCACTAGAATGTCTAGAAAGAATCCGTATAGAAAACGGTATAGATAAGAGTGTGTCTATGACTTATGCAGGTAGACTAGATCCGATGGCAGAAGGAATGCTCATCATCCTCATCGGTGAAGAGTGTAAAAATAAAGATAAATATACAGGTTTAGATAAAGAATATGAAATAGAGGTTTTGTTTGGTTTAGAAACTGATAGCTATGATATTCTTGGATTAATAAAGAATATAAATATAAATAAAATAAATAAGATTGAATTAGAAAAATATATAGGCAGATATATACAAAAGTATCCTAGATATTCATCAAAAATAATTGCAATGAAAGAAATACCAGATGAAATACCAAGTAAAGAGGTACAGATTTATTCTATTAATAAATTAGTTGAAATAGAGAAAAGTGGAGAAGAAATAGCTAGAGAAAGTATAGAAAAAATAAAAAAAGTAAAAGGGGATTTCCGTCAGGAAAAGATAATAGATAAATGGGAAAAGTATGGAAAGAAATTTGCAAAAAATCAATTTAAAATAATAAAGTTGAAAGTTGTTTGTTCCAGTGGAACATATATGCGGAGTCTAGCGGATAGAATAGGGAAGGATATGGGAATAGGTGCTATAGCGTATTCGATAAAAAGGACTAAAATTATGTTAGAATAGCCATATGAGAGTAATAATAATAAAAGAAGGACCATTGGTTTTCCTACGCAATCTAATAGCTATGGAAATTATCGCTTCTCTATTCTTCTTTGCCGTTTCTTTTCTTGGTAATTATGAAATGATGTTTAGGAATCTTGGTTTTCATGATTATATCCGTTTTGATATCTTTGAAATAATAATCTTCTCATTTTTTCAATTTATCTATATTGGTATTCTCTTTTTAGATTGGTACTTCTCTCATTATGAAATCAGAGAAAAAGAAATAATAAAGAAAAGTGGGCTTTTGTTTAGAAAAAAGAAAAGTGTAGGTTTGTCTGACGTAGCATCTGTAGAGACATATCAGAGTCCTCTAGGTAGGATGATGAATCATGCCACTATTATTCTTGAACATAATAATGAGAGAGTGACAAAAATAAAGAATATAGGGAATTTCGAAGAATATGTATATATAATAAAGCAAATGGTACATAGTTCATCTGGCAAGATTTTCATAAAAGATATAAAGAGTTTAATAGAAGATGGTGAAGGATTACTTTTAGAATTCAAAGAAACATTGCGATATGACATCCGTAAGAATGAAATGAATAAGGAAATGGAGAAATCTATTATGAAAACTATTGTAGGTTTTCTCAATGCTTCTGGTGGAATTCTGCTTATCGGTGTAAGAGATAATGGTGAAATAATCGGTCTAGAAAATGATTATAAAACTTTGCAACAGAGAAAAGATAAAGACGGATTTGAAAATTATGTTAATACTCTTATAAAAAATATGATTGGTTTAGCTTTTTCTAAATATATAAATATAAAATTTGAGAAAATAGAAAATAAAGAGATTTGTATTGTAGATGTAAAAGAAAGTCATAAACCAGCATATCTCACAAATGGAGATAAAAAAGAAGACTTTTTTGTAAGAGTAGGGAACTCCACTCAGCCATTCTCTATGAGTGAGACGACGGAGTATATAAAGACGAAGTGGGGGTGATAATAAAAAAAACCTACTCACTCTTACGAGTTTTCGGTTTTGTGTTGAGCTATTCGAATGTAGTTCTGTTTGATTTACTAAGTCCAGGAGATGGAACTCCTGTATTAATACAAACAGAATCGATTGCTTCTGATCTATTGCTATGCTTGCGTTTTCTGCATATCCACTTCACATTCCTCCAAACAGAAGATACTTCGCTCATTATACTGTTTCCCGGTTCATCTTCTCTCACTTGATAGAGAAAGCATTCCTGAAAACGAAGTGGTAAGCTAGTAACGAATCTGGAGTAGTTGATTGTAGCCTTCTGTAGCCACTTTTTGTCTTTCTGTGCGTGATCCACAATCTCACGTGCTATTCGAAAGTTCATTATAAAAGAAGGCTTACCAGAATGAAGGATGTGGTAGAACACTCTTCTGATAATTTCTCCTTCTTCAAAAAGTTCTCCTTCATGAAAAAGGCTCTGTTCAGAAATTCTTCTATGTTCTCTTTTTCCGCTGTAATCGTCTTTTAACCAATTTGCGAATTCACTCCAGAGAATCTCCTCTTTCAGCGAAGTTGCTTCCTTGAGGTATAGAATATACCCTGCCCATTGATCATTTATCCGATGAACAGCGAATTGTTCAAGTCGTTCAGTCCTGGTTTCGTAGAATATTCTTTTGCCATCCTTTTCAATCTCCAATTTCCAACGACCATGAAGGATTTCATGTATCATCGTATATCCACGCTGGAAAAGTATTCTGAGATCTCCAGAGCTCACAATCCTTGACCATTCTTCAGGATTGTTCGAACCTTTTGTTAGATTCATCAGATAGAGACTTACGATTCCAGTGAATACCGCTAATGCACGATCACGAACAGCTTTTTCGGTATCGATACCACCAATTTTCACCGCGACTTGAGTCACAAGAGAAATCATTTCCTTATGGAGCTTTCGTCTTAATGTCAGCACATTCTCCTCGCTTCTGAAAAGAAATGCCAACGCTTGGGTGAACGGATCTCGTTTATCTCTAATTTGCAGATTCATATATTCCTTTCAGAAATACAGCCTCCCGGAGGGTCACTCGGGGAGGCTGTTGGTTTGCATGCCTATTCAAGCGGAATAAATAGATCATCCGCTTTTTCGACTTCTGTTCGTCTGACGGCTCCTTGAGACACGGCTACCGCATAGATTTCAGCGGCGATCTCATGAATGAAGTTGAGGTAATCATTACCGTTGTAACAGTCCGGTAAAATTTTCTTGAACCGTTCCCACTGTTCGGGAAAGTTGTTACGCAAGATCCCAATAACCTCGCGCCAATCCCCGACATCACTAGTGCTTCCATTGGATTCTAGGAATTCAAGAAAGTCCTTTTCGTGGACGACACTGAAGACTAGGGCATGGATACCGTGCGGCTCGTCCAGAATGACATTCATCAGTTCAACGCGACGCTTTCCGTCTTCGTTCAGAAGAATGAATGCACAGAAGAACTGTTTGAGTTCATCCTGAAGTTCCTGAAGTGTTTCAGGTGAGCAATCCTCTTGTTCCGCAGAGCTCCATCGAACGCCTATGCGCCGAAATACTCCGCGGAACTGTTCGAGATTGACTGCAGTATGCAGAAGTGACGGGCTGACCATATCTGCCTCAGAAGTTACTTGCGCAACTTCGGCAGCAGATAGATTTCCGGCGATTCTCACAATGGCTTCATCACCCTCCTTATTGGCAAGATCCACAAGCTGACTTTCGACAGCCAATGCACCCTGATAACGAAGTACGGTGACGAGCTTTTCATGCTCACTCATTTTGTCTTGTTCATTCAACATTTTGGTACTCCTCTTCTTGTTCCAACGCCTCGCGTTGAGCGCGACGTTGTTGTGTGAGCTTGAAGTTGGCGGCCACAGCGGTCGCCAATACTGCTTCGAGCCCAGCTTGTTCAAGGGTTTTGACGGCCTTATGCGCATCGGGGCGCACTTGGATCGACTGCTTGATAAGCGGCCAATCACTACCGGATACCGTGTCGTGTTCCACAATTTTGATCATAACCGACTGATTGTCGTATCTGATTTGATTGTGGAATGCGAGCGCGGCCATCGTCGGGTCATCAGTGAGCATCGAGACAAACGAATCAATACCATCCCGCAGCGAAGCGGTGTATTGTGGAAGCTTGTTTGGATCCTTGGGATCTGTAGCCTCCTCAATTTGTTCACGAAGTTCATTTACCACTACGTTCAGTGTCCTCACCCGTATCCTTTCTCTTTGTTTTGTTGTTGATTAGTGTTTCCGTTCAGTTAACGAATCAAGAAATGAATCCACGACTCTCTCCACGACCTCATTGATATTCTCAACTTGGCCTTTGGAAATCTTTTCATCCAACTCTTGTCGCTTGCGCGAGTCAGAGAGGATGCCATAAGCTTCCGAAATCGAGGCAAAGGTGTGCCCAGCTTCCGGACTCTTGTTTTTGTCCGGATGCCAATGTACCGAGAGTTTTCGGTACGCATCCTTGATTTCCGCTATACTAGCGGCAGGGGAAACCCCTAGGATTTGATATGCATTTTTCATGGTGCGAATCTATATGCGAGACTATCATGATTTAGTATCCTTGTCAATAGTAAATAGGAGGGTAATATATACCAGTTGTCCCATACATATTAGAATATGGACATTATGTATACACACAATCAAATACCAAGTGAGGCACAAATTAGAAAATATATTCGCAGAATATTGTTTGGCAAGAACATATTTTGTCCTGAATGTAAGTCGAGACGAATAGGAATACAATCAGGTCGATATAGGTGTAAAGATTGTCGCATCAGATTCTCTCTCCTGTCACACACATGGCTTTCTAATTTAAAATTACCACTTCAAAAGTGGTGGATGATACTCTGGTGTTAGAGTTGTGAGATACCAGTTAAACAAACGGTTGCATTTACAGAACTATCTCCACTTTGTATACGTAAGTGGTTTGACACATTCAGAGGACAATTACCACGGGAAACCCACATTCTAGAGCGTATAGTGCAGTTAGACGAGGCGTATTTCAAGGATATGACATTGGTTATGGGTAAACAAAAAGGAACTAGAAAACTAGCATATGATGTCATTATTGGGACATCAGTACAGAGACATCATGCAGGATATTTTCTCTTTAGAAAAGTTAAACCAGGATCTAAACTGTGGACTGATGGTGCAGCGATTTACAAAGGAATTAACAAATGGTGGCCAGTTAAACACAGTAGAGATATACATAAAAGATTTGAATTTGCTCATACATCAGAAATCGAAGGAGTATTTGGAAACTACCGTACTTTTGTTAGAAGAATGTATCATCATCATTGGTCAACTAATTTAGAAAAATATGTGAGGGAATTTTCATTCAGATTTTCCTCACCAGAATTATTCAAAAACCCTATGTATTACTTAACAAAATCATTAAAGCTTGGGACAACTTGCTATTAATACCCAAATAGGAGTATAACTATTCTTTCCTCCCCGCTCTAGCTCTATCTGTACCAGTCAGAAATCTCTTACGCAACCTCACATTTATAGGTGTTATCTCTAGATATTCATCTTCACGCATTGTTTCAAGCCCCTTCTCTATATCTAGCGTCCAAGCCGGAGTGAGCATAATATGCTCATCATTTCCAGAAGAACGCATATTGGACATTGCTTTTCCTTTACATGGATTCACATCCATATCATCACCCTTAGATGTATCACCGACTACCATTCCTTCATAGACTTCTGTAGTTGGCACTATGAATATTCTTCCACGTTCTTGTAGATTCCACAGTGCGAATGCTAGTGCTTTACCAGCCATCATAGATGTCATTGATCCTGTATTATGTCTTTCAATTTCTCCAACATAAGGTCTGAAATCTGTGAATCTACTACCTAGTATTCCTTCACCCTTTGTATCAATTACGAAAACACTACGATATCCTAGTAGACCACGAGTGGGAATATCGAATATCATACGTGTTTGTCCATTTTTATTTTTCATATCGAGCATTACGGCTTTTCTCTGACCCAGTTTTTCTATAATAGCCCCTGTGAATTCATCTGGTACATCGATAGTGAGTTCCTCGTATGGTTCACTTTTTATCATTTCACCTTTTTCATTTGCTATATCTTTTATGATTACTTGTGGTTGAGAGACTTGTAATTCATAACCTTCACGACGCATATTCTCTAATAGAATAGCGATATGCAATTCTCCACGACCGAAAACTCTATAATATTCATTTGAAGTAAAATCTACTTTTAATCCGACATTGACTTCTAATTCTTTCTCTAGTCTTTCACGTATCTGCCTACCAGTGACGAATTTACCCTCACGTCCAGCAAAAGGGGAATTATTTACAAAAAAGTTTAGAGAAATAGTAGGTTCATCTATCCTTATAGCTGGTAGAGCAGGGGTAGCTTCATTATCTGTAATAGTCTCTCCAATATATATATTTGGGAAACCGGCAATAGTCACAATATCTCCTGCACTCGCCTCTTCTATTTCTATCCTCTGTTTTCCTTCGAATGTAAAGAGTTTCGTAACTTTTCCTGAGGAAACAGAACCATCTATCTTCTTTTCAAAGACAGTTTGTCCAGTTTTAATTGTCCCATCATAGATACGACCGATTGCCAAACGTCCTAGGAAATTGTCATAACCAAGATTGAAGGTCTGCAATGTGAGCGGAGATTCATTGCTATGATCTTTATTTGCAGGTGGAATATGTTCCAATATAGTGTCTAGAAGTGGAGTTATATCTTTTCTTTCATCTGCTAATTTCTTCATAGCTACACCATCACGTCCTATAGCATATACAGTAGGGAAGTCTAATTGGGAATCATTTGCACCAAGCTCCATGAAAAGCTCTAATACCTGTTCATGAGCATGTTCAGGATTTGCTGCATGTTTATCAATTTTATTTATAACTACAATAGGTTTCAATCCTAATTCTAGAGATTTCTTCAATACGAAGCGTGTCTGTGGCATAGGACCCTCCTGAGCATCTACTACAAGGAGGACAGTATCGATAGAACGCAATACACGTTCAACTTCAGAGCCGAAATCAGCATGTCCAGGAGTATCTACAATATTTATCTTTGTATCTTTATACTTTATTGAAGTATTTTTCGCATAAATAGTAATACCACGCTCTTGTTCTAGAGCATTGGAGTCCATACTACCTTCATCACCATGGCCACATTGAGTCATGATAGCGTCAGTCAGAGTAGTCTTCCCGTGGTCCACATGGGCTATTATTGCTATATTTCTAATTTCCATAACGAGTATACAGTAAAGCATACAAATGCTAGTTTGGTCAATACTGTATATAATTGCCAATATACTAGGTTTATTTGGCTACTATATTGACATGCCTGATACACCTATTTTCTAGTAAAAACTTTATCGAAATTTTATTATTTTTTTATTATTTCTTTATCACTGCTTTGCTAGGATTTCCTCATGAAAGAAAAAATATATGAAATTATAAAAGAAAATAAAATTCTACATGATATTCACTCTACTATTGAGCTTATAGACTCGCTTATTGTATATGCATATTATCGGAATGCATCTGATATACATATAGATCCATCTTCTGATGCTATTGTTGTACGTTTCCGTATAGATGGCGCACTTATTTATATTGACAGTCTTTCTCTAGATAATCATGAAGAAATAATAGCTAGGATAAAGATATTATCAGGACTACGTACAGATATACATTTCACACCACAAGACGGAAGATTCCGATATTCTGAAGGTGTATGTGAATGTGATATACGAGTTTCTATTATTCCTACACATTATGGAGAAAATGCAGTACTTAGAATCCTCATAGAAGACAATACAATACCATCCATATCTGCACTCGGTTTCAGCGAAAGAGATGAGAGATGTATAAGAGACGGGATAAATCACCATCAAGGTATGATATTAGTCACTGGTCCTACAGGTTCAGGGAAAACTTCCACACTATATACATTATTGAAACTTCTCCAAGATGGGAAAACCTCTATTATCACTCTAGAAGATCCAATAGAATACGCTATCGCTGGAATACGACAAATACAAATAAGAGAGAAGCATGGTATTTCTTTTGCAAATGGTCTGCGTTCTATAGTCCGCCAAGATCCAGATATTATCATGGTTGGAGAAATAAGAGATACAGAAACAGCTCGTATCGCTACCAATATTTCTCTTACGGGACATCTTCTATTATCTACTCTACATTCCAATTCTGCTATTTCTACCATACCCCGACTTATAGATATGGGTGTGGATCCATATCTTATTGCTTCTACACTTTCTATTATTGTTGCACAGAGATTAGTCAGAAAGATCTGTAAGAATTGTCAGGGAATAGGTTGTGATATTTGTGCTAAAAGTGGATACAAAGGCAGAACAGTGCTTTCTGAAACTCTAGTAATAGATGAGGAAATGAGAAAGTACATTATGTCTCGTATTTCCATAGGAGAGATTAGTCGCTATGCCAGAGTATCTGGAATGATATCTATGTATGAGGATGGTATGGAAAAGGTCGAAAAGGGAATAACCACAAAAGAAGAAGTTCTACGAGTTCTACATGAATAGATTCTAAATAAAAAAATGAATAAAAATAGACAAATACAATTCATAGATAAAATAGCCAATCTTATAGATTCTGGTATATCTATGGAAGAAACCCTTTCTATTATTCTGAATACTGAAGAAAATAAAAAAATAAAGAAAATAATAAATGAAATAAGAGAAAAAATAAGAAAAGGCATATCACTTTCAAAAAGCATGACTTTATCTAGTACACGCTTTGATCAAATACTCATATCCATGATCGCCTATGGTGAAGAAAGTGGAATATTGTCTATATCAATAAAACAAGCAAAAGAAATATTAGAAAAATCAAAAAATATAAAGAAAAGGCTTTTCGGAGCTATGGTATATCCATCTTTCATAGCTATATCTACTCTAGCCATGACAGCTTTTCTTATTATTTATATTTTCCCCAAGATTATGCCACTTTTTTCTAGTCTCAATATTACTTTGCCCTTTATTACTAGATTAGTGAAGAAAATATATGAATACTCTATTGATTATGGATTATGGACGGGTATTTCAATTATTATTTTATTTTTTCTATTCATATTTTTATATAAAAAAATAGATAAATTCAAATTCAATATACAGAAAATGATAATTTCACTTCCAATTATTGGAGAAATATTGAAAAAATATTCTTTGAGTATTAATTGTCGTTCCATAGGGATACTTCTGGAATATGGACAATCAATTCCAAAAATTCTTGAGAAAAGCGAAAGCTTTGCTATCTTTGAACCATACAAAAAGGTATGGGGTAATGCTCTAGATGAAATAATGAAAGGCGTATCGATATCTGATTATATGCGGAAGAATAATAGATTCTTTCCTAAACTTATTCCAGAGATGCTATCTATCGGTGAGAGAACTGGGACACTCGGTCTTATGTTTAAAAATCTTTCAAGAGTCTATGAAGATGAATTGGACTCATTTATAAAACAAATTTCATCTTTTATTGAACCTATACTCATGATCTTTATGGGAATTATGGTTGGTGGTGTAGCTCTATCTATTATTTTACCAATATATGAAATAACCAATCATCTCAGTCGTTAAAATAAAAAATGCAAAATAAATTAAATTTAAAATTTATAAATGGTTTTCTTTTACTTGAAATCATGATTGCTTTCTCCCTCATGACTCTTTTTCTCATTTCCTCACTGACTCTATCAGAAACTATGCAAGCTCTATACCATCAAGCAGAGAAAAATCTAGAGAAATTGGAAGCTGAAATACCAAATCTAGAAAATCAATATAAATTAAGTGATTATAGTAGAGAATGGGGTAGAGATAATTGTTATGAAAATATATATTTTAATTCAGAAAATATAACTCTGTATTCACAAGGTATAGATCTTGGAATAGGGAATATCAGTACAGATATAGAAGTGAGAAATGGGATTATATACCTTACAACAGATTCTAGTATTTTATCTGCTCCAGATTTCTATATTATAGATGCCAGAGATCCTGCATCATCGAGTATTATTTCATCTATACATACTAGTCCTGGACTTTCTTCTCTAGAGATTGCAGGACACTATGCGTATCTTGCAAATCAGAGCACAGTCAGTCAAATGCAAATATTGGATATTGAAAATAGAGAAAATCCAATACTTATTTCTACTTTGAAATTACCATTACCCACGGCATCTACAACTGCGCCTTGGGCAGAAAGTATTTTCTATTATAAAAATAAAATATATCTAGGTACTAGGAAATGGAACGGTAGGGAATTCGCTATTATAGATGTTTCTAATCCATATTTACCAAATTATCTAGGGGGATTTGAGACTGATACACTCGTAAATGATATATATGTGAAAGGTAATCTCGCTTATCTAGCTACAGCAAATGAAGAGCAGATGATTGTGTTAAATATTTCTGATCATACTAATATTATAGAAATAGATTCATTTTCTCCATCTGGATATGAAACTCAAGAAGGGAAATCCCTATCATTTTTCCAAGATTCTTACGCTTTCAGTAGAACAGTTGGTGGATTTAATAATATTAATAATCATGAATTATTTTTATTTTCCTCATCATCACAATATTCTAGAGATATACCAGGTGGTGTTTATGATACTCTTATTCGTCCTCCTAATATCTATATATCTACGAAGTCTCCTGGTAAAGAATTACAAATATTAGATCAAACACTAGAAAATAAAATATTAGATAGAGCTCTCGGATTTCTACCGAATGCTTTTACCTGTGATAGAAACACTTTCTATTTTGCCACTGGAGATAGTCATGGAATAGGAATAATGAAAATAAAATGAATATAAGAAAAAATAAAAAAGGGAATACTCTTATAGAAACAATAATATATACAGCTTTATTGGCAATACTAATGATTGGTGTTTTTTCGTCTGTCTATATGATTATTGATCTTGAACAAAGAAAAATAGATAAAAATTATGAAAAAGAAAAATAATAAAGGTTTCATCGCCATAATAATTGTACTCATGGTATCAGGCATACTATTAGCTCTTATTTCTTATTCATCTTTAGAATCAGCAACATTTTTTGATCAAGCTCTACGTAAAGAGTATAGAACCATGAATCATTATTATGCTTTTTCATGTATAGATCAGGCAATACTTATGCTTATTCATGATTATTTTTTTGAAATTAGAGAGGGTGATGAATCTATAGATATGCCGTGGCTATATTGTCAGATTCTAAAAGTAGAAAAAGTAGGGAATATTCATAAGATCACTACAGTAGGGAATTATAAAAATGCAAATGTCTATAGATATGCAGAGGTAAGGGTAGGGGAAAGTGGGGTGGAGATAGTGGAGATTAAATAAAATAACCTTACATAACAACCCTCGCCACGCCTGAGTGTTAATTCAGAGCGTGGCGTTAGTTGAGTCTGTGTTTCTCATACAGCAGAAACAGTGGAGAAGTTGAGGCTTGATTGATTGAGAGCACTTGCAACAAGTAAACGAATTTGTTGATTAGCTACAGAAGCAATGACAAGTGTGAATTTGTAATCGCCGGATGGCAGAATATACACATTTCGATTCACATTTATCATCATACTTCTGAAGTGCCACATCAATTTTCTAATCTCATCCTCATCCTTTCCTATTGCTTCCAGAGAAACCTGCAAACCCTGCATGATTTTATCTGTAATTTCGGAGTTGATCATGGGGAGCCTTTCTGACATAATAATAGCAATAAAGATTATCTATTACCAGATGAAATGAATACAGTAATATGCTAATATTACCCTAATATGAAAAGAACATATATAAAGGATCTAGGAAGTAAAATAGGTGAAGAAATAAGCATATCCGGCTGGATCGATATTCGGCGTGATCAGGGTAAAATGGTCTTCTTTGATTTCCGTGATGTAACAGGGAAGATACAAGGTGTCGTTCTATCTAACAATAAAGAGACATTAGAAATAGCAAAAGAAATCAGACCAGAATGGGTAGTAGAGGTGAAAGGAAAGGTAAATAAACGTCCAGAAAAGAATGCACAAAAAGATAAACAGAATGGCAATATAGAATTAGAAATTTTAAATATTAAAGTCTTAAATAGAGCAGAAACTCCACCTTTTGATGTACAAAGTGATGGAAGGGAAATAGGGGAAGAGGTGAGATTGAAATATAGATACCTAGATCTCCGAAGACCGAGGATGCAGAGAAATATAGTAATGCGAGATAAAATTATCACTTTCTTTAGAGAGTATATGCATAAGAATAATTTTGTAGAAATAGAAACTCCAATTCTTATGAAAGGTACACCAGAGGGTTCTAGAGAGTATCTAGTACCATCTAGAATAGAAAATGGTAAATTCTATGCTCTTCCACAAAGTCCACAACAGTTTAAGCAACTTTCTATGGTGGCAGGATTCGATAGATATTTCCAAATAGCGAGATGTATGAGAGATGAGGATCTAAGAGGAGACAGACAGCCAGAATTTACACAGCTGGATTTCGAAATGTCATTCGTAAATCAAGAGGATATATTAAGCTATACAGAACCGATGTTTATAGAATTAGTAAAAACTCTTTTTCCAGAAAAAACCTTTACACAGATCCCTTTTCCAAGACTTACATATAAAGAATCAGTGGATAAATATGGTTCAGATAAGCCAGATTTAAGAAAGGATAAAAATAATCCAAATGAACTCGCTTTTGCATGGATTGTCGATTTTCCAATGTTTGAGAAAGATGAAGAAGGAAATATACAAGCGGCACATCATCCATTCTGTTCTATAAAAGAAGAAGATTTGGGAAATTTCATGTCTGGTAAAGATTTATTCTCAATAAGAGCGAATTCCTATGATCTAGTATTAAATGGTTATGAGTTAAGTTCTGGTAGTATTCGTATACATCAAAGTGATATACAAAAAAGAGTATTCGAATTATTAAGAATCAGTGAGGAAGAACAACAGAGAAAATTTGCTCATATGTTAGAAGCTTTCAAATACGGTGCTCCTCCACATGGAGGATTCGCTCCTGGTATAGATCGTATAGTGATGATTCTATTAGGGGAACCTAATATCCGTGAAGTGATAGCTTATCCGAAAACAGGAGAAGGGAAGGATCTTATGATGAATGCACCAAGCGAAGCAAATGAAAAGCAATTGAAGGAATTGGGGATTAAGCTTAGGTAAAATTGAATTCTTGATATTATTAACTAATTTTTGTCAAAATTATGCATAACAAAAATATTTGGGTTGTGGTCGGTATAATAGTTATTGTAGTAGCAGGATTTTTTATATTCCAAAACAAAAAAATAGGCGATGTGTCCCTTAATAAAATAGTGGATAATAGTCCCGTTGTAAATAATCCAGTAAAAAATACCACACCTACTGATAACCAACCTGAACCATCCATATCATTCAGTGTTACACCCTATTTGGTTGAAGTTGCATGGCAAAATCAGTTAACGAATGTATCTGAAAATTGTGAAGGCAAACCAGGTTGTGATTACTCAACTAAATATATTGTTGGCCAGATCACAAATGGAGCCCTGAAGGGTCAAACAATATATTTGCGTGCTCAAGGCGAAATGGGAGGCGATTATTACGATCACTATGTTATTTCAAATGGTAAAAAGGTTTCTTTAGAGGAAAACAAGTTTACAATACATGGGATTTCTGATCTACCGGAAGAAATAGCTTTCCCCGGATCAAATTACAAGATGAAGAAATGGTACTCCCCAAGTATGCTTTACAAAGATGTAAAGCCTGTAAAGAAATTGTTTAGTATGGTGGGCCTCGGAGATTTTTATCTAACAGATCATGGTTGCATCATGATTGAGTTGCCTGACCACACAGCAATTGCATACGATTTTAAAATACCGTTTGTGAATGCTGAAAACGGAGAAGTAAATCTTACTTTTAACGGTAATGTACAAAATAATGAGCAATATGAATTCACTCGCATAGGAGGATGTGGAGCTGTTTGTATGTATCTTGCCGATGTAAAAGATACAGAATTGAAGCTGAACGACAGATTAATTCTCGCAGGTAAGGCATCAAATGGAGAAGATTTTTACGAGTATAAAAATTCTTCAGATCCAACCCTTCAGGCTTTGTATAATGACAAAAATACTGTTGCGTACATAAGTAACGAATCTGGTAATTATCAGCAAGTAGCGACAAATAAATATACTTATCAGCAATTTACGAATTTTCATCCTTTGATGTACTGGAAGGACCCACTGGGAAGATGGATTGAGTTTAAGAATAAAAGATTCCTTATTGCGGCAGAGAAGTGTAAACCTGTAATCTATCTCTATCCTACGGAGAAAACTAATCTTAATGTTCAAGTTACTCCAAATGGAGGATTCATTAAGACCATCCCTCAATATACTGATGACGGGTGGAACGTAGAAGCGAATCCAAACGGTAATGTTGTCGATCTTAAGACGGGCAATAATTACGACTATCTTTACTGGTCTGGAATCGGTCTTAATTATCCGATAAACGAAACAGAAGGCTGGATAGTGAAGAAAGAAAATATTGCTAGCTTCCTCGATGAAAAATTAAAGATACTCGGATTGAATACTAAGGAAATTGCAGACTTCAAAGAATATTGGGTTACGAAGCTCAGTGATATGCCGTATTACCAGATCTCATTCTTGCCAAAGAATCAGCTTGACCAAATGGCACCTCTCAAGATTTCTCCTGTTTATCCAGATACAGTTATAAGAGTTATGTTGACAGCAAAAGGTTTAACTCAAGCAAAAGATATAAAGCCACAGGTACTACCTGTAACACCGGAGCGCAATGGATTCATAGTCGCAGAATGGGGTGGAGTATTACTTAGATAACACATGAAGAAGATCACCCTGATATTATTACCTATAATTTTAGGGGTGGCTTTAGTTGCACTGCTAGCCATAGGCTATTCCAAGAAAGCTGAAAAGGTGCAAGAAATTGTATACACAAATTTCCACTACGCTTCTTTTAAGGATAAATCATTCTACGGGGATGTAGAAGAGATTGTGCCCAAGAAGGTGTTTGATGAGAAGGTTTATGGTGGGATTCTTTCGCATCATCTGTATGTGGCCTCAGAAATTGCACAATTCTTTGCTAGTTTAAAAAAACAACACCCTAAGACGATTGTACTAATAGGACCAAATCATTATAGTTTGGGAACTGATGATATTTTGGTTTCTAAATATCCATACCAAACACCGTGGGGAATACTCGAGCCGGATAGTAAAACCATTGATCAACTCCTCCAGGATAGTATCGTTCATAATAACGAACAGCCATTTGAAATAGAGCATTCAATCGCTGCAGATGTTTCTTACATTAAAAAAGCTTTTCCTGATTCAAAATTAGTACCTATAATCCTCAAAAGAACGACATCGAAAGCAAAATTAGATCAGCTAGTCAGTGATTTAAATAAAACTCTCCCTGTTGATACTCTTATTCTTGCTAGCGTAGATTTCTCACATCACAGTAAAGAGATTGTTTCAGAATTTCACGATAAGAAAAGTATATCTGCTATAGATAATTTTGATTACGATACGGTCCTAAATCTTGAGATAGATAGTCCTCCGTCAATATATACTCTCTTGAAATATCTTGAAGGTAAAGGCGCTCAGAAAATGGAGTATAAGAATACAAACTCAGCTATATTTGGCGCAAATTTTGATTCAGAGGATGTAACAAGTTATCTCTTTTCATATTTCATAAAAGGCAAACCAGTAATGAGTGAAAACGTCTCTATTCTTAACTTTGGAGATATGATGTTTGATCGTGGAGTAAGGGTATACACTCAAAAAGGAAAGGACCCGTTCGAGTTTATTCGTGGGACCGAAGGTAATTTCTTAAAGGGGGTGGACTTTATTATCGGCAATCTTGAGGGTCCAATTATTGAGATACCTAGAGCTGAGTGCCAAAATAAGGAACTTACTTTCCAGTTTGCCTCTACTACCAACAAGCTGTTATACGCCGCTAATTTTGATTTAGTAAATCTTGCGAATAATCACTCATTTGATTGTTACCAAGCGGGAATTGATAGCACACAAAAATATTTGAGTAATTACAATATTGGCTACTTTGGAAACCGATCTCTCGAATCAAGTTATGTAATTAAGAAGGTTCATGACAAGAATATTGCATTTGTGGGCATAGACCAAACAAATCAACCTGTGCCCGTAGAGAATTTTTATCCTCTCGTTAAGAGACTGAAGTCAGAAAATAACTATGTTGTTATAAACATTCATTGGGGTTACGAATACGATAAACTTCAATCAAAAATCCAAAAAGAGATAGCACATAGCCTTATTGATAATGGAGCGGATGTCATTTTTGGTCACCATCCACATGTGATTCAGTCAGTAGAAATATATAAGAACAGGACAATTTTTTATTCCTTAGGAAGTTTAATCTTCGATCAGCAAACATCAGAGACTAATCAAGGCATTGGAGCCGGAGTAGTGCTGGGAGATAATAAAATGAATTTCTATATTTTCCCTTATAAAATTACCAACACCCAGCCAAAGTTTTTACCCTTCAAGGATATGGTAAATTTCTGTGACGAATATCTCAAAAATATAGTTACAAAAAATAAGTGCTTATTTGAGGTTGTTGGTAATTAGAATTTAAGCCCGCCCGCCGAAAAATCCGAACTTTTTGGTATAATGTCCACAGAAAAGTAGGGTAATATTAAATTAATATTGACAACTAGTCAATAGTATGCTAGGGTTATATAGAACGAGCTTGGGGATCCTTATTTTAGGCTATCTCTTTGCTTTAGCACAACACAATTCGATTAAGGATATATATGGCACAGATTAGGTTTGCGACAGTGACTCGATTCGGAAATCGGGGGTTCGGCTTTGCTAGCTTGGAAAATACCAGCCAAGGCGAAGTCTATATCCACATCGATTCCTGCAGAGAGACTGAGTCTGGGTGGATCACTGAAAACCACCTCGACGAACATCCACAGACTGGGGATCTGATCGTCCTGATCCTAGACGGTAGAAGTACAGACAACAAACTCTGTGCCTGGATCTGGGGACCTCGCAAGAGTTTCGATGGAAAAACTGCCAGAAAGCCGGTGGAGGATGCAGTCTTCCCGACTCAGCAATCCGATGTGATTGCAGAGGATTGGTTTCCATGTAAGCCAGCCCTTGTCCTTCCAATTCGAGGCGGTATTTCAAATGAAGAAATTGTCGCTCTCGCCAATAGCACCCATGGGCGCAACGGCAGAAATGGGCATAGCAAGAAGCGTCGGCAGGCAATGTGTGGCATTGCGAGCTAGCTCGCAATCAGAGAAATTAATGAAAGCCAAGGAGTTCTATCCTCCTGGCTTTTTATTTTTATGCTATAATTTCCCTCATGGATAACTCCTCCATAGAAGCTATAAAAGCAGAAAAGATAGTTCCAGATATAAAATTCAAAATCAAAACCGAAGTCTTCGAAGGACCTCTAGATCTACTATTGTCACTAATAGAAAAGCGCAAATTTTTTATTAATGATATTTCTCTGGCAAAGGTTACAGATGATTATATACATCATATAGAACAATTTGATAAATTACCGATAGGAGAAAGTGCCCAATTCATACTCATTGCCTCTACTCTTCTACTTATAAAGTCCAGATCACTCCTACCTACTCTATCTCTTACAGAAGAAGAAGAGGTGGATGTCCATGATCTAGAAATACGTTTGAAAATATATAAGAGAATAAAAGAAGCAAGTCTCAATATAAAAGAGATATTCTGTAAAGAAGTAATATTTTCTCAATCACAGGCAAGAAATATTGAGCCGATCTTTTCTCCTCATGAAAGTATGAATCTATTATCTCTAGCAAAAAGTATAAAAGATATAATCAATAGTCTGCCTAAAAAAGAAAATATACCAAAAGCAATAGTAAGAAAAGTAATTAGTCTAGAAGAAATGATAGATAATCTGACGAAACGTATAACAGTAGGGCTCAAAATGAGTTTCAAAGATTTTGCTAATAATCATAAGGGTGAAAAGATAAATGTTATTGTGGGCTTTCTCGCAATGCTTGAGCTTGTAAAGCAGGGAACTATCTATGTAGAACAGAATAGCAATTTCGGAGATATACAGATGGAAACAAAGAATGTAGGTGTACCAAGATATAATTAATATAAATATAACTATTAAATACATTTTGTATTTTTATGTTATAATGCGAATATAAATGGCATTATCACTTTCTGCAAAAATTGAAGCAGTACTTTTCTATAAGGCAGAACCTTTGCCTATTAAACGTCTCTGTCAGATTTTTAAAAAGGATGATGATGAAATAAAGTCCGCTTTGAAAGAGCTAGCACATGATCTAGAAGAGAGAGGACTCACACTCATAGAATGGGAAGATGAATACACACTCGGTACTTCTAAAGAAGTATCTGGTCTTATAGAAACATTAACAAAAGAAGAATTAATAAAAGATTTAGGAAAAGCAGGACTAGAAACATTATCTATTATCCTCTATGAAGGTCCATTATCTAGAGTGGAGATAGACTATATACGTGGAGTCAATTCCCAATTTATACTGAGGAATCTACTCATACGCGGACTCATAGAGAAAGTAGATAATCCAAAAGACCAAAGAAGTTTCCTATATAAACCCAGTCTAGAATTAATATCCTATCTAGGAATATCAAAAATAACAGAATTACCAGATTATGAAAATGTAAAAAGAGATATAGCAAACTATAAAACAGAAACACATCATGAGGATAGTACAAAAAATTGATAAATTCTTCCTAACTTCAGTGATCTTGCTCGTTATAGCAGGATTTTTTGTATTTAGTTCTGCATCTCTAGGACTACTCGCTCGTGATGGCGCTAGCTTCCAGAATGTAGTATTGAAACAATTAATTAGTCTAATTATAGGCATTGGCGCTTTTATTATAATTTCAAAAATCAATTATAAAATAATTCGCAAATATTCTTTCTATATTTTCTTATTCGCAATAATAATAAATTTATTAATATTTATACCTTCACTCTCCTTTACACATGGTGGAGCTTCTAGATGGATAGATCTCGGTTTTATCACCTTTCAACCAGGGGAATTCCTAAAAATTGCATTTATTATATATTTTGCAGCTTGGCTATCAATGGTAAAGGATAGGGTTGCGAGTTTCTCCAATGGCGCTTTACCATATTTGATTATCATAGGAGTATTAGGAATACTATTATATCTTCAAAGCGATATGGATACTCTCGTAGTGATATCTATAACAGGGATTATTATGTTTTTTATATCTGGAGGAAGGATAAGAGATATACTTTTACTTTTTCTTATAATGTCTCTGGCCTTGAGTGTTATCATCATGAGTAAACCATATATTGTTAATCGTATAAAGACTTTTTTGAATCCGACACTAGACTCTCAACAAGTAGGGTATCAGGTTCAACAGAGTCTCATAGCGATAGGTTCAGGAGAGCTCACTGGTAGGGGATTCGGCCAGAGTGTACAGAAATTCAAATATTTACCAGAGCCAATAGGGGACTCGGTCTTTGCTGTGCAGGCAGAAGAATTCGGTTTTCTCGGTAGTATTATTCTTATTATTTTATTCCTACTATTTATTTTTAGTTCATTCCGTATTGCATCTAGATCAGAAGATGTATTTGCTAGACTAGTCTCTAGTGGTATAGCTATACTCATTATTATAGAATCCTTTATGAATATTTCTTCTATGCTCGGTATCATACCCATATCCGGCATGCCATTATTATTCATAAGCCATGGTGGAACAGCACTCATCGTTATACTCTCTGCTACCGGTATAATAGCCAATATTTCAAAGTATCAAAAGAATTGATATAATAGGGTATAATAAAACCATGAAAATACTTTTTACAGGAGGTGGAACAGGTGGGCATTTCTATCCTATTATTGCTATTGCTGAAGCAATATATGATAAAGTAAAAGAAAAGAAAATAATACAACCGAAGATGTATTTCATGTCTCCGACACAATACAATCCTCGAGCACTTTTTGATAATGATATAGAGTATGTGCATGTACCAGCTGGTAAATATCGTAGATATTTTTCTATACTCAATTTCCTAGATATCTTTAGAACTATATATGGAATAATAATCGCCACAATAAAGATGTATAGGATTTATCCTGATATAGTATTTGGTAAGGGTGGATATGCTAGTTTCCCAGCACTCTTTGCAGCGAAACTTCTACATATTCCAGTCATAATCCATGAATCAGATAGTAGTCCGGGAATGGTAAATACATGGGCAGGGAAATTTGCTAAAAAAATTGCAATTTCATATACAGAATCAGCAAAATATTTTACAAAAAAGACCGCCGATAATATCGTAGATGAAAGAATCGCTCTCACAGGAGTACCGATAAGAAAGGGAATAATAGAGAGTCTACCAAATGGTGCTAGAGAATTCCTACATTTAGAAAATGAAACTCCAGTTATAGTTATACTAGGTGGTTCACAAGGATCACAGATTATAAACGATACAATAGTTGATGCTCTACCAGAGCTTATAAAAAGATATGAAGTTATACATCAGACAGGTAGGAAGAATCTAGAACCAATAAAAGAAATGGTAAAAATAGTCTTGAAAGATAATCCAAATTCATATCGCTATCATCCATTTGATTATCTCAATGATCTAGCTATACGTATGAGTGCAGGTATAGCCAGTGTTATAGTATCTCGTGCTGGTTCAGCAATATTTGAAATATCAAACTGGGGAATACCGTCTATTATTATTCCTTTACCAAAGGAGGTGAGTCATGATCAAGTAGATAATGCCTTTTCATATGCAAAAACCGGTGCCTGTATAGTAATAGAAGAAAATAATCTCAGCGACGCTATTCTAGTCAGAGAAATTGACAATATAGTAAATAATAAGCATATTTCTGAGAAGATGAGCCAGAATGCCAAGCAATGGAGCCATTCTGATGCATCAGCAAAAATAGCTGAAGCTCTAATCTCAATAGGTCTTGAACATGAAAGCTAATCATGATATAGTGCTATTAAATAAAGAGATCGGCATTATAACTTAATTAATAAAAATAAAATGGAAACAAATCAGGGAATAAAGGCATGGCAATGGATAGTGACTGTAATAGTTATCATTATTCTTATTGTTTTAGGATATTATATGTTCAGCGGTAAAAGTGCAGAAGCTCCAACAGAGAGCGATGATACAGAATTAACAGACGATACAGCTACTTCCAATGAAATAAATAGAATAGTAATAAATGATCAATATCCAGGAAATGTAGCATATATATCATCCGTACAATTTGCAAAGCCAGGTTTTGTCGTCATACATGAGGACAAAGACGGTATACCAGGAGATATAATAGGATCTATATACTTTGATAAGGGTACAAATACAGGCAAGGTTATGCTTTCAAAGAACACAGTAGATGGTAAGATGTATTATGCAATGCTTCATAGTGATGACGGGGATAAGACATTCAATGCAAGTAAAGATCTACCATTAAAGGATTCAAAGGGTAATATCATAATGAAAACATTCAGAGCAACTACAAATATTACAGAGATAAAGGGATAATAAACTTCATATATAAATAAGATACATAATAGGCGCCAAAAGGCGCTTTTATGTTATAATGCATGATAATATGGATAAAAAAGTAATAACCAGATTTGCACCATCACCTACAGGATTCCTACATGCTGGCAACTATAGAACAGCGCTTTTTGCATATATCTATGCTCTACAGAATAAGGGTAAATTTATATTAAGAATAGAGGATACAGATAAAGCTCGTTCTAAGAAAGAATATGAAGAAAATATAATAGAGAGCTTAGAATGGCTCGGAATAAAATATGATGAATTCTATAGACAGAGTGACAGAGAAGATATACATAGATCATATATTCAGAAACTTATAGATTCCAATCATGCATATATTTCAAAAGAAACTATAAAAAATGAGGGTGATAGGGAAGAAGTAATACGTTTCAGAAATCCAAATAAGAAAGTCAGCTGGAATGATCTTATAAGAGGGAAAATAGAATTTGATACTACAGAACTCGGTGATTTTATCATTGCTAGGAGCATGACTGAGCCAGTCTTCCATCTAGTCGTAGTAGTAGATGATAGTGAAATGGGAGTGACACTTATCATAAGGGGGGAGGACCATATATCCAATACTCCAAGACATATTTTGATACAAGAAGCCCTAGGTATACCACAACCACTGTATGCCCATGTCCCACTGCTTCTATCTCCTGATAAATCAAAACTTTCGAAGAGAAAAGGTGCTCTAGCTATAACAGAATATAGAAATAAAGGCTATCTTCCACAGGCATTGGTGAACTATATGATGCTACTCGGTTGGAATCCTGGTACAGATCAAGAGATTCTATCAATAGAAGAGATTATCTCTAAATTTAGTTTAGAGAAGGTACAGAAAAGCGGAGCAATATTCAATGAAGAAAAATTGAATTGGATAAATAGACAATACATAGAAAAAATGAATATTGAAGATTTTATAAAATCTGTAAACGACTTCACTAAAAAAGAAATACCAGATAAGATAATGCTGTTATTAAAAGAAAAAATATCATATTTTAGTCAAATACCTGAACTATTGGAAGGGGAATTGTCTTTTACTAATCAATTGAAAGAATATACAAAAGAATCTCTGAAATGGAAGGAAGAAAAGGATCTAGTAAATACAAAAAAATATTTGAAAAATATTATAGAGATAATTTCTAAAATAGATAATGATAATTTTACAAAAGACAATATAAAATCTGCAATATGGCCTATAGCAATAGCGATAGGGAAGGGCAATATCCTCTGGCCTATGCGCTATGCCCTATCAGGGAAGGATAAGAGTCCGGATCCATTCATACTAGCAGATATACTCGGCAAAGAAGAGACAGTTAAAAGACTTACTTTTGCCTATGAAATTATTTAAAATTCTTTTTATATTTACTCTAATATTTCTTTCATATTCTACTGCCTATGGACAGACAATAGATGAATTGAAAAATAAAATAAATGAAAAGGGTAATAATATTAAAGCTCTAGAAGAAGAAATAAAGAAATATCAAGGGCAAATAGAAAGCCTGGGTAAAGAAGCAGATTCATTGAAAAATACTTTAGCATCTCTAGATCTTACAAAGAAAAAATTGGAGGCAGATCTATCTATTACAGAAAATAGAATATCTTCTACAAATCTAGAAATACAGGAGTTATCTCTACAAATAGATGATAAGAATGTCCGTATAGGAGACGGTAGGAGGGTGATATCCCAGTCCCTAGGAGCTATATCTAGATCAGAGTCTAATTCTATATTTGAAACTATATTAGGAGCAAAAAGCTTTGGAGAATTATGGGAGGAAACAGATAATCTTAATGCTCTACAGAGCAGTGTGAGAAATAGAATATCTGAATTAAAAGATATAAAAGTTTCTCTAGAAGAAAATAAAGTAAAGACGGAAGCAAAAAAAGCCGAATTATTATCATTAGAAAAAGATCTAGTTAATCAGAAAAAGATAGTAGCAGAAAATACAGTAGAGAAAAATAATCTTTTAAAATCTACAAAAAATACAGAATCAAATTATAAGAAAATACTAGCTTCAAAGAAGGCACAGAAAGAGGCATTTGAAAGGGAAATGTTGGAATATGAAAGCGCCTTGAGAATCGCTATAGACCCTAGTCTTATACCACATACAGGTTCAGGAATACTCGCTTGGCCATTATTGAATATTAGGATAACGCAATATTTCGGTAATACACCTTTCTCTACGAAGAATCCACAAATATATAATGGTAAAGGTCATACTGGTGTAGATTTTGCTGCTTCTGTCGGTACACCGATAAAGGCCTCCCTCAGTGGTACTGTCACAGGAGTTGCCAATACCGATCTAGTTCCTGGATGCTATTCCTATGGTAAATGGATAATGATAGAACATATAAACGGTCTATCGACTCTATATGCTCATCTATCACTCCAGACTGTTGCAAAGGGTGACAAAGTCTCTACGGGTCAGATAATCGGCTATAGTGGCAATACAGGCTATACTACTGGTCCACATCTACACTATGGTGTATATGCTACCCAAGGTGTGCAGATTACTACATTTGTGAATAGTAAAAATTGCAAGGGTGCGACTGTCCCTGTAGCTGATCTCAAAGCATATTTGAATCCCCTATCTTATCTCTAAAAATCCTATAAACCTTTTTATTAAATATGATAAAATATTAAGTATAAATAATATAATTAAATTAATAAAAAATTTTTATGCAAACAAATCAAGGCTTTATAAAATGGATTGTAATAATAGTAATAGCTCTTATAGTACTCGGATACTATGGATTCGATATTAGGAAGGCTATAGAGGCACCTACGACGCAGAGTAATTTCAATTATGTTCAAACATTAGCTTATAAAGCTTGGCATGGATTTTTGAAAAAACCAGTAACATATCTATGGAAGGAAATATTCCTAAAAATTGTTTGGTATCCAGCTATGAACAATCTAAAGAAAGTGGGGAACAATGAACCTACAGATATAGATAAGCTTGCACCAAAGCTCGCAGAACCAAATTTGGTGCAATAACAGGGGATTACCAAACTAACCACATCGTAAAAGAAAGATTGTGCGACACTCTACATTGAGCGCTGTAAGGGGTTCCCTGTTTATAATACTAATAAAATCTTGGATTCTTGTTTTCGGTAAATTATTAAAAAATATTACTTTTGATTTGAATAGTTTATATTCTATTCCCTGTTGGGGATGAGTGATTAAAAAAAAGCAGCCTAGGTTGTCCTAGACTGCTTGTGATAGTTTGCTCTTGGTTACTTCTGAGCGTTCTCGTAACTCTTGTACAATTCTTGAAACTCAGAGCTTCGCTTACGAAGTTCTAATAGAGTTCCATGAGCGACAATCCTACCCTTCTCAAATACATAAATGTAGTCAAAAAGTGGTAGTAGGTTGAAACGGTGAATCGAGGAGATGACAGCTGTATTTTTGATCCGAAATACATTTTCATATACACGGAATTCAGTTACAGCATCGAGACTACTAGTAGGCTCATCGAGTAAGATGATTGATTTGTCTTTACAGACTAGCAATCCTCGTGCGAGGGCAAGCCGTTGTTGTTCGCCAACAGAAAGATTCACACCCTTCTCGTTAATCTTCGAATCAAACTTTTTCGGCATGCGTTCGACAACATCGGTGAGACAAGCCATCTCTGTATAGTGACGAAGTGTCTCTTCACTCACATCTGCTCCCATTGTGATATTCTCACGCACAGTGGTAGCAAATATCTCTGGAGCCTGTGGGACGAGCGCGATATCACGACAAATCCCCTCAAAGCCATTCGGAACAGTAACACCATCGACAGAGATTTCAGCCGATAATGCATCGTAAAGTGCCATGATCAGACTAAAGCATGTCGACTTTCCATTTCCACTTTTACCGACAAAGGCGATCTTTTCGCCTCTACGTATCCAAAATGAGAGATTGGTAAGGTGTTGTTCCCGACTCTTCTCACGATGATACGAAAAGTTAAGATCTCTGACTGTTATTTCCCTCCAATCCTTCGGCAGAAGATGATTTTGCAAACTTTTTTCTCGGAACTCTTCTGTGAGTTTTTCCGAGTCTTGCACTTGCGTGTATTGCTGCACAATATTGGAGTAGATACTTGTAAAGTCGTAGAAGACATTTTCAAGTCTATCCAAATACTGTGTGAGAAGTACAATACTTCCGACAAGCAATTTCTCTGGACTATCAAGATGCTCGATGAAGTACGAGAGAAGTACCATTGAAGTAAGTACGACACCAGACATACTGATAAGAAACCATTTCATCTCAATTGCTTTTCGATACTTACCTTGAACTGCGAGCGGTTCATCAAGTTTCTTGCCGATTCGAGCATAGACGAAGTTTTCAACCCGAAGGATAATAACCGTGACAATATTGCCAATGTTATCCTGAACTTCTGCAGCTGCTTCATTCTCAAGCTTGTTCAAGATTTCGAGATAGGCCATGATGACCTTATCGAAATACATCGTGATACACGTAGTAAGTAGTACCGTACCTGCGACGATGAGTGCAATCGAAATACTATTTCGAGCGAGCATGTAACAACAGACGATGAGCATGACAATTAGTCGTATGACAAGAAATGCCTCCGATGAAAAGTCGAAAAGTGCCTGTGTGCCCTTTCCTACTTTACTGATTGTGTCCCCAGAATGATGATCTACATGCCATTGCATAGGAAGCGTCATAACACCCTTAAAGAGATGTTTGCGTTTATTTATCCGACAGCGAAAGCTGTTCATACTTTCTAGGTATCTACCTGGTCCATGGAAACACCAAAAGATGAAGTTCGTCAGAGGAAGTATAGCGAGCAACATGCATAAATATGCGAAGTTATCGCTCGTAATTCCCTGCAACTGCACCGTATTGATTAACTCCGACAATGTGAGTGGATATGTGATGAGAGAGAAAGCGTTGGCAGTGATGAAACACAGCCAGTACGCAACTATCTTTTTCCTATTCCCTTCGGAATACTTCCACGTTTTCCCAAACAGATAACTGATCGGGTCATTACCGATTATTTTCATTTCTAACCTTTTTGTTGAGTTTTGAATTGTCTAAGAACAGAAAGAACAATATAATCAAAGAACTAAAAACACCGCATCTGCGCGGTGTTTTAGGTATTCAACGTTTTATGGTTTAAATACTGGGAACACAGCGTAGAGAGCCTGCTTTAGGTGCAGGATTTGGTGACGTATTAAAGTTGTTGATAAAATTTGTCATGTGTATATATGCTAACTTATATTTCTATATATGTCAAGAAGTCGTTATTATTCAATAAATATCATATCTATTATAAAAACAAAAGAAAACCGCGTGCATGACGCGGTTCCGTGTTTTTGTTCACACCTCAGAATTCACCATTCACCAAAATGATGACTGACGGACATAGTCCTGGTGTCACCATCGTGAAATCCAATCATAGCGGGTGTAATCATACTCGCCTTGAGAATGAATGCAGTATAGTATCCGAAAATGGAAAGTTCTGTATCAATAGGCACAAGAATGTCCTGCTCGGAAATGGCTTCGTCTGTAGACATTTCTAATACTTGATTCACCACTACAGCCCAGGATATACCGAGGCAGGAAAAAACATCATCCCATTCCCTACCATTCACCACCAGCACCGTTGTGATAGGCGTTTTGCTATATGCAGAGTTATAGAGAACCGTAGCAGTCTCCTCACTGATACCGGTCCTGACAGACAGATCTTTACTGCCCCTCACACCTAGCATGTGACACTGAGACTTTATTGCTGAGAGAAACTCTTTCTGAAGTAGCAGAAAAGATATTGGCTTTACTTGATTATTCATAACTCTAGCATTGGGGTTGATTGTTAGAAGAGCAAGGTTTATGAGAAGTCTATAATAAAGATTAAGAATAGTCAAAAGAAAAGACAACCATTTCTGATTGCCATTTCTTTTTTTATTTAATTTTATCTAATCTTCCAATCCCTTATACCTTCTTTGACCAACACTTAGACGAAGCTTTCCATGGTTGTGCTCCAAACTTCTCATAGAGATATTTCGCATAAGCGATATTACCATCTATAGTATGGAGATCATATCCGAGCTCTACTGCCTTTACAGAGTGATACTTTTCATTGATTTGCATCACGCCGACATCGGCACTATTTACTCTACCGCGGATAACCTTCCCTTCTTTATCGACTTGGCTGAATGTGGATTCACATCTTGCAATATCGACTAATATAGGAGTGTCTGAATATTGTTCTCTGAGATACTTCTCTACTGATTTGCGATCTTGTAGATTCACAGTCTCTACTTTTACTGTAGAAGAGTCTACACCACTTTGTGAGACTGTTGCTACAGTGATTGTATTACCGGAACCATACATAGATGACAAAAGGAATGCAATACCTGTAGTAATTTCTATCATATAATTGAAAATGAGGTATTCAAAGAATGACCTTTTTATACCTCACTACCCTATAATATTAGCATACTAAATAGTTGCTGTCAATGGGTAAATGTGTCCTAATTTAGCCCTATTTACAGGCATATATTTGCATTTTTTAGGGCTTTGTTATATACTATTCTTCAATATGGCAACAAAGAAATCAGGAGGAACAACTAAAAACGGCCGAGATTCCAGCCCAAAATACCTTGGAATAAAGGTAAATAATGGTGGTACAGCAAAAATTGGCGATATCATAGTACGCCAGAGGGGTACAGATGTATTACCAGGAAGAAATATAGGAATAGGTAAAGATCATACACTATTTGCATTGAAGGAAGGTAAGGTAGAATTCCGCACAAAAAGAAAAGTACATTTTGACAATTCTATTCTTAGGAAGAAGATTGTACAGATAGTTTAAACTTCACACTCTTCCCTATTGCATTTATCTCTATATTATAATCCCCTATTTCTTTAATAGGATTGTCCAATTTTATAAAAGTTGGATCAATAGATAATTTCGTCTGTCTTTCTATTTCTTTTGCTAGATCTTCTCTATGAAGACCAGCAAAAAGATGGCCTTTATCATTTGTCTTTGCAGATATAATAAGAGGGGTGTTCTTTAATCCATCAATATTCTTTAATATTAAATCTTCATGTACTTTCTTTTCCCCTTCTTCTCTTGCCTTCTCTATCTCCATGCGCTTTATGGCGTCTTTTGTAGCGACTATTGCTAGCTTATTGGGTATGAGTAGATTTAACGCATATCCTTCTGCAACATCCTTTATATCGTATTTCTTACCTATTTTTGCTGTATCTTTCAATAATATTATTTTCATATTTTCTATATTAAACTATTTTTTAAGAAATTCAACTGCTTTGTCCATAATTACATCTTTCTTTATTTCTATATCTTTCGCTGTTGGTTTTACCTCTATATCTGGTACGAGACCATCATTGGAAAGATTGTGACCTTTCGGAGTGAGCCAACGTGCAATGGTGACCTTGAGAGATGTATCACCAGTAATCTCTATAAGCTCCTGTACTGAACCTTTACCAAAGGTCTTCCCTCCTATAAGAGTTGCTACACCATGTTCTCGTAGCGCTCCAGCGAGTATCTCTGATGCGGATGCAGAACCAGAATCCACTAGTATTACAAATTTCAAATCTTTAGTGAAAATATTATAACCTTTACTCTTATAAACTATATTCTCTCTTTTACCTCCAAAATCTTCTGTAACTATGACTTTCCCAGGAGGCAGGAACCATGATGCCATATCCCATGCAGCATCCAGATACCCACCTGGATTACCACGTAGATCTAAAATAAGTTTATTCGATCCTGATTCTACGAATTCTCTCAGAGCTTTTCTAAATAGATCTGGGGACTGTGCAGTAAAACTAAAAAGTTTAATTATGAATATTCCATCATTTCTTAGACCTACACTTTTATCTTCTGATACGATTCCGCTATCATTACTCTTCATCTCTGTTTGTATTGTAGGTATATCTATAATATCTCTTATTATAGTTTTTTCTATAGGAGTAGTAGAACCATCTCTTAGAACAGTTATCTTTACTTTACTACCCTTTGGACCGCGTATAAGCTTCACGGCTTTATCTGTAGGGAGATCTATGGTGCTTTTATCATCTATCATTATTATTTTATCTCCTGATCGGAGTCCTGCCTTCTCTGCCGGGCTATTCTTGAGTGGAGCCACAATAATTAGCATATTATCTTTTATACCGATTTCCATTCCAACACCTTCGAAATTACCGGAAATATCGCTCTTGAACATCTTTGACTCTTCTGGTGGAAAAAATACTGTATAAGGATCACCCTGAGATGATGCTAGACCCTCTATAGCACCCCAGATTCTCTTATCTGTATCTGTAGTCGTAGCAGATACATACTTTTGACTCAAAATATTCCAGACTTTCCAGAATGGTTCGAATTGTTTATCCGTAACATTTACACCTTCTGGTATTGGTACATCTCTAGAAGAAATATTATTTGATCTTTCACCGGTGTATCTACCGATAGAAAATATTATGAAAACGACTATGAGTCCGACTATTATGCGAACTGTTGTCTTTTGTGATTCTTTGTCCATATGATTGAAGTATTATATACTATAACCATGGTAAATATCAATAAATATAAAAATCTTTCTTGGATAGATGCCTCTTCTCCAACGAAAGATGAGCTATCTTCTCTTATTAATGAATACAGTTTGCATCCGCTTATTGGTGAAGAATTGTTTTCCCCAACCAGGAAACCAAAGATAGAAATCTACGATAATTATATATTTCTAGCATTACATATTCCTATACATGAAAGTGTAAATAAAAAGAGAATTGTAAAAAGTAAGGAAATAGATTTTGTGATTGGTAAAGACTTTATAATAACTTCACATGATGAAATAATAGAACCACTTCATGGTTTTTCTAAAATATTTGAAACAAATTCCATACTAGATAAAAAAGGTATTGGCAATCATGCTGGTATTATATTTTTCTATATTATGAAGAGATTATATGAATATATGATAAATAATTTAGAGAATATAAAAGACTCTTTAATAGAATCAGAAAAGCATATATTCAATGGTCATGAAAGGAAAATGGTAGAGAATCTATCACTTATCTCAAGAGAATTAATAGATTTTAAACAAATCACACATTTACATAAAGAAATAATAGAATCATTATCAGAGATTCCAAAAGACTTTTTTGATAAAGATTTTAATTATTTTGTAGATGATCTTAAACATTCATATTCATCAATACATAATCTTATTATCTCCAATAAAGAGCTACTTTCAGATCTTCGCGAAACAAATGATTCTTTATTATCTACAAAACAAAATGATAGTTTGAGATTATTTTCTATTTTAGCTTTTGTTACTTTCCCTCTTGCTTTACTTTTAGACATTTTCTCTTTACCAACTTCACATACACCGATTATTGGTTTAGCTTATGATTGGGAAATATTAACTGGAACAGTGATAGTATTAGCTATTGCTATGTTTACCTATTTCAAGAAAAAAGAATGGTTATAACACTATACAATACCCTAACTGGTAAAAAAGAAGAATTTAAACCTTTAAAAAAAGGTAAGGTTGGTATATATAATTGTGGTCCGACAGTCTGGGATACCGCACATATCGGCAATTTCCGAACATTTATTATGGATGATATTATCCGTAGAGTTTTCGGATATTTCCAATACGATGTAGATCAAGTCATGAATATTACTGATATAGATGATAAGACTATAAAAAGAAGTATAGAAGAAAATAAAAGTTTGGAAGAATTAACAAAATATTATGAAAATCTTTTTATAGAAGATCTAGAATCTCTGCATATTTTGAAACCAAAGAAAATATTAAATGCTAGAGTATATATAAAAGAGATGATAGAGATAATCTCTACCCTTCTAGATAAGGGTATAGCATATAAGACAAAAGACGGTGTGTATTTCAGTATTGAGAAATTCCCTGATTATGGGAAAATGGCGAATATAAAACTAGATAATGAAGTTAAAGAGAGAATTATAAATGATAATTATGATAAAGATAATCCCAGAGACTTTTCTCTTTGGAAATTCCATACAGAAGATGATGGAGATATATACTATGAGGCACCATTTGGCAAGGGACGTCCTGGCTGGCATATAGAGTGTTCTGCAATGTCAAAGGCTTCTCTTGGAGAAACTATAGATATTCATACTGGTGGTATTGATCTTCTTTTCCCTCATCATACGAATGAAATAGCGCAGAGTGAAGCAAGTACTGGTAAACTTTTTGTTAGATATTGGATACATGGGGCTTTCATAAATATTAGTGGAGAAAAGATGGCAAAATCCAAGGGTAATTTCTATAAAATACAAGATATAAAAGATGCTGGCATAAGTCCTCTCGCTTTCCGATATTGGTTATTGACTTCACATTATCGATCCCCAGTAAATTTTACTTTCGAAGCATTACAGGCATCCCAGACTGCCTTTCTACGCCTTCTAGAGGCTTATATTGACCTTGGTAATACTTCTTTAGATAAAGATAGTACACATCATCACCATCATGGAGATCATGGAGAAGATCATGAAAAAGTCGATTATAAAAAAGAGTTTGAAAAGATAATTTCAGATGATTTCAATATGCCAGAAGCATTAGCTCTCACATGGAATCTAATAAAAGATACTAGTATAGAAAATAAAGATAAATTAGATTTGATAAATGATTTTGATAAAGTGTTTGGTCTTGATTTAAAAGAATTATCAGAAATAAAAACAGATATACCAGAAGAGATTATGGCCCTAGTAGAAGTGCGCGAAGAAGCAAGAAAAAATAAAGAATGGGAAAAGTCAGATGCATTAAGAAAAGAGATTGAAAATAGAGGATATATAGTAAAAGATGGAGAGAATGGTGCAGAAATAATAAAGAAATAGAGTAAATACAATATAAAAGCAATATCCCCATTTTACCCACATCTTATTAACTTTCTATATAGCAAAAAGATTACATATAAAATATAATGGGCAAATGAGCTCGACTTCACCATATTTCAAAGCAAAAGATTTACGCATTCCTCCGCAGAGTATCGAGGCAGAGAAAGCACTTCTCGGATCTATTATGATTCGCCCAGAAGTGATGCACGATATTACTGATATTATATTTGATAGATCTTTCTATTCTGATAGGCATAAGCTGATCTGGGCGACTATGATGGAATTACATAATAAAGGCACACCTATTGATCTTCTATCTTTATCATCGAGATTAAAAGAAAAAGATATATTAGAACAAGCAGGAGAGATGAGCTATCTTTCTGAACTTGTAAATGGTGTTCCCTCTTCTACGAATGCAAAGTACTATGCAGAAATAGTACAGAAAAAACATATTATGCGAGATCTGATCAATGCATCAGAATATGTCGGCGAGCTCGGTTTCGATGAAGCGGGAGAACTAGATGAGCTACTAGATAAAGCAGAAAAGAAAATATTCGAAGTTACCAATTTTACCGGTACACATAAATTCATAGCTTTGAAGGACACTCTTTCTGAAGCATGGGAGAGAATTGATAGACTTCATAATACAAAGGGTGAACTACGTGGTATCCCTACTGGCTTCTCTGGATTAGATAATAAACTTGCAGGATTACAAAAATCCGACTTAATTATTCTCGCAGCTAGACCTTCTATGGGTAAGACTTCCCTAGCGCTAGATATTGCTAGGAAAACTGCAATAGATCACAATATTCCTGTTGGTATATTTTCTCTTGAAATGAGCTCGCAACAGCTAGTAGATAGGATGCTCGCCGCAGAGTCTCAGGTTGATGCATGGAAATTAAGAACAGGACATAATCTATCTATTGATCATGATTTCAAAGCTATTCGTGATGCTATGGATAGACTTTCCAATGCACCGATATATATAGATGATCAGCCAGCAAATAATATTTTGAAAATGCGTGCAGTTGCTAGAAGATTGAAAAGTGAAAAAGGACTCGGGCTAATAGTCGTAGACTATCTACAGCTCATGGTGCCTACACAGGCACGCCATAGTGACAATATGGTTCAACAGGTTACAGAAATCTCTAGATCATTGAAACAAATGGCAAGAGAGCTAGAAGTTCCTGTACTCGCTCTTTCCCAGCTTTCCCGTGCAGTAGAGCAGAGAGGTGGTGAGCCGAGATTGTCTGATTTACGCGATTCTGGATGTCTTACTGGTGATACAAAAATAATAAGAGCAGATACCGGTGAAAGAATCTGTATAAAAGATTTAGTAGGACATGAAAATGTACCAGTATTCGCAATTGATGAAAAGTATAAAATTATAAATACCCTAGCAACAAAGATATTTCCAAGCGGTAAAAAAGAAATATTCTCTATGCAGACGAGAAGTGGAAGGATAATAAAAGCCTCCTCAAATCATAAATTTTTCACACTATCAGGATGGAAAAGACTAGACGAATTGAAGGGAGAGATGAGAATAGCATTACCTCGCTTTATACCTGAAACAGAAAAAGTAAAGAAAATAGATAATAATGAAATTATATTACTAGCACATCTTCTCGGTGATGGTTGTGTATTACCAAAACAACCGATTCATTATACAAGTGCAGATAAAGAGAATCTAGCAATAGTAGAAGAAACAGCAAAATCATTATTTAGAATAGAAGCTCGTAGGATAAAACAAGAAAATTGGTGGCATATATATCTTCCTTCTCCATATAGATTAGCAAGAGGTAAAAAGCATCCAATAACAATCTGGTTTGAAAGATTAGGTATAAAACCTGTAAGATCATATGAAAAGAAAATTCCAAATTCATTTTTCGAGATTGGTGAGCAACAAATATGCCTATTTTTACATCATCTATGGGCTACAGATGGTAATATTTCATGGAAAATTCTAGAAGATAGAAAACCTAGTGCTTCTATATATTATGCATCCACAAGTGAAGAACTTGCTTCAGGAGTACAACATCTTCTATTGAAATTAGGTATATGGAGTAATATTAAAAAAGTTTTACAAAATAAATATCGTCCAATATATCAAATACATATACAAAGTGCTCCTGTGCAAATCAAATTCCTAGAATTAATAGGATCCTTCGGTGAAAGAGGAAAAATAGTAAATGATTTGAAAGAAAAATTAAATAATATAGTTTCGAATCCAAATACAGATACTATTCCTAAAGAAATATGGAAATCACTTATTGAAACAGAGAAAGATAAGGCAGATATGTCATGGAGAGATCTCTCGGAAGGTATGAAAGTCTCATACAATGGCACTGCTCTTATGTCTACAGGTATATCTAGAGAACGCCTAACTACAGTCGCTACTGCTCTTTCAAGTGATGTATTATTGCATATTGCAGAATCAGATATATATTGGGATGAGATAATATCTATAAAATCAAATGGTATAGAAGAGGTCTTCGATGCTACTGTACCTAATTATCATAATTTCCTTGCTAATGATTTCATTGTACATAATAGCATCGAGCAAGATGCAGATGTTGTAATGTTCATACACAGAGAAGATAAATATAATAAAGACAGTGCGAAGCCGAATATTGCGAAAATAATGATAGAGAAACATAGGAATGGTCCAACTGGTACAGTAGAATTATTCTTCGATGAGAAGAAAACGACATTTATCACTGTTGATAAAAGTGATTTCGGAGATTTCGATAAGGGTATAGATAATACAGGAAATAATGGATCCGATTTCTAAATTAACAGAATACTTCCGCGAATTCCCCGGCATCGGTCCGAGACAAGCTAGACGCTTCGTATATTTCCTTTTGACTAGGAATGTCGCATATCTAGAAGATATCGCAAGATTAATATTGGATATTAAGAAAAGTATAAGAATATGCTCATCTTGCTTCCGTTTCTACCCAGATGGGAAATCTACCCTATGTCCTATTTGTTCAGATAAAAATAGAAAAACCGATCAACTCATGATAGTCTCCAGAGATGTAGATTTTGAATCAATAGAAAAAAGTAAAGTTTATAATGGTTTATACTTTATTCTTGGAGGAATTATTCCCATTCTTGATAAAGGACCAGAAAAAAAGATTAGATTGAAAGAATTAAAAGAAAGAATAAATAAGAATAAATTAAATGAGATAATCCTATCATTAAATGTAAATGCTGAAGGTGAAAATACTATAGTCTTTTTAAAGAAAATAATAAGTGATATTAATCAGAATATTAAAGTATCAGTGCTCGGGAAAGGTCTATCTACCGGAAGTGAATTGGAATATTCTGATAGTGAGACTATAAAGAATGCGTTGAAGAATAGAGAGGGGGTTTAGGATTAATATATAAAATCAAAGAGGCACCGAAGTGCCCCTGTGTTTTTTTGTTTTGCTAGGTCATGAGAACCTCCTTTCTGGGCGTTTTGCCCTGTGTTAGTATTCTCTTTCGCCAATACCGTGGTAACGATCTGACTCTGCATTCTCAACCAATCTATCAATCTCGTCACTCCCCATCTGATAACCCCTTTGGAAATGAGGTGAATAGTGAGAGAGGAAGCGACGAGGTGCGAAGTCATCATTGAAACCTCGATCATAGCCAGTCTGCCATTCCTTCTTTGCCCATTCCGGATTCACATCCATTATAGGACAGTTAGGCGTATGATTCTGGCCTACGGCGACCTGACAATACCGACACTGATTGTTCATACTCACTATCCTCCTGCTTTTTAGGCAGAAAGAATCATGAGCTCTTGTTAATTTTATTATTTTTGATTTTTCTGCCCGAGTGTTTAGTTCGAGCTCTGATTAATACACTACTACAGAATGACTAAAAAGTCAATAGTAATATTTCTTGTATTAAAATTACTTCACCCCCTCAATCTTCACCTCGAAATATGGTTGTTTATGACCGTTTTTCTTGAAATAACGACTCTTCTGTTTGTACTTTATGACGGTTACCTTTGGTAAAGTACCGATTTTAGTGATAATTGCAGTAACTTTTGCCTTCTCTATGAATGGTGTACCAATAGTGGTATCTGTGCCATTGTCTACTAGTAAAACCTTATCAAAGACGATTTTATCGCCTTCTTTATGGTCTCCTGGAAGCTTCTCTATCTTTACTTTATCCCCTGTTTGGACTTTGTATTGCTTTCCACCTGTTTGTATTACTGCAAATTCCATAGTGAATACATACTACACTATCTCTTCTGGCTGGTCAACAGTTTTCGTATCTAGTCCTGGAGAATCCCCTGTTATACGTAGAATATCTCTATCTACTTTCTTCAATTCTTTTCCAGAATTATTATAATGATTTATAACAGTTCCGAGCGATGAACCGAGCTTCGAATGGTATTCTTCATATCTTTTAAGATGAGTTCCAAGTTCATCCACCCTTTTTATTATATCCTTTGCTGTTTCTTCTATTTGCATTGCTTTCAAACCTTGTAAGACTGTCTGTAAATATGCAAGAAAAGATGTTGGAGATACTATTATGACTTTATACTTCCCTGCCGCGCGCTGTATGAGATTATCTGTTTCTTCGGTTATTGCGCCGATTTTATTTATTAGAAGATCATAATATATTGCTTCATGTGGAATAAACATAAAGGCAAATTCCATTGTTCCCTCACTAGGTCTTATATATTTTGCTGTTTCTTGTATACGATTTTTCAAATCATTGACAAAGCTCTTCTCCAATTTCTCTTTTTCTATTGGATTTTTTTCTTCTACTAATTTATTATAATTTTCTAAAGAGAATTTAGAATCAATCGGTATTATTTTATCTTTTACAAAGACTACTGCATCTACTATTTCTCCATTTGTAAAGGCGTATTGCATTTTATATTGATTAGGTGCTAGGATATTTTTCAATAAAGTCTCTAGATAATATTCACCTAGTATTCCTCTCTGTTTAGGATTCTTTAGAATATCTTGCAATTCTCTCAATTGTTCAGTAATAGATAAACTCTGCTTACCTATTTCCTTTACCTGAGTCACCTCCTCTGTAATATCACGAATCAATTTCTGTGATTCGCTGAATTGACGATGTAATGCCGTACTCATATCTTTATTACTTTCACCCATTTTCTTATCTACTGTTCTATTGAGCTCATTTATCTGTTCTAGAATAAGTTTGAAACCAGTATCGTCTTTCTCTATTGGCTTTGATTTACGAGAAAATACCATAAACATGGTAAAGATAGCGATGATTACAAGTACTATTAGTATTATGAGTAATATTTCCATATGCTATAATATATCAAATATAACAATATAAAACCATGATACTGAATGATTTAAGTTATATATTGTGTTGATTTTTAATATATTTTCTAATCCTTTCATCATTATAAATCTTTATTGCTGGTTGAACTTCATAGAAAATCTCCTTGCGCTCAAGTTTTGCAAAATAAGCATCTAAAAATTGACCGACAAGATCTATCTGCTTTAGCATTATATTTTCTTTTTCTTTATACTCTTCCTGTAAATCCTTCTCTTTAATCACCAGCAATAAACTATGAATAACTGCCAGTTTAATAAACATGATTGAAAGTCTATCGATGATCATGCCTGGGCTTTCACTATAAAACTGTTCTTGAAAGCTATGTGAAATATCTATTTGTTTTGCAATCTCGATATCCATCTCTCTTATCAGATCATTTCTGATTTGATTATTTTTATCGATTTCCTGCTTAGTCTTAGCTACATGATCCGAACCAAGCTCTGTCATCCTTGCTGAATCTTCAAGACCCCATAGTTCTAAATTTGTTTCCATATTCAATCTTACCAGTTGACTTAACTGATCCCTAGATTCAAAATTGGTTGATATACCACCGAGAACATCTGAGAATATATTCGATATTACCTTTAAATTATACATATTATTGATCATTAAAATCCTCGATGAAATTTACATTAGAAAACTTCTTGAGAGAATATTCAAAAACTGCCTTGTTCTTATAATATGAATTAGGAAATAGCTTCACCTTCTTCCCTAATAATGTTGCAGCAATAGCTATATGCAATCTATCGGTATTAACTTGTACACATTTTTGTAAAATCTCGATTAACTCATCAAGCGGTTTAGTGGCATATCCATTACACGATAAATCATTATTAGACTCCGGCTGTATGTTTAATAATGATTCGATATCTGAACGAAATACATTCATAACACGATTTCCCTCAGGTACCTGAACAAACTTATTATAAAACGCACAGTCATGCCACAGATATATTTCGGCTTGTATTAGTTTATCCTCTAAGAATTTTGCAGAAATTTTCTCCCGACAAAAGATTGTCAATTTGCTTGAGACATTATTCAGAATTTCCACCTGTTTTTCACCAAATATTGTATGTGGAAGTACAACAACCTCTTTATACAAAGCTGGTTTTTTAATCAGGAAATTCCTAATATCAGAATAATGGTCAACGAGATTACCGCCACCATCAATAAACAGCACATCATTATATTTTGGTGAGAAAATATCTACACAATGCTCCGAAATATTTAGAGATAATAAAAGTTTCTTTGTTCCGTGCCAAATAAGAGAATCCCCATAATTACCGGGAAATCGAAGGAAATCGACATTGGCATTTTTGTATTTCCTTATATATTTCTTTAAGTCAAACTCTTTCATGATTATATAATTGTGCGAAATGACTTTCGGTCTAGTTTTGCCTTAACTCGCATACAAAGATTTTTGGACGAAGATATGCATTTACTGAAGTAATAAATCTAAGCTCTAGTTGTTTTATAATCCTAAATTCTGATCCAAGAAGAGCTTTTCCAAAAATCTCGTATTCGCTCGTATAAACAACCATATTACCATAGGGAGTTAAAACGTCCTGACAATATTCAACAAACTGTCTATATAATTTCCCCAAATCCTCATTTTTAGATATAGACATACCAAAAGGTAAATCTGATGTAATTGCATCAAATTTTCCGGTGTTTGGTTTGTCAAATATATCAATTTCCTTGAGTTGTATCTTTTTTATCAATCCGGCCTTCTTTATATTTTGTATAGCCAGAGAAATATGTTTTTTATTATTATCAAAACCTACTAAGGTCTCCAGCTTAGAATAACACTGAGCCGCCTCGATAAGCAGAGTTGCACTTCCAGAAAAAACATTCAGATAGGAATTTGCCTTATCTAATCCGCATAAGGAATTAACTGCGTATGCTATGGTCGGGTCCATGGCTCCTCTCATATTTTTAATCTTATAATCCCTAACAGATAGAGGCTTTGAGGTAATTTGAACACCTACCTCCCAGATATCTTCCAATTTAATTATATGTATCTTAATATCCGCTTCCTCTTTTTCAATCAAGTCATATGTATTATTTAGATATCGATTGATATCATTAACTTCTTTAGAATCAGAACCAGCACATGTTACTTTAAATGTCTTAAAGGTGTCTTGACCTTTATTATCAATTACTGTTTTAACAAGGCTTCCTAAAATAGATTTGTGGTTGAAAATATAAAGGGGGTTATATTTAGGATCATGAACTATCACATAAGCCCTAGCAACACTTCTAAGACGTTTAATAATACTAAGATCCTCCACATAACTAAGGTATAAAGAATCTCCATATTCACGAAGAACCTGAAAATTAACTTGTTTACTTATTTCGTCTAAGACAATATCCTTAAGGCCAGTTATAAACGATAATTTAATTTCTAGTTTCTGTTCATTCATATGTTTGATTTAATCTGATTAAAGACATCACTAACTCTTACCCTATCCATACAAAACTCTTCGCAACAATCTATCTCTTCCTGTCTTGATTTATGTTTGCAAAGTTTATGTCTATTCTTATCATAAATAGGTACAGTACATTCTAACATATGTATATAATCTGGCAGAGTAGCCCCAAAAACGATAAAAGACTGTTTCTTAAGGCTCTGAGCAATTATCGTGGGAGCAGAATCGTTTCCAACAATAAATTTACAATGTTTAATGAGAGACATCATTTCCTTGAATGAATGGTGTTTCTCTAAGATTATACATTTAACCTTATATTCAGATTCTAATAATTTCGATAGTTCAACAAACTTATTATACCCCCAATTTCTTTTCTCCTCCTCCCAAGGACTCGTGAATGGAGCTACAAGTATATATTCCTCTCCAATAATATTATCCCAGTCGCTATTAATTATAGGGATCTCTTTATTAATAATTTCTCCGAAACCAATTGACTCCATATATCCCTGTATGTATGATTTTTTATTGTCACTAAGCTCATAGATCAATCTGATCGTCATATCACAATCGATCTCTCCGGAATTGATTTGATTGTATTTATAAATCTTGTCGTAAGAATGGAATAATAATCCTGCATATTCGACTTCTGTAGCCAGACAGACCTTATCGACATAATTAGATAGAAATCGCGCAATTGGTTCCGACATAATAACATCACCAAGATGACCATTACGAATCAAGCAGACTGACTTTACCTTACCACTTTCTAACTTTCTCCTAAAATATTTTTGATACCAGACGGCCATTGTGATATCGAGTACTATCCTGTTCTTGGGTATTATTGTCCCCCAAAATGTTCTATGTTCGCAAAACCACCTCTTGTTAATCTCTTCTGTATTATCTTTGAAATCCTTAACATATTTTCTAATGGTCTGTATCCTTTCAAGCCACGGTGAACTAGGAGTGGAAGTGGAATCATTTTCAAACGATGCTAGTTTCTCCCATTTTTTATATATAACATCTGCTTTGTCTCTAAATTCAAAATGCAATAATCTAGCCTCATCTCTAGGAATAATGAATGGGTTCCAATGATACTCGCCAAAGAATTCTCTGTTATTCCCCGTCTCTACATAGTGCCCTCCAACAACTATTTCCATATTCTTATGATTCTTGACAATAGCTTTTCTAAAGTGGCCAAACTCTTGCCAATCTCTCTCTGACCAAGGATAGTAATATTTCATCGTATCTATCGGATTTGATGGTGCACAAGTATAGTCAGTAAGCGTATGGTCAAAGAGTGCATTTGCCCAACCAATAGTCGCGTAAGGGATTCCATTGGTTTCTAACCTGTTCACAAAATCGTGTATGAATTTATCTTTTATTGAAAGGAACTCATCTGCATCTAGAAAGATGAACCAATCTATCTTGTAATTTGAGTTAGCACAGTTGAGTAATTTGTTAGCAATCTTTGCATGATCAAAAACAGGGTCTTTTTCTTCTATCACTATGATTCTCGAATCATTTTTGTAAGACTCCAGTATCTTATTCGTGTTATCAGTAGAACAATGGTTAGCTATAAATATATAGTCAAAGCCAAGATCAAGATGATATGAAATATTAAAATCAATATATGATTCCTCGTCTCTAACGGTCATAAGGATTGCTATCGTATTTTTATTATTATTATTTATTTTTTTCATAAAGTCATTCACTGTATTAAACCATTGTTATTTCTCAAGATCTTATCGAGAAAACTTTTAAAATTATAGAAAGCAGGGTGATCTGGATAGACCGCATGAAACAGAGTTACATTTTCTAGATTCTTTATATCCTTGTTTTCGTTTGGACCAATTAGCATGTATTTGTCTTTCGGAAAAATATATAATTCATCATTTCTTAAATACTTAGTTAACGCAATAGCTAAAGCCCCCTGTTCATCGTGGTGTGTTTGTTGATCTTCTGGTATATTTTTCTTCCACCAATCTAACTCTCTTAATAAATCCTCGGAAATACTGAAACCTGCTTTTTGAACAAAGAAACCGGCATTTGCAAATGGCGTATCACTATATGATTTTCTTTGCATGGCACCATGTTGCCAAGATTGACCGTAATACTCATCCATAATCCCAAACTTCATTTTTAAATTATTTAGAAATTCGTCAACTTCTACTGGATATTTGAGGAGAAACACATCTGAGTCTACATAAAATTCTGTTTGACTAATATCGATTCTTGCTGTCGGACACCATTTCATCCAAGTAGCTTTGGATTGTATATTATATATGTCTTTATTAGTAGAATTGAAATCTAATACCTGAACAATATTACTAAACTCATTCGCCAATTCTCCTGAAGAATCTGTATATAATAAATAGCTATGATTTTCACCAAATTGTTTCCTAAAGGAAAGAATGCTATACCTTAACAACTCAAGATTTTTTGATTTATTATTACCCCAAATTGACCATCTAAATATCATCTTATTTATAATTTTAGATTATAGAATATTTACCCTGATAAAGTTTTCAAAAGTTTTAGAAAAATTAAACTTGTTAATGGTTTCCTTATTTCTGTCTATAATTCTCCTCCTCTGTTCAGAATTCATATTAGCAATTTCAAATATTTTTTCTACGAATAACCCTGAGTTTCTCGGGTCAACATAGATAGCCTCATTAGCATTAAAGGCGTCAACGGCACCATCCACATCACTAATGATGGTTATATAGTTCATACCATCCGAAAAAAGTTTTGCTTCAATCGATGTGTGTGGAAATGGATCCATAATTGAGGGTACACATACCATATCAGTAGTTTTTGTCCTTAGTATTGTCTTCCAAATTTCTGGATTAAAATCATCTATAATCACATACCTCGAGGTCTTTGCTAGGATATCCTGAACCACTCTAAAGTAATCCGACTCACCAGAATTATTCGGCATCTGTAAAATAAGATAGTGATTAGGTAATTGTTCGTGTACTTTCACCCACGCTATTGCAAGTTCTTTAAAACCTTTTGCAACAGAACAACGGCCCCAAGCAAAAATTAATTTTTTGTCTTTTTCAATCTCTATACCAAACTTCTTTAAATCTTGATTCGTAAATGCCTTGTCTAAAAAATCCGAATATTTATCGAAACATAGACCATTACGCAAAAAATCATCATCCTCAAAAGATAACCCGTAGTCATTGGACAATCTTTTCGCAAACCTTTCCCCTAAAGCAATAACTTTCGAGTTGCGGTCTTTTAAGACCAAGTCGAAACATTTCTGTTCTGCTTTAATACGGTTATTTCTCCAGTCTTGATTTCCAAAAGCATGATTCTTACCGGTACTTAATGGAAAATAAAAATATTTAGCATTTTTATCATTTATTAACTCTCTATATTTAGCAAAAAATAAAAACGGGGTATCATTTAGGATAATATAATTTTCATCATTCGGATTCAAAATCAAATTCAGAGAAGTAACCAATGAGACACAAGTATAATTCCACTCATCAAAACTCCTCCACATATCCCATTCACTTTGACCTTTAGTCGTATTGCATAGCGGTATCATATATCCATCAGTTTTAGAAACTAATTTTGAAGCCAAATCGAAACATTGTTTATTGAATACTCTAGATTCTTTATCTACATTCACATACGCAATACTAACTCTAAGTTTCAAATCATTAGATAATCCATCAAGAGCATTTACAATATTTTTTGCAATAGTACCTACCCCTGAATAATACGTACCAATTCCATCATATGTCGCTATCACTAAATGTTTTTCCATATTATTAATATAATATTTTCTTCCAAAATGATCCAAAATCACCCTCGATACTCACAACAACATTTTTGTCCCATTTTGGATATTCACTCGTAAAAGATTTCTCCACAAGATCTCGATAGGTTGCGAATTTATCCTGTAGATTAGATGCTCTAATAGTCTTTTGAAAAATTGAAAGATATTCAGAATCATTATTTTCTAAATATTGAATCGCTTTCTTCTCACCTTCCCAATAAATATGGCGCATTGAGAAATATCCGACTAGGGTCTCGGTAATGGAATATAACAATCGAATCTCAAGAGATAAATGATATAATGGATCGTTTGATTCAAAATATCTAGTATTATTGATCAAATTATAATTGATCTTGTAAGCAGATGCTCCTGCAAAAATATCTGGTGGAAATTGAATTTCTGAGATTATACTCTGTAACTTTGTCAAATCTCCAGATTTATCAAATGAAATTTTTCCTTTTAAAAGCCAGTGCATAAGCCATGTCTCACCACCTTCTTTTACCTGCTTATTTAAGATAATATTCTTTATATCAGTTAATGAGTAAAAAAATATATCAGCAGGCATGGCATTTATATATGTAAATAACGACAATAACTTTTCAGGTTTTTCCTTTACGACTAAGACTAGATCATAATCACTACTTTTTGTTTGTGTTTCTGTCGCAGTCGAACCGCACAAAAGCAAAGCATCGACATTATTGTTTTTCGATAGTGTATTGATGATTTCCTGAAGCGAGTTGTCTGAAGATTGAGTCTGCATAATTACTTATAGTATATGTTATCATTTGAACAACAATATGTTTCTATTAAATATATTAATAATGATTTATTTAATATTTCCATATGCTATAATATAGCAAAAATAATAATATAAAACCAATATAAATATGATGCATGAAAATATAAAAAACCAAACAAAAGAAGCAATGCGTGCTAGAGATAGTGTACGTCTAGAGGTTCTACGTGGACTCCAAGCTCTTTTTAGCAATGAATTAATTGCAAAAGGTATAAATGATCCATTACTTAAAGATGAAGATGTTATAACTCTTATAAAAAGGAGTGTAAAGCAAAGAAAAGATTCTATTGAGCAATTCGAAAAAGGTGGCAGAGATGATCTAGCAAAACAAGAAAAATTGGAGTTGAAAATTCTAGAAGAATTCCTACCAGCCACAATGAGTAAAAAGGAAATAGAAAAAATTGTAAAAGAAAAGATAAAGAAAACAGGAGCAATAGATAAGACAAAAGTGGGGCAATTCATAGGTATGCTAATGAAAGAGCTAAAAGGTAAAGCAGATGGTAACGATGTTAAACAAGTAGTTGACGAGATTGTCAATAGGTGATATAATACTATTAGTTAGTAAAGCATGTCGTATAATCCAAACCAAAAGGGACACAATGAATAAATGTGTGCGGAGAAAACGGTTTGCTGGAGCACAGTGGTGGTTCAATCAAATGCATCAAGTGGTTGATGGGGCACCACCCCCATGTGAAGCAATGGTCAAACCACTATGGCCTCCACCTCGAATAATTGAAGTGGACTTCTCCGGAGAAGTGGTATCTTCAGAAAAGATTCCCTTTACCGGAAATAGGTTGCTCTACACTACAAACGAACGAGACTAAAGCGTAGTGCTTCAGTCTAAAACCCCCCACAAGCGTTCTAATCGCTGTGGGGGTTTTTAATTAAAAGACAGCAAATATACAAATATCAAACTTTCATTATCCCCCTAGCCCTATCTATAAGTCGATCTCCAATCTGTCTCCAATCAAAATACTTTTTATATTCATTTGGATTAATAAGTTTTATTTCACTCACTCCCATAGCTGGATCAGATATAAATGGTCCAAATGGTTCTACAATACATGCATATCTAAGCTGATATATAAAGCTATTTTCCTTAACATCAATTACCTTTTGATAACCAATAGGTTTATAGGAAAGAACTTTCATATTTGATTCTTCTTTTACTTCACGTATTAATGTCTCTTCATAAGTTTCTCCCTTCTCAATAGTGCCACCTATTGGCCCCCATGTTTTCTTTTTACCACCAAATCCAATAACAAGTAATCCATTATAGAAACATATTCCATAAGACTGTTTACATTTATCATATTCAAGATTATCGAAATTATCCGCATCATGATATTCAAGAATATATTCTGTTTGACTGTATCCTTTATAAAACTCAGTTATTTTCATATATTATTCTATCCTACCCCCTTCTCCACTTATTTTCAATACCACAACTCGTCTAAACATTCATTATATTGACGAATGTTTAATTATTAGGATATAATATTTATAGATGAGTCATGGTGACTCAACCTAACAACACAAACAGCTAGATAGAATGAAAAAGAAAAACTCCACTACCAGTGCAGAAAATGATGGTCGTTTCGATGTCGATGATCAGGATTTTACCAAATCTTCCTGGTCAAAAAACAATCCGAAGACCTGCGTGTTGGTTGCGACCAAGCTCGAGGGCGTTGCTGTCCGAGATAGCAAAGACCGCAGAAAGCGGACATTGTTCTTTAGCCATGACGAATGGAAAGCGTTCGTCAATGGCGTCAAAGGCGGTGAATTCAATTAGGCGCCAAAGAAGGTGTGAACGGGTAGGACGACAAATCTCTACCCGTTCTTTATTTTATTTAAAGTATTAATAATCATTATGAAAAAAATCATATATATCATACCAGGATGGGAAGAAACCTGTAAACGTAAACCATATCAACTACTAGCAGAAATTGCTGAAAAAAAGGGCTATGAAGTGGTACATAAAAATGTAGATTGGAATAAAGAACTATCATCACAGATTTTTCCTGTATCTAAAGATGCCATAATTATCGGTTTTTCATTAGGTGCAGTTTTGGCATGGTTAATAGCACAGAATTATGAATGTAAACACATAATATTAGCTTCTATGACACCATATTATTATTGGAAAGATAAGAAAATGATAAAAGAACTAATAAATATAACTGGTTTAAAGTTTGTAAATGATATAATTAAAAATATCAATCCAATACATCTAGCGAATAAACAGACAATAATGTATGGTGATAAAGAAAATGAATCAGGAGATATTATTGTACCTAATACAGGACATAGATTAAGTAAAGATTATTTTAATGAAATTAATAAAATACTTTAATATTATACATTCATTAAAACACTATTCCCCTTCCTCTTCTTTTATAAACCCACCTACCTGCAGATCCCATAACTTTTTATATAATCCACTATCCATATTTGCAAGTTCATCATGTGTTCCCTCTTCTACTATTTTCCCATCTTTCATGGCTATTATCCTATCCATTTTCTTTATTGTTGATAGACGATGAGCAATAACAATAGTTGTACAATTTTTCATAAGATTGTCCAATGCATCCTGTATCAGAGCTTCAGAATGAGAGTCTAAACTAGATGTAGCCTCATCTAATATGAGTATTGGAGCTTTCTTCAATATTGCTCTAGCAATAGCTACTCTCTGACGTTCTCCACCAGAAAGCTTTATTCCACGCTCGCCGACATAGGTATTATATTTCAATGGTAAAGTTTCTATGAATTCATCACAATGCGCTAGTCTGGCTGCCTCTATCACCTCTTCATCATTTGCATTTCTTTTTCCATAACGGATATTCTCTAAGAGAGTACGGTGAAAAAGTACAGGATCCTGAGGGACGAGACTTATATTATCTCTTAGACTGTCTTGAGTTACAGTATGTATATCTTGATTATCAATGGAGATAGATCCAGATGTTATATTGTATAATCTCATAATAAGACGAATAAAAGTCGTCTTCCCCGCTCCAGATGGTCCTATAATAGCTATTTTCTCACCAGATTTTATTGTAATATTTAAATCTTTTATTACTTCTCTTGTTTCATTGAAGGCAAAAGTTACATTTTTGAAGATTATTTCACCATTTTTCACAATAATATTTTTTGCATTTGGTATATCCTTTACCTCATATGGCATTTCTAATATTCCTACCATTTCCTTTGAATCTGCAAAGCTTTCATAGATCTTGCGTACAGCTCTACCAACACCCCATAGCTGATGTGAAAGTCCTATAATATATGTCTGTGCCAATACGAATGTACCGACTGTAGCTAGACCGTTCTGCCAATACTTAATAGAAAAATAAAATACAAAAAATTCTACAGTACCAATAAGAATTACTTGCACTGCATCTGAAACTTCATTCAATGTCCAGGTTAGAAAGGTTTTATTTGATTGATCATCTGATACTTTATTGAATCCTATTGTTTCATATCTATTACCAGTGAAAAGCATAATAGCATTATTATTAGTAATAGAATCAGATAGATAACCACTAGTACGAGAATCCGCTTCAGCCACAGCTGTATCATATTTCAATTTCCAAATTGAAAAAGAAATATTAAATATCATAAATAATATAACCCATATTGTAATTACAAGAGAAATAATAGGTGCTATGAAATATGTAACTATTATAGAGCTTACTATAGCTATAATCAGAGGGAAAATATTGAATACTAGAGTATCATTCAATGCTTCGAAAGCACGGCTGAATCTATTTAATCTCTGTACTAGACTACCGGTAAAATTATTGGTAAAAAAGTTATAAGAATGACGCATCATATAATCAAAAGCATTCTGTTTCAAAAGTGCCATAACTCTTGATACTGATTTATTATAGAAATATGTACCAATCCTCCAGATTAACCATGTTGTAAAATGTATAATAGCTATTATTATTACAATCTTTATAAGTGATGGAACGAGTAATGCACGATCATCTGATTTACTGAGAATATCAAAGAAATCTTTATAATAAAGTGGTACTAATATACCTATAATATTAGCTAAATTAAATAGAATATAGGATATAGAAAAATATGGACGATATGATTTTGTACCGTTCCACATATGCTTTATAACTTGAGCATTGGACACATTTTCCCCTAATTTTTTCATAAGGAAATATTGTATCACACTATTCCCCTCCCTCCAATTCTACAAAGAATATCGAGCCCTTCCCTTCTCCCTCGGATTCGGCCCAGATACGTCCCCTATGTGCATTGACTATTTCCTTTGCTACGAAGAGTCCTAGTCCAGTGCCATGTATATTTTTCTTATTTGCATTATCAGCTCTGGAGAATTTTGCAAAGAGTCTCGGCATAATCTCTGGTGCTATACCTATACCATTATCCTTAATTGATAATAATATTTTAATATTATCTATTTTATCAAGTTTGACTGTAACTATACCCGCCTTTGTATATTTGACAGAATTATCTATTATATTTGCAATAATCTGCTTAAATTTATCTTTATCAGCACGAACTAGGAATTTCTTCTGTCTATCTACTATAAATGAAAGTTTAGTCTCACTCTTTTCTATATTTGGTTTGAGCTCTGCTATAACATCATCCACAAGCTCCCTCAAATCTAGATTTTCAAAAGTATATTTCATAGTACCGAGTTCGATTCTGGAAATATTGAGATAATCATCTACAATATGTGTCAATGTTTCTGATGAATTGAATATTCTCGAAATAGCATTCCTAATTTCCTCTGATATATTACCGAGATCACCTTCCAGTATGAGCGAAGCATAACCCTTCATAGCAGTAAGTGGCGCACGAAGCTGATGTGTAGCAAAAGAGACGAATTCGCTTTTCTGTTTATCTAGATCCTTCAATCTATCATTAGCTTTTTGAAGTTCTATAGCAAGTTTTTCAATATTTTCACGCTGAGCGACCTCCTTGATAACACTTTTGATAAGTAAAAAACTAAATACTGTTACAATAGCTAAGACAACTGATTTAAGTAAGATCTCTGTTGGTGTCTGGGCTAATAATAATTCTACTAACAAAGCCATCACAATCAAAACACTTATAACTTCAGTCAAAACTACCTTAATATTAAAGAGACGATATTTAAGCATAGCTAAAAAAAGAGAAACGACCATTATTAGAGTAAAAATAGGGCCTAACCAAGTAAATTGAAAAATATTGAAATAAGGTAAAATCAAATCAGGTATAATAGCAAGAACAGAAGAAATAAGTGTGCCTACAAATATATATTTAATTTGTTTCTTTTGATTACTATCATTAGATAATTTCAGTTGTTCCCATAAAAATAAAAAACCTGATATAAAAAAAATACTAATAAAAAAAGCATAGACCGAATAAGCAATACCTATAAAATAGGTATTATTTTCTGTGTTACCAACAATATAATCACTAAAGAAGATAAAAAAGACTAATAAAAAAGTAACTATTGCTGAAATTGAAATTATATAATTTCTATTTGGTAATTTTTGAGGAAAATTGACTGAAAATGCTAAAAAAAATGATGAAATGAGTATAGCTGCAGTATGTGTAAATAATACCCAATTTATAGCTCCTCCAAATTGCTCTGAATAAAAGCCAACAATGGCAATACTCCAAATAGCTGCAGTTAATGCTATAAGCCCAAATAAAATATTTGAAAACACTTTAAGACCGCGTGAAAAAATAATACCCCCTAATATTATATTAGTAACAGCAACTACAGATAAAATTGAGAAAATAAAGGTATCCATTATATTTAAATAATTTTAAGCATTTTCAAAAATTGAGTATATAAATTATTATGCAGCACATAATCGTTATCATTAATTTTACTGAACATTAACGAATTTCTGATTCTTGAATTCGAATAATCTGCAAAATCTTTGGTCAAAAAATAGATAGGAATAACTGGATCATCTTTTTGTGTAAAATATTTATAAAGAATTCCTTGTTTAGGATATATTTGATGATAAATCGGTATTTTTCTGATAGGTAAGTTTAATTTATTCATTTTACGCTCTAAGCTTGTTTTAATAAAAGCATAACCTCCTAAAAAATTATTTCTAAGACCATATGAACTTAGAATATCTAACAAAAATAACATAACTAGGCCACGAGGTAGATAAATTCCATTCTGTTTGTACGGAGAAATTATAATAAACCTACCAAGTTCTACACGTTGAGATCGTGGAATAGATTTCATAATTTCTGGTTCCTCAAAAGAAAAACTATACTCAGTCGGAAGAGGGTCACATGTAATAATTCTTATCGTACCAATTAACCTCTCATTAATTTTTGCAACAAAATAACGACAGAATCTCTGTTCATCATATTCATCTTTTTCAATTCCGTAAGAATATTTATCCTTGTCAATATAATCTTTATCAGAATATACATCATAACGGAAACGATATACTTCCTGAAGTTCTTCATTTGTTATTGCTTCTCCGAATACAATAGTTTCGTATAAGTTATTACTGCAAATTTTTAAACTTCTATATACAACCATGATAAAAATATTATAACATTATTATTAATATATCTTAATCCTAACATGATGGAAAATAATCACCTATTTTATACCCCAATTTAAAACAGCTTGACCACTATATAAAATATAGTCTTCTGACACATTCTTAAACTTTGATTCCTCTAGTAATTTCTTCTGTTCTCCTAAACCAAAAAAATCATACACACCGTGTCTATTTTCCATATTAATCTTATAATTGTAATATAAAATCTTAATCGTCGACCGAGATAATTTCAATACAACAATAAAAGCTTTAAAAATACCTATTTTTTTAATAAGACTATTGACATGATCAAAATAAATAACATGTGGCCTAAAACCCTCAACCACATTAGAAACAATAATACGACCTCCAGGTTTAAGAACACGATAAAGTTCTTTCATTACAGTTAAACGTTCATTCCTAGAAACGGTATAAAGCACATTATTTGAAACAACCGTTTCAAACTGGTCATTAGAAAAAGGAAGTGGTTGATTAATATCCCCATAAATTAACTCTGTTATATTTGATTTTTTCCTATGAATTTCTAGTCCTTCCTTGGAAAAATCTATACCTGTTACAATCGCACCATACTTCTCAAGTTTTATAGATAAATTTCCAGTACCAGAACCTACATCAAGTATGTTGTTACCAGTATTAATATTAGCACGTACACAAATCGCATCTAATAATTCTCTGTACGGAGTAAGTTCATTTAACAAATCATATTCCTCAAAATATCTCTTCCAAAATCTTGGTGTTAACATATTAATTAAGTTATTGAATTATTTAATATTATAAAATACTAAATAGAACTCAGTCATTTTCTTATTATTATACATTAAGTACAACATTTAAGTAAATAATTGATATTTATTTAAAATGGATATAATGTTAAATTAAAACTTATGGATACAAATTTACATTCAATTATTGATTGGTCAGCTGGAGCTATACTTATTGTTTTTTCAATAGGTTTATATTATTTAGGTAAAAAAATTCAGTCAGTACGTTTATTTTCATATTTATCTCTCTTTCTTTCTATGTGGAGCTTTATTATAGGAATAGCTAATTTATCAGTAATGACAGAAGATATATATATGACAAATTTAGTTATAAAATTAAGTTATTTTCTAGCATTTATAATGGTTAATATATTCTTATTATTTGTAATTTCATACCCGTATGAAAATAAAATACAAGATAATATTGTATATCCATTAATATTATCATTAATATTAATTTTCTATCTATTATTCTTTACAAATTTAATTATTGGTAATGTTATAACGATACAGAGTAATAATTATCCAAGTTGGGAATATGGTCCACTTTGGTTTATTTTCGATATTAATTTTATTACAATTTTTTTAATTGGGATAAATATTATATATAAAAAACTGAGAGAAACTATTGATAAGCAAATCATAATAAATCTTAATTTCATGATTATAGTATTTATAATTGGATTTATACCACCATTAATTACTAGTCTCGTGTTACCGAGATTAGGTATATTTAATTATGATTGGACAAGCCCGCTCTCAAGTATTATATGGATTTCTATTATCTCCTACGCCATCACAAAGCACAGACTTTTCAATATAAAAATCATTGCAATTGAAACAGCTATTTTTATACTTTGGATATTTCTTTTATTCCGTACAATTCTTTCTGAAAATAGTAATGAACTATACATAAGTATTGCTGTATTTATCATATCTATATTTATAGGTATTACCCTTATTAAAAATGTAATAAATGGAATGTATCAAATGGAGAAGATTAGGGAATTAACAAAAGACCTCAATAATGCATATCAGGAAATAAAGAATTTACATCAGCATATTGATGAAAAGAATGTTTTTGATAAGAAAATATTAAAAAAATAAAATGTTAATAAAATATTAACCTAATTGATTAATATTGAATAATAGATACAATATATATATATAAGAATTAGTTAGATTTCCTTATCTTTTTTAATAAAATCTCTTGAAAAAGAAACGAGATAAGAATAGTATTCTTCTGAATTAGCTAGGAATTCCCTAATCTTATTGAACCTTAGATCAAGATATTCATGAGCGAGAATATTTCTAATTTTTGCAAATCTTCCAAGAGCCTTAGCTTTTTCTAAATCAAAATTATTTACCTCAATTAGATTCTCTAAAATTGTTTTATATGTATTAGGAATAAGTTTTTTCTCTGAAGCAAGAATGATCTTTGCTATATCTATACTAGAATTGACAATATTTTCAACCCATCTTTCCATATTTCTTTTTGTTCCTCTATCATTTTGATATTTTATCTGATCAATTTGCCTGAAAATAGGAAAATCCTTAATTTCTTGTTCCAGAAATTCTGTTATTTTAATTAGCCTTTCTTTATCAGTAAGACTCAATGAATTTGATCTTTCTTTTATTTTAAGAAAATCATCCATATAATCTCTATAATAATCAGCAGCTTCATTTATTACATTTGTGAATCTAGTAAAATACTTTTGATCTTTCATTATGAGTAATTTCCCAGTCTTTATAATAGAGTCTGCAAGAGTTGATGATGCTCTGTTCAATACAACCATATCTGTCTTTATCTCTAATATTTTTTCAATTTCTGACCATAATTCATCCTCTCCATCATATTGTCTTTCTTCTTCGTATTCCACATCTTTACCTTCCGGATTAAAATATATAGCAATATCTATATCTGATTCCCTATGAGTCATATCCTTAGCATATGAACCAAATAAAAATGCAGCTAGAACATTATTTTTAGTATCTAGAAATAGTTTCAATTTTTCCAATTTTTCTATAATTTCCTTACTCATAAATACATATTATCATAAATTATGTTTAAATTGTATTAAATTAGATAATTGCGTCTTATTTTATAGCTAAAATATAGAGTTTTCCACTTGACTTATTAATTCCTTTACTTTTAATTTACCTGTGCTATAATCTTGACAGATTCAGCTCATTGACGTCTAATGAGTGAAATCTATGGAACAATAACAATTAAAAGAGAAAGGAAGATCGTGAACACGATCAATCGTTGGTTTCGGTTCATCGCGATCCTCCTGATCGCGATTTCAGTCATCATCTCAATCACCATCGAAGCAAAAGCTCAGGTGGTGCAGGGTGGAACAGTTCTCTCTCTTCCATTCGACGATGTGGAAAACTATGCAGCGACAAACTGTAGATCATCCTTTGTTATCTTTGCAATGCAGAGAAGACAGAGTGATAATCAACTCTTTGTTACAGGTAGAACTTTCGTTGATAATCCTCGATTCAAGAGTAAAGCTGAAGTTGATGCTATGTTTCAATCGAAGCTCAGTGAGGTATTGAATCAAACACTTACAAATACCAATGCTGATTTCAGCAAGGAATTCATTATCCATGCTTATGCTGATGGTCTCGTAGGTAGAGCTGGGCGTATGGAGTTTTTTGACTTCTTTGAATACTTATCAACTCTTGAATTTCAGTATAGTAGTGTAAGTGGAAAATACAATATTCCAGATCTGTCTGGATACAAAATGCCAATCGTACCAAAACTTGTATTTTTCATTCCAACAATCCGTTGGGCTGTTCAACAGCCTTATGACGAGAACGGTAACATCATTAGTTGGGGAGTAAAGGACTCCAAGAACAATCCAGATCCAGAAATTGGTTGGGTTGATAGAGCAAATGAACTGTTGTTCATTGAGACCAGATTTCTTACCGGTGAGCCTAATAGATTCAAGCTCATAGTAAATGATGGTGCATACAGAGTAGTAGATGGTTCTGGAGTCGAAAGACCCGGGATCATCCCTATTCGTACGAGCATCACCAATAATCTTGATGGTACAGTTACCATCAGGGTATTAGGAGGAGACTCCTTCAGAACACTCCTTTTAGAAGAGTCTACGAACTTTACCACTTGGACTGAGGTCTATAGGGTTGAGAGGATACCTGATTACTATGGAGAACAGGCTTTCGAAATCACCCTTCCGAGTTCACAGCGCAGTTTCTTTCGAGTGAAAGGACTGTGACACTCATTATCAAAAGCTCCCAGACTATCACATGGTCAGGGAGCTTCCTTTTTTATATCATACTAGGTACCTTTTATCTTTCTTGTATTGTACTTTGAGTTACCTTAATATTTACTGGATTACTAGTAACACTATCTGTTAATGTACCTGTATCTCTATCACATCGTACTGTCAATTGATAATCCCCTCTTTCACTCAATGTTAAATCAAAAGGATTTATAATATTATCTTTAGAAAGATTTGTATTTGTCCATCCTGACATTGTACTATCACTACCATTTTTCTTAATTTTACCAGTACATGTATCAGGAACTATAGTTCCAGAAACTTTACCTGTTGTCTCCCAATTCAAATGTATTTCTCGCCCAACCCTTATTCTGTCTGATATATCATTTCTATCTCCATTTAACCATAGAGGGAAAGTATCTTCTACACTTACTACCAGACTACGATTTATACTACACATATTATCTTCTCCGATCGGTTCTGGACCATTACATGATAATCTATATGTCTGTGGATTAGTAATATTAGATATTGTCTCATCTCCATCTTCAGTTGAATATAGAGTTGTTCCAGATCCATTTTTTATAGTGCAAGAAGTGGCATTAGTAGAATTCCATACTAGATTTGCAGAACCTCCACTTATTACAGATGCTGGTACTGTGAAATTATCACATGATAGACATTTAGCTGGATCTACAGGAGCAAAGTGTGATTGCGGTTGAGAACTACTTACTATTGTATTATCTGAGAGAAGGCCCTCTACCCTATATGTATATATACCTGATGCTAGATCTTGATCTGCATAGGTTACTGTAGTACCTGAGCTAGGTTGTGCTATATTTGCATTTACTACTATCTCTGGATCACTACCAGCTTGTCTATATACTTTATAATGATCTATTCCAGTTACCTTATCCCAAGTCAATACAATAGAGCCAGTGGTACATCCCGCTGCACCACCACCATTTCCTGTATTACCATCTTCGAGAGTTAGGTTATATGATTCTACAGTTACGGTAAAGCTTGTTGAGCGAGCTACTCCATCTCCTATACCATTTACATTCACTGTATACACTCCAGCAGGTACTCCAGCGGTTGCAGAGAGAGTGAGTGTGCTTGATTGAGTAGGTGTTACAGGATTTATTGTTAAGGCACTCGATGTTGTACCGATACCATTTACTTGATTGAATACTTCTACATTTGAACTATTTTTTATACTTGAAATATACAGATTGATTGGTTGTGTTGTACCTGATACTAGATTTGCAGTTATAGGATTTGTAACTGTACTTCCTGGAGTTATATATCTGTTACCACCATTAGAGAGAGAGTAGTCAAAAGTTGATGAAGGAATAGCTGTATAACTAGTATATATATATCCACCATCTACAGATGCTACAAATCGTGTACCATCATCAGATACTGAAAATGAATTCCACCAAACAGCTGGTACAGGAAGATCTTGTATTATCCATGATATTCCACTATCTATAGATACATAATTATGATAAAGGTCTCCTGCAATGAGCTTTATACCATCAGCTGATGATGCAATTGAATGTAATGTAATACCTCCAGTATTAAATCTATGTATCCATGATAAACCACCGTCAGTGGAAGTATATATGTTTCCACCATAACTATTAGTTGCTAATTTCATACCATCATTCGATGAAGCAATATCTGCCCAAGAATGATTACTTTCTAACCCTAAACTCGGTACCCAAGTCACTCCACCATCTGAAGATATATATATATTTCCACCAACACCCCACTCACCAGCAGCCAATCTCATACCATCGGCTGATGAAGAAAGAGATGACCATGAACGATATCCCACTCCTGTTCTCTGTATCCATGTTGCTCCGCCATCTGCAGACGTATATATGTATCCACTAGGATTATTAATATTATCATAGCTACCAGCAGCCAATCTCATACCGTCTGATGATGAAGTAATAACTGTCCAAGCACGCTGTCCTGCACTATCTCGTCTTGTCCAAGATACTCCGGCATCCACAGAAGTATATACATACCCATTATCTTCAAAAGGTATTGCGGCCAATCTCATACCATCTGACGATGATGTAATAGACATCCAATGATGTTGCCCAGCACTATCTCGTCTTGTCCAAGATACCCCGTAATCAACAGAAGTATATATATATCCTATTCCCCCAACTGAAGGATCAGTCTCTACTGCAGCTAATCTCATACCATCAGCTGATGAAGTAATATCTTTCCAGGGATGCTGCCCAGCATTTGTTTGTTGTGTCCAATCTAATGCATAAGTATTAAGTGTAAAGAAAAAAATACCAATAAAGATATTAAAAATTAAAAATGATATCTTCTGTGATAAAATAAAATTTTTTTTGCTTATAATATATTTCATATATAGATAATTAAAAATTATTGCCTATTAAGCGCCTCTAGAATGACCTTTTTCTCAGAATCACTGAGATTGTATTGCGAAATTGACTTTGGACTAAGTTCCTTCAATATTATATTTCTTTCTACAGTAGTGAGTGGAATAGTAGAGGCTACTTTTGCTCTATCTAATATAGATGCTTTTTTTACAGTAGCAGAATCAGTAGTTTTTATTATTATAAGTGGCTTGACTATGTCCTGATCCGTAGAAGAAGCTGTATCTATTTCTGATGTATATATTGCTGTATTAGATTTTGTATTAAATTTGAATCCTAGCCATGTTCCAATAGTACCTAATATTAATAAAATAAAAACTAAAATCACGAGCTTGCTCAAATGCCCATGTATTTCATTTTGAGTTTGTTGTTCCATAGTGATATTGTACCATGTTTATACACAACCCAATATCGACAGATTGTGGATATGGTATAATTTATACATTGCCAATTAGCTAACTAATATATATTTAATTATGAATAAATTAATAAATAAGAAATCTATTTCATCCTCAATCTCACTGTCAGTATTATCAATAACAATATTTCTAATATCCGCATACATATTTTCAATAAATATTGCAAATGCCCAAACAACTACAAAGAAAACTCTGAAAGATTTCGGATTATCTGAAGAAAGTGTTAAGTGGCTATCACAAAAAGAAATAGATGAAATATTAAGTTCAAAAACTCCAGCAGAAAGCAAAATTGAAATAGAAAAAGCAAGATTGGAATGGGAAAAGCTCAGTACATCTACTAGAGAGAAGACTCCACCACCATTTCCACTAGTGCCATCAACAGGTTCATCTGGTAAAACTCTTGAATTAGAAAATATAGTTAATTGTTTTGATTATTATAAATTCGGAAGTGTACAAGTCAATCTACATACAGCTAGTACAAATGTAATTACCGGTACAAAAATGCAATTTACAGGAAATATAACCAATAATAACGATTATCCTGTAGTGGGTGGTAGTCATTATATAAAAATAATGAAAATAAGAGCTGGTGGAAATGATGCAAATGGTCCAGCAGTAGTGGATCAATTCATAGTCAAGGATAATATCTCTATACCAGCACATAAATCTGTACCTGTATCATTTGAATGGTTTATACCGCTATATTCAGAAGAGGGCGACTATATGATAGCCAATTATTTCATAACAGATAATAAATTCAATCTATTAGGACTTAGCTTCACTGATGATGTTACTGGTAATACCTTTGATTTCCATGTAGATGGAATAAAAAATACTGTAGCATTTGAGAAATCATTCGTAACAATAAATAAAGCGCCATATTTCTTTGCTGCCTTCCCTCCTAGAATAGATAATAAAAATTCTGCAAATATTGTTGCTAATATAATGAATACTACTAATCAAGATCAGAAAGTAAATGTAGTATGGAAATTATATAAATGGGATAGTATTAATCCAGATAATTTCATAAGAGAAATAAAGAAAAGCTATAGTATAAAAGCAAAATCCATTACCCCTGTGGATATGCTAATAGCTGATAAAGAATTCCCAGTATACTATCTCGTAGCAGAACTGACATATAAAGATACAAAATCAATTCTCAATATTCGCTATGTCCGTGACGGTGTAGATAAAGTAAGATTGAACTTCCCTTCTATTACTGCATTTCCAATAGAGAAAGGTAAGACATCTACAATGTTCTCCTGTCTTCATAATAGTGGAACATCTCAGTCTATTCCAGATAATAAATTGATTATGAAAATATATGAAGGTCCAATAGCAGATAATACTATGAAGACTCCCCTAGTAGAATACACATATGAAGGTCCAGTAACTGGAGAAATGATGGCAGTAAAGAAAGATTTTGTATCAAAGAAAAATCTAGATAAATTCTCATTATATACAGAGCTATGGAGTGGTGGTAAGATCGTAGATCAGAGCACTATATATTATGATTGCAATAGTATAGATCCTAATCTATGTAATAAAAAAAGTAATAATGTATTAGTAACAACTATAGCAATAATTGCGCTTATACTCATAGCATTGGCATTCGGAATACATAGAAAAAGGACTGTATTAGCTACATATATACTAGCAATGATTATATCTTCTGCTTTTCTATTCTCCCCTACTATAACAGAGGCAAAGAGTTTCGTCTGGACTCAACAATATACTGATTCACTCTATTATTATTGGAATAATGCTGGAAATGCATTCGAAGGTAGATGGTCTGGATGGGAATCTGCATTAGGTCCTAGAACTGTAAATATTAAATATAATGTAGATATAAAAAATTCTGGTACAAATGAATCTATAAATGATGGAGCATCTTTACCTGTTGGTACCAATCTATTATTAACATTCAAACCTCATAAATATGCCGATATTAGCTGGGTTGGTACAGGATATTCTGCTGATTCACCATACGGTCAATGGAGAGTAGATACTGAACCACCGACGAGACCAGATGGAATAAATTATGGTGGTTTACCTAGTTTTTATAGTAGTTTTTCATATTCACTAGGTCCAGACAATAATAGTGTTTGGTGTCCTAATACAGATACTGCTAATACATTACCTATAGCAGAATTAAGAGCTCTCTATGAAAGAACTTATGTAAATCTTGTTGGAGTCGGCAATACATCATTTTTTCTTGATACTCTAATGCTTAGAAATAGAGCTGATATAGCTAGTTTTGTAAATAATGTCGATAAATTTGTCTACGATCTATTACCCGGCCCTGATGGAGCTGTGTATATACCGTTAGTTGTGTCTCCTCCGACAAAGACTGTAACTAATACAAATGGTATGACATGTGGTTCACTAACAGGTAATGAAACAAATGGATACTCTATGCAATGTACTATAACAACAGCAGGACCTTTGAATCCTACTTTCAATTTTGCGTCTACCTTCGGTAAATATTATTATAGATATTTCATGTTCGCACAAACGGGAGCAGATTATAATCAAACGTGGGGATGTCATGGAAATAATGCACCTCTACACACAGATAAATCTAGTGGTACTGTAGCAACAATAAATGTTCCTATTCAGACAATATCATATAACTTTAATGCAACTGCAATAGAACCTCTCAATCAACCACCTAGCGCTCCTATAATTACTGGTCCTAACCATCCTCTACCTTCAACAGGTACAACAGAAACATCCTATACATTCAATTTTATTTCGACTGATCCAAATGGTGATCAGGTAGCATATATGATTGATTGGGATAATGATGGTGATGTAGAGTATTATACAGGGTTTGTAGACTCAGGAGTAGAACAAAATGCAATAAAAGGATGGATTGATGAAGGAGAACATACATTTAGAGTGAAAGCATACGATATATACATTGCATCTTCCCCTTGGACTTCACACACTATTACCCTTTCTTTAGCACCACCAGAACCCATAAATCTTTCATGTAGTAGTCTCGGTGTTACTCCTCCAACGATAGTTAGATATGATGCTGATGTTGAATCAGCAGTATTACATTGGACATCTACAAATGCAATAGATTGTACCGTTACTGAAAACCCAGGAGGAAGAACGTGGAGTGGTATAAGTGGTTCTGAAACATTAAAACCTCCAGTCGGAACTTATACATATAGTATGGTGTGTACTAATGCATCAGCAACACCAAATAGTTGTACATTGGGCGCAATGAATTCAGTACAGTTAACCGTAAATACACCATCAGCAGGTTCTCTACCTTTGTGGTTAAATGATGTAGAAGGTAAAACATCTGTAAAGGTTAGGCCTGGGCAGGAGTTTGGGTTGAATTGGGATACAGGAGATATATCTGGCTTCGTTTCAAATAGTTGTAGAGGAACAGTCTATGATGCTGGCGATGTTCCAATTGATATTACTGGATGGACAAAAGATAGTTCAAATAATACTGTAATTCTACCAAATGATAAATCTACTATTGCTATGCCACTTACAGTAGCTAATAAAGGTGAATATACTTTTGAAATTGGTTGTAAAAAATTAGTAGGCGAGACAGAAATTAATGTACCTGGTAATAATACTGTAGAGGTACAAGTGGTACAACCCACAATAAATGAAAGATAGAAGGTAGATAGTTAAGTATGAAAAAGGAAGCTCCCTGACCGTGATGGCCTGGGAGCTTCTCGCTTAATGAGTGTTATAGTCCTTTCACTCGAAAGAAACTATACTCTGAGCTGGGTAGAGTTACTTGGAAAGCCTGTTCACCATAAAAGTCAGGCCTTCTCTCTACCCTGTGAATCTCTGTCCAATCGGAGAAATCTGTTGACTCCTCCAAGACAAGAGTGCGATAGGAGTCTCCTCCTAAAACTCTGACAGTAACCGTACCGTCAGAATTGTCCATGATAGCTGTACGAATAGGGATAATCTCAGGTCTTTCGACTCCAGAACCATCCACCACTCTGTATGCTCCATCATTCAAGACCACCTTATAGGTATGTGGCTCACCGGTGATTAGCCTGGTGTCCACATAGAGAAGTTCTTTGGTAGCATCAACCCAGCCTATATCTGGGTCTGAATTGTTTTTACCATCCTTCAATCCATAACTCTGGAAGTTACCCTCCTCATCATAGAGTTGTTGGACGGCCCAGCGAAGACCTTTCACTCGAAAGGCAATTCTATTATTCATCCGCATTTCATACTGGGAGACATCTGGAATAGTGTATACATCGTTGTTCCCTGTCGTAACACGAACAAATGAGATAGGAGAAGTGCAATCAAGGAATTCAATGGTTTGAGAACTTGCTCCTCCTTTACCAATTCTTCCCGTTGCATCCGCTGAAACTCTCAACTCCCTAGTGAGATCCAAATCTGGATCAATTGGTTCTGTAAGCATTTCTCCGAGTAAGGTATTCATCCTGTTTCGAAGAAGTTCGTCTAATTGATCCTTTGTTAGACGCGGATTGAGAATATCTGACGACAATCGACTAGAAACCGTAGAGTAACCATCGATCATAATCTGATATACCTGAACCCAGAGAATCGAAGTATTTGTCGCCGCGTACTCCTCGATATTATCAAGGGGCAAACGGAGCACCGTCCCCCCCTGCACCACCTGAGCTCGCGCCCCGATGATGATTGAAATCGCGATTAAGGAGATCGCGATAAACCGTACTAACCGTGCGATGGTAGTAGTCATAACGACTTCCTTCTATTTTTTGATTGTTTACTGTTAGAGTTCACTCATTAGACGTCAATGAGCTGAATCTGTCAATATTATAACATAGGTAGATTAAAAGTAAAGGGATTGATAAGTCAAGTGGAAAACTCATATATTTTATCTAGGAAATAGGCCAAACTTTAGAAACAACATAGATAACAGGTGGATAAGTCCACGTTTATTTATTAATGAAGTAATTATATGTATGGGGTGTTTATAGACACGCAGTTATTATTTTAAATAATCAATAATTCCATAATACTAGTATAGATATAACATCTTATACCAAATTCTCAATATATTTAATATACTTTGGAGTTATTCTATGATTAGTAGATGGAATGATAATATCAGCCTTCATCTTCTCAAGCTGACCAGCCAATGTTACAAAAGGTACTTTGAGACTTTCCAATGAGATTTTTATATTCTTAATATCAGTCGCTATTTCTTTAGCAAGAGGTTTTGACATATATTCAGAATAATCTTTTACAAGACTATTAAAAGAGAATTCATGTATGGGTGAAATAGAAGCAAAAATAACCTTTTTACATGGGTATTTCTTTGCAATAAGATAAGCTATAACAGCCCCAAAAGAGAAACCAAAAACGATTGAATCTTTTTCGACATGAAAAACCTGCTCCGAAAGAGGTCTGTACCAATTCGGATTTACACGATTCACTTTGTATCCTTTATCTTCAAGAGCCTTTGTCAACATTTTATATCTAACTAAATTACAATGCTCTCTTAGACCAGGAATAATATAGATTAGTTTATTCATAAATAATCAATAATTCCATTATCTTTAATTGCTTTTTTGATTTTATCAATAGAGATAAGACTAGATTCACCATCAATTATTCTTTTAAGAAGGATTGTTTTATCTTCTGATTTAATAGCTTCCGCGCCATCCTTGTTTATAAGATATTCTACTTCATCTATCTCTATTACAGCGTTTAATAGATTTAGATCATTTATATTTTTTATTTTAATTATTTCTTTTTGTCCATCTGTAACATCATTATAATATCTCATCAACTCTTCTCTAGGCACCTCATCAAACACAAAGATGAATTGTTCTTTTGCTGTCATATTTTTTGTATCTGTAATATTCTCATTACCTCCAGTAAATTCTATACCAACTTTATTAGCAATCCATAAAATCTGTTCTAATGAGAGTTTATTAAGTAAATATTTCATTTCTTCCCATTCTTTTCTACTCCACTGATCTTCTAATTTTTTCATTTTTTCTAAATAGTCAATCTCTTCTTTTTCACGTAAAATACGTATTCCATTTTTCCAATTCTCAATTTCCTCCTGTGTAGATCCAGTAGGTGGTTTATTTATTAAAATTTTTTTCCAATTTTCCATATTAATATATAAAAATAAACTGTATTTATAAATTAATTAACCCCCTCACCCTCCCCATCACCTCCTCTGCCTCTTCTTTATAATTATTATCTGCAAGCTCATCTACTTTTATTTCTTTACCAAAAATAACTTTTATATATCTTCTTCTGAGAAAGAAATCTTTCATATTTATTCCATATACTCCAGATATTGCTATCGGTACTATATTGCATTTAGTATATTTTGCTAGATACGCTACACCACCATGCGCAGGTCCAATATTACCATCTTTTGTAATCCTACCTTCAGGGAAAAAGAATAGATTTTTACCTTTTTCTAGAATTTCAATATGATTTATCAGAGATTTTCCATAATCTTTCTTACCGGTATAGATAGGATGCGAGCCCCAGATCTTGAATACGAATCCTCCATAGAACATCTTCCTCCAACCACTATTTATATATTTATCTCTTGTGAGAGAGGCATAGAATATTGGAGAAAATCTAGAGAAAAAAGGTAGAGAAGCAGGGAGGAGTATCGGATCAAATTCACTACTATGATTGGAAACAAAAATCACATTACATTTTACATTTTTTAGATTCTCTAAACCTTCTATTTTGAGATGAATGAAAAACCTTAGAATAATCCTAGTCGGTATCCATATTATCTTTTGTAGAATAAGTGGGCTTATTGTATATAGGAAATTCATTATTTTGGCCAGTTCTCTATCATAAGTAGATCTTTATCTTTTCTTGGTATATCTTTCCATATTTCTTCTGTTATATATGGCATAAATGGGTGGAGTACTTTCAAAATGCTTTCTAATGTATGTAATAAGAATTGCTTTCTTGATAATTTTTCTTTCTCATTACCCTCTTTTAGAATCTTTTTACTTTCTTCTAATATTTTATCTGCGAATTCATGCCAAATATAATGATAGAGTTTCTCTCCGACAATATAGAATTTATATTCATCCATTTCTTTTGTAATCTCTATTATTAGAGTATGTATTTCATCCTTGAGTTTATTATCTATATCTGAATAATCTTTGAAATTATCTATAATACTATCCCCTTTCGTATTCTCGAAAATAAATCGGGCGATATTCCAAAGTTTATTGGCAAAATTCTTATATCCTTTTATTTTATCTTCTGAAAGCTTTATATCATTTCCCGGTCCTGTACCGATAATGAGAGAGAGTCTGGTGGCATCTGCACCGTATTTATTTATCATATCCAATGGATCAATATTGGTTTCTGGTTTTGACTTTGACATTTTCTCACCCTTTGATGTACGTACAAGTCCATGCAGATATACAGTCTTGAATGGAATAGTGTCTAGAATGCATCCTGTCATGAGTATCATACGAGCTATCCAGAAAAATAGAATATCATAACCAGTTTCCAATACATCTGTAGGATGAAATACTTTGAGATCTTCTGTTTTCTCCGGCCAACCAAGAGTAGAGAATGTCCAAAGTCCAGAAGAAAACCATGTATCCAGAGTATCTTCATCCTGTACCCATGTATTCCCTTTTATATCATCCTTTGGAGCTTCCGTACCTATATATATTTCTTTATCTCTATACCATACTGGTATCCTATGTCCATACCAGATCTGTCTAGATATGCACCAATCATGTAGATTCTCTATCCAATTATAATATACACGCTCATATCTCTCTGGAATTATTTTTATAGAACCATTCCCTACTACTTCCTTCATCATCTCTTTCAAAGTCATTTCTTTATCACCTTTTTTGAATTTTTTATTTACAGCGATGAACCATTGAAGTTTAGGCAACGGCTCTATTATTCCACCGGTTCTCTCAGCTAAACTTATATTATGTTTAATATCCTCTTCTTTTTCAAGAAGATTATTTTCTTTTAGCCATTTTACAATTTCTTCTCTAGCTTCTACTATTTTTTTGCCTTTTATATTATCTCCACCGACAGTCATACGTGCATATTCATCTATAACTTGTTTCAAAAGTAGATTATGTCTTTCGGCCATTTCCCAATCTATAGAGCTATGAGCTGGTGTCACACCTAGAGCTCCAGTACCGAAATCAGGATCTACGCCTTCATCTGCAATAACCTTTATATGAATATTTTCACCAGCAAATATAGCATCATATTCTAATCCTATATATTTCTTATATCTTTTATCATCTGGATGTACAGCAATAGCCGTATCACCGAGCTTGGTCTCTGGTCTAGTAGTAGAAATGGAAATAGGAATGTCTTTTGAATATTTGAAAGTATAGAGCTTCGTAGGTCTCTCTTCATAGACTATTTCATCATCTGATATTGTAGTCTGACCCTTTGGATCCCAATTGACTATTCTATACCCTCTATAGATAAGTCCCATATCATACATAGTCTTGAAGGCAGTACGTACTGCTAGATTCCTCTTTTCATCTAGGGTAAAGGCTTCGCGTGACCAGTCTAGAGAACATCCCATTCTTTTTATTTGATTGACTATAGTATCATGACTTTCATTTGCAAATTCCTCTACTCTTTTCAATAATTCTTCCCTTCCTAGATCATGTCTGCTCTTCCCTTCTTTTTTTGAAATCTCTTTCTCTACCTTGGACTGTGTAGCAATAGCAGCATGATCCGTACCAGGAATCCAGAGGGTCTTGAAACTCTTCATTCTCTTGTATCTGATCATTATATCCTCTATAGCAAGCATAGCTGCATGCCCCATATGTAATGTTCCGGTAACATTGGGTGGTGGTAAAACTATAGAAAATGGCTTACTGTCCTTATATTTCTCTGGTAGATTATCAGGATTAAAAAATCCACTTTTATCCCAGATTTTGTATATATCTGCCTCTGTAGAAACGGGATCATATGGCTTTAAGAATTTATCGTTCATTGAGGTAAATAATAGCACAATTTACTTGACTTATAAAATATATAGGAATATTATATAGATAGTAGGTGCTGGGTAAGTCGCAACAGTCAACTGGCATCAAGGCATATGGAGTCAGAGATAAGAACACTTATCCAGCACCTAGTTTTCTTTCAGAGGCAAGGCAGGGTTTCGATTTGCATCTCTCCCTCCTTCCCTCTACACGCTGGTTCCTCCGGGAACCAGCTTTTTTATTCGAGTGACCCTACAGAGAATCGAACTCTGCTTCCATCCTTGAGAAGGATGTGTCCTAGCCGATAGACGATAGGGCCATTAACTCTAGGTACGGAATAGTACACTTCGGAGATACGGAAATTTCTTGCTAGAAATTTCCTAGTCCTCGGCCTCATCGGCCTGCGGATATCTCCTCAGCGTACTATTCCATACCCTACTTACTAAAATAACCTAGAAATCACTTCTTGGCAAGCCACTCTGCATCCTGCCTGACGAGGAGCTCCCCGGCTTTATACGGCTCTTCCAGAAGCTCTTTTACAATTTTCTCCATTCTCATAGATTGTGAACCCTTCACAAGAATAATATCCCCTTTTTCTATTATTCCACGAATATATTCAATAGCATCTCCATTGGAATCAAATGACACATTACCATTCATAATCTTTGATCTCTGACCTACGGTAACGACTATAGAGGCAGTTTCATGAGCTAGAATACCAGCTTTTATATGCTCTTCTTTAGAAAATTTCCCGAGCTCCATCATATCACCGAGAACCACTATTTTTTTGCCAGTGCATTCTACTTTCTGCATAGATAATAGAGCTTCTCGCAGAGCATCTGGGGATGAATTATATGTATCATCTATTATTACGCTATCCTTTATACCATTTAGAATATTCATTCTACCTCTAGGAGGTATATGATTATTGAGAGAATTAATAATATCTATTAGTATAACACCCTGTACAATACCGACAGTAGCAGAAGCTAGTACAGGATAGATATGTTGTAATCCTAGAACACCTTTTAGATTTACCGGTAGACTATTACCATCATAATTCAATTTGAAATTTATACCTATAGGCACTCTAACACTATTCCTTTCGCCATAAGAAATATTATAATTTGAAGCATTTACAGTAGACTGTGTTTCTTCTAGACCATATCCTATAGACTTTCTATTAATTTCTTTTATTAAAGTTCTTATCTTTATATTATCATTAGAAAATACAATAGTACCGTTCTTTTTTAAAGCTTTTGCTAAATATGATTTCTCTTTGAAAAGTTCTTCTGGAGAAGGGAAAAATTCTACATGTACTGGTATATCACTGATCTTGGTGATTACAGCTATATCTGGTTTCAGCCATTTTGTAATACGCTTTATATCTCCTGGATGATCTGCACCGATTTCTAATATCAGACATTTAGGATATTTTGTATGGAAAATTATAATTTCTAATCCTAAGAATATATTTTTCATCCATGCTAGAGGATTATTCCATGCATTGGAGCAACCGAGTATAGTCAGAGGCACACCTATTTCACTATTGAAACTTTTTTCACTTTTTCTGACAAGAACTGGTGTAGCCGATAGAACAGTATATATTGCGTCTTTTGTAGAAGTTTTCCCAACACTACCTGTAACAGCAATAATAGTCGGATTGTATTTCTTCAATACAATTCTAGATTCTATTTCCAATATTAATGTAATTATTTTTTTAAAAAAGATTTTCATATTTTTCTATTCTGTCTATTTTTTATCTATCTTATTCTATCTATCTGGTGGAATTTCATAATAATTGATTAGGAAATTCACTATTTCAATAAACGGATCTGTGAGGGTTTCTGAGGCATATTCTACATTCTTTGGGTATATTTGATATAGGAATACTATATATTCTGGATTATATGCTGGGAAATAGCCAAAGAATGAATGTAGATACCTATCACTATAATACCCACCATTCACATTATCCGCAAATTGTGCAGTACCAGTCTTTGCAGCTATGCTATAGTTCTGCATTTTCACTTTCCCTCCTCGTAATGCATGGTCAACGACATTTACAAGCATCCTTGTCACATCTTCTGCAGTCTCTTTCTTTATAACCTGTATTTCTTCTTTTGGAATAATCTTTTTCAATCCATCAGAATATTCTATTTTTTTTACAATATGCGGTCTCACTATTTTTCCCTCATTTGCAAGTATAGACAATGCTCTAATAGTCGCAATAGGTGACATAGCTATACCCTGTCCATAAGAAGCAGTAGCATGTTCTATATCCCTAGGTGATTCTAGATTCTTTACCATTCCCTTCTGTTCATTCGGCTGATCTATACCAGTTATATCTCCTAGACCGAAGCTCAAGAAATATTTTGTGAAATTTTCATTACCTACTTTGAGTGCAATAGTCGCAGCACCAACATTTAGACTTTGATTCAATATTTCTTGTACAGAAATTCTACCACGAGCACGACCGTCAAAGTTTGAGATCTTCTTCCCATCTAGATTCATAAATCCTGTATCTTCATATGTAGAATCTTTATTTATTACTCCAGAATCAATACCTACAGCCATAGTCAAAGGCTTTATAATAGAACCCATTTCATATACACCCTCAACGAGAGTATTGGAAAATATAGCAGGATCAGCTATATCTTTCAGATTATTGGGATTGAAACTAGGACGTAGAGCCATAGCATGTATTTCTCCAGTCTTTGGATCCATTATTATGGCACCGAGTTTATCTGATTTCCATGTACTCTGTACTTTTGCAAGTACTTTCTCCAATTCATTCTGCACTGTCGGATCTATAGAAGATATTATATTGCCTTCTTCTTTTTTATCTTCGAAAACTGTGCTTTTTATATTTGTAAATAATTCAGCGAAGAAATTTATACTGGTAGAGGTATTTTCTCTAGTTAGAATATTTTCATAATACTTTTCTAAACCATATTGTCCTTTTATTTTATTTTCATTATTATAACCGGTAATACCGATAGTATGTGAGGCCATTTCCCCACCAGGATATATTCGCCAATTATCTTCTATAATATCTACACCAGGAATCCTCATACTCTTTATAGAGAGACCAGTAGCATGATCAATCTTCCTCTGTATCTCTTCGTATTGATCATTTTTCTTTGATGCTTTCTCCATAAAAGTCTTATTATCTATGTCCAGATACTGAGATAATATCTTATACACACTTTCTGGATCTTTTAGATTTTTCGGATTTATTGCCAATGTATAGCCATCTTTTATGGTAGCTACATTGATCTTTATACCACTCTTTGTTTGGAAAAAAATAGAGCCTCTATTCAGATTTCTAATAGATGGCCTAGTATATTGGGTATCACCTTTACTTACATATTCTTCGCCTTTTATTATTTGCACCCAATACAGCTTAGAAACTATAATCAATGCAAAAATGCATATAAGGACAAGGACGAAACGAATTCTAGGAATAAAATTCTGATTAGAGTTCATTTTTTGAAGCCATTGCAGTAAGAGATTTCTTTGAAATATAATAAGAAACTCCTGTATCTTTCAATCCTTTTTCATAGGCAAGCTCTAGAGTAATATTATTTTTCAAGGATAGATGAGCTTCTTCTAGAAGAGCGACTCTTGTAGATACTTCCATGACTTCATTCATTACTTTCTCTCTTGCAACTACATTCATAATAGCTTTTTGTATTAGGAAGGCATAGAAAGATGCTGTAATCAATATCACTGCAATAAGAAAATAAAATAATCTCTGTCTTTCTCTATGTATTATTTTGTATGAAATTGTTATAAACTTTATCATTTATTTATTTTTATATTTTTTCTATTATTCTAAGTTTGGCACTTCTTGATCTTGGATTATTTTTCAATTCTTCTTCACTCGCTACTATTGGTTTCTTTGTAATTATCTTTATTTGACCTGATTTCTCTTTTTCTTTATTAAAATTTTTCACTATTCTATCTTCTAAACTATGAAATGATATAACGGCTATTCTTCCACCTTTTGTCAATACATTTAATCCCTTATTTAAGACTTCTTTTATGCCATTTAATTCATCATTTACGGCTATACGTATGGCTTGGAATGTCCTAGTAGCTGGATGGATCTTCCCTGTCATATAGAATTTCGGTACTGCACTCTTTATTATCTCTACTAGCTCAGATGTGGACTTTATTGCTTTCTTTTTCCTATATTCCACTATAGCTTTTGCTATTCTTCTAGAATATCTCTCTTCTCCATAACCGTAGATAATATCTGCCAGTGTCTCCTCTCCCCAATTATTGACAAT